>NZ_LIIN01000094.1 GCF_001634385.1 Rathayibacter tanaceti | reverse complement strand
GCGGTCGAACCCGCCGATCCTCGCGCGCACCTCGTCGCCGACCCGCACCGTCTGCGCCGCCTTCGCGCGCTCACCGTTCACGCGCACGTGGCCGGCCCGCGCCGCCGCGGTCGCCGCCGAGCGCGTCTTGTACACGCGGACAGCCCACAGCCAGGCGTCCACCCGCACGGTACCGGTCACCGGGATCTGCATCCCGACAGTCTACGAAACGGCGCCCGCTCGCCACTCACCTGCGGCCCCTCAACGGCCGCCGACCAGGAGGTTCCCATGACCCGAGACAACAGCATCTACTCCGGGACGAACGATCCCCGCGGGGACGACGCGATCCGCAGCGGCGACAGCCGGATGGCGGCCGCGAACGAGAACTCCGGAGCGGGCGGCACCCGCTCCGACGTCGGGATGAGCACCACGAGCGGAGTGGGCACCGGCGTCCCGACGCGCGGAGCACCGCCGCACAGCGGCTCGCCGTCCGAGCCGCGTCCCACCGGGTTCCCGCACGCCGGCCTCGAGTTCGCACTCGTCCCGTCGGGCCATGAGGAGTGGCGGATCGAGCATCCGGACGGCCGCACGGTCGGCGTGCTGGCGATCATCTCCCACGCGGGCGAGGAGGCGGAGGCGGTCTTCGTGACGCGTCGTGCCGGCTCCGAGGACGCGGTCGCCGAAGGCACCGACTGGCGGGGCCTCGTCTCCGCGGTCATCAACGACGAGGCCGCCGACCAGCGCGGCCCCGTGCAGATCGATCCGACCGTCGAGCACGTCCGCGGCGGCCTGATCACGCGAGGGCCCGCCGACTGACACCGTCCGCCCTCGGGATGACGCTGACGAGCTGCCGCGTGCGCTCCTCGCGCGGCGTCTCGCGGGCCGGATGCCTCGCTCAGCGCGCGAGGAGCGCCGCGTTGATGCGGGCCGACAGCTCCACGTCGATGCGGCGGTCTGTGCCGTCGACCGCGCGGATGGGAGCGGCGTTGCGCGCGCTCGACACCAGCCACGCCGCAGCCGCCGCCTCGAGGTCCGGCGCGCGCACGGGGCGCACCGCCGAACGGAGCCCAAGGACCGGAGCGAGCTCGAACAGGTCGCCCTGCGTCGTGCCCGGCAGGAGACCGAGACTCGGCGGAGGAGTCACCAGCTCGTCGCCGACGAGCAGGACCAGGTTCGCGCTCGGTCCCTCGAGCAAATACCCGTCGGTCGAGACGAAGACAGCGTCGTCCGCGCCGCGCCGGGCCGCCTCCCGCGAGGCCGCGCGGTTGACCGCATAGGAGAGCGTCTTCGCCCCCACGAGCAGCCAGGGCGAGGTCTGCTGCACGTCCGATCGAAGCCCTCGGTCGAGGAGCACCACCCGCACACCCTCGCGCCGAGCCGGCCCGAAATCGGGGCTCGTCTGCACGAACACCACGCCGGTCGGGCGTCCGTCGCCCTCCACTCCGCGGGTGAGGATCGTCTTCAGCATCGCCTCCGCGACCCGCGGATGCGCTGCGGCGGCGGCGTGGATCGCGTCGAGCCAGGCAGGGCGATCCGGGCGCGGGAGATCAAGCATCCGCGCCGAACGCTCGAAGCGGTCGAGGTGCGCGTCGAGCGCCTGGAGCCGACCGTCGACGAGGTTGATCGTCTCGAAGATCCCGTCTCCACGGGTGAAGCCGAGGTCGGTCACCTTGAGGCCGGTCCGCCCGCTCGGTTCGACCCGGTGCCGCGGGCTCCCGGGATGACGGCCCTCCGCGTCGAGGGAGGGTCTGTCGAGGACGACGAGGGTCTCAGCGGGCATGGTCGGTTCGGTCCTTCCGGGGGCTGCGTCGCGGGGTGCGGCGCAGGAGCACGATCGTCAGCAGGGCGCCCAGGAGAGAGCCGCTGCCGTTGGAGACCAGGTCCTGCACATCCGAGACGCGGGTCGGCAGCCAGAGCAGCTGCGAGGTCTCGACCACCGCCGAGACGCCCAGGCCGATCACCGCTCCGAGCAGACGGCGGCGCGGAGGCAGCTGCGCGGCGAGGAGCGCCCCGAGCGGCACGAACAGCAGGACGTTCGCGGTGAACTCGGCGACGTCGAAGTCGAACCAGCCCGTCAGCGGGGTGGAGCCGAGGAACGCGATGATCCCGCGGATCACGCTGTTCGGCTCGCCCGGTGGGTACGGCGCGGGAGTCAGGGTGATCAGGGCGATCACCGCGAGCCACACGAGCGTCGCAAGGGGGAGCAGTCTCGAGCGGCGCATCGTCCGATTCTGCCAGCCTGCGGGCGTCGGGTGCGGCGCGCCCGGTGTGGGAGGCTGGAGGGCATGACCAGCGAGGACACCGGCGAGGGCGCCGTGCCCCCGCGCCCTCCGTTCAACGCCTCCCTCGGCGACGGCTGGGTCGAGGTCGGCGACGGGCGCCGCTTCTGGGGCCGCTTCGGGGCCGCAGGCCTCCTGCTGCGCGACCCGTCCGGCCGCGTCCTCCTCCAGCACCGCGTGAGCTGGAGCCACTTCGGCGACACGTGGGGCCTGCCCGGCGGTGCACGTCATCCCGAGGAGTCGGCGTTCGAGGCAGCCCTCCGCGAATCGGAGGAGGAGGCGGGCGTGCCCGCGGAGCTGATCCTGCCCGTCCTCTCCAGCGTCGTCACGATCGGCCCGTGGAGCTACTCCACGGTGCTGGCCGAGGCCCGCGAGCACTTCACCCCCCGCATCAGCGACGCCGAGAGCACGGAGCTGCGCTGGGTCGCACCCGAGGACGTCAACTCCCTCCCTCTGCACCCGGGGTTCGGCGCCGCGTGGCCGGGTCTGCGCGCGCTGGGCTCGTCCGTGCCGGTTCTCGTCGTGGATGCTGCGAACGTGGTGGGCTCGCGCCCCGACGGCTGGTGGCGGGATCGCGCCGGCGCCGCCGAGCGCCTCCTCGCCGCTCTCGCCCGCGTGGCGGTCGTTGGGCTCCCCGGCCGGCTGCTGGGGATCGACGCCGACAGAGTGTGGCCGTGCATCGCGGTGGTGCTGGAGGGAGCGGCGCGGGCCGCCGACACCGCCACCGCGGTGGCCGCCGCGCCGGCCGGACGCCTGGCTGTCCACTCCGCCGAGGCCTCGGGCGACGACGCGATCGTCCACCTCGTCGGTGGCCGGGAGTCGTCGGTCGTCGTCACGGCCGACCGCGGCCTCGTCGCGCGCGTCGAGGCCCTCGGCGCCGTCGCCGTCGGCCCGCGCTCGCTGCTCGACGTCCTCGACGCCGCCCGGGAATAGGCCGCGGAGGAGCCCGGTTGCATCCCGCATGGCTACGACTGCGATGACCCTCGACTCCCACGACCGGACGATCGCCGACGGCATCGTCCTGATCGACTTCTGGGCCGACTGGTGCGGCCCCTGCAAGCAGTTCGCTCCCGTCTTCGAGGCGACGAGCGAGAAGAACGCCGACATTACCTTCGCGAAGGTCGACACGGAGGACCAGCAGCAGCTCGCCGCGAGCTACGGCATCTCCTCCATACCGACCCTCGTCGTCTACCGCGACGGCATCCCGCTGATGGCCCAGCCCGGCGCGCTGCCGGCTCCGGCCCTCGACAACCTGATCGAGCAGGTCCGCGGCCTCGACATGGTCGAGGTGCGCCGCCAGTACGAGGAGGCGAAGGCCGCTCAGGAGGCGGGCGCCGCTCCGCAGGCGTGAACCCACCGACACACGACGAACCCCCGGCAGCCGTGAGGCCGCCGGGGGTTCCGTCGTTCCGGGCCCAGCTCAGCCCGTGTTCTGCAGTCCAGCCGCGACGCCGTTGACCGCGAGCAGCAGCAGCCGCTGATTCTGCTCGGTCCCCGAGCCGCCCGGGTCGGTTCGCAGGGCCCGCAGAGCGCGCAGCTGGAGGAGCGAGAGCGCGTTGACGTAGGGAGTCCGCAGGCGCACGGCACGGCCCAGCACGCGGTGCCCGGTGAGGAGGCTCTCCTCGCCGGTGATCGAGAGGACCCAGCGGCGGGTGAGCTCCATCTCGTCGAGCACGAGCCCAGCCAGATCCTCACGCGAGTCGAGCGCGAGGTAGCGACGGGCGATGCCCTCGTCGGTCTTCGCGAGCGACATCTCGACGTTGTCGACCATCGTCGTGAACAGCGGCCAGGACGCGTAAGCCTCGCGGAGCAGCTCCAGATCGCCGACGGCCTCGAGCGCACTGCCGAGACCGAACCAGCCCGTCAGGTTGACGCGGGCCTGCGTCCAGGCGAAGACCCACGGGATCGCCCGCAGATCCTCGAGCGACTCGACCGAGAGTCCGCGGCGCGCGGGTCGCGAGCCGAGCGCGAGCAGGCCCACCTCCTCCTGGGGCGTGACCCGGGCGAACCAGGGCGCGAAGCCGTCGGCCTTGACCAGCTCGAAGAAGCGGCGGCGCGACTCCCTGTCCATCGTCGCGGCGACCTCTGCGAATCGCTCGGCGGCGCCCGCGTTGCGCTCGCCGACCGCGGGGGAGGAGGCGAGCAGCGTCGCTCCGGCGACCTGTTCGATGTGACGGGTCGCGATGTCCGGGTTGCCGTACCGGGCGAAGATGACCTCTCCCTGCTCGGTGAGCTTGAACCGGCCGTCGACCGACCCCGGCGGCTGCGCGAGCACGGCGCGGTTGGCCGGGCCGCCACCGCGCCCGAGAGCACCGCCGCGGCCGTGGAAGAGCGTCAGGACGATGCCCTCGTCCGCGGCCCACTTCGCAATGCGCGCCTGTGCGTCGTAGAGGGCGAGTGTCGCCGAGACCGGTCCGACGTCCTTCGACGAGTCGGAGTAGCCCAGCATCACCTCGAGGCGGTTCCCGGTCTCGGCGAGGCGTGCCTGCACCTGGGGGAGGCGGATCATCTCGGCGAGGATGTCGGTCGACGCGTCCAGATCGGCGAAGGTCTCGAACAGCGGGACGGCGTCGATGACCGGCGGGGCTCCGTCGGTCGCCGCCTCGGCGAGCTCGAACACGGTCCGCAGGTCGTCGGCCGACTGCGTGAACGAGACGATGTAGCGGCGGGCGGCCGCGGTGCCGAAGCGCTCCTGCACCTTCGCGATCGCGCGGAACACCGCGAGCACCTCGAGGCTCCGCTCGTCGAGCTCGCCGCCCTCGCGCACCGCCGCGATGGTCTCGCGGTGCACCTTCGAGTGCTGACGCACCTCGATCTCGGCGAGGTGGAAACCAAACGTCTCGAGCTGCCAGACGAAGTCCTGCAGATCGCCGTAGGCAGCGCGGACGTCGCCGGCGGCGACCAACGACTCCTGGAGCGTGCGCAGCTCGTCGAGCAGCTCCGCGGCGGAGGAGTAGGCCAGCGGCCCCTCCGACCGCGTTGCGGCGAGACGGTCGGCCGCGAACAGCAGCACGCGGCGGTGGGTCTCGTTCGGCGAGCGCTCGGCGATGACGGCGGCGAGCTCGGGCGCGCGCCGGGTGCACGAGGCCCAGAGCGCCTCGACCTCCGGCGAGGGAGGAGTGGTCGAGCCGTCGAGCGTCAATGCCCGGCCAACCCGGCGGGCGACCCGCTCCAGGCCGATGAGCACGTGCTCCGAGGCGATGTCGACGGCCTCCAGGGTCGTCTCGGCGGTCACGAACGGGTTGCCGTCGCGGTCGCCGCCGATCCAGGTGCCGAGGCGGACGAAGGCCGGTGCGACCGGAGTCCGGGTGCCCGATCCCTCGCCCAGCAGCGCGTCGTCGAGCCGGCGGTAGACGCGGGGGAGGACCGAGAAGAGCGATTCGTCGAAGACGCTCATCGCCGTGCGCACCTCGTCGAGCGGAGTCGGCTTCGACTCGCGCAGGGGCGCCGTGCGCCAGAGGGTGTCCACTTCGGCGAGCAGGCGGCGGCGGATCTCGACCAGCACGACCCCGCCCATGCGCGGGTCGTCGCGCTGCTCGAGCAGATCGCTGATGCGGCGGATGGTCGAGGCGACCGCTCGGCGGCGCGCCTCGGTGGGGTGCGCGGTGAGGACCGGGCGGAACTCGAGGCGCGAGAGGCGGTCGAAGGCCTCGTCCTCGCCGAGCTCGCCGGTGAGGCGGCGCATCGAGGCGAGGATCGAGTCCTCCGGCGACTGTGCGCCCGCATCGGCCTCGCGCCGCCGCAGCACGCGCACCCGGTGGAACTCCTCGGCCACGTTCACCAGGTGGAAGTAGCAGGTGAAGGCTCGGGCCACCTCCTCGGCGCGCTCGAGCGTCAGGGACGCGACGAACTGCTCCGCCTCGGCCATCTCGTCGGCCTCGCCGCTGTCGTAGGCGCTGATCGTCAGCGCCCGCAGCCTCTCGACGTCGTCGTAGAGCGAGAGGTCGCCGGATTCGCGGAGGACCTGGCCGAGGAGCTCGCCCAGCAGGTGGACGTCGGCCCGGATCCGCTCGTCGAGCGGTGGGGCGGTGGTCCCGTCGGCCGAGGTGGGGGCGGAGGAGGCGGGTGCTGCGGTCGCGGCGGACGCGTCGGTGAACGGAGGCACGGGAGAGACCTTAGCGGCGGTGTGTATCGAGCACATGACGCCGCCGTCACGATCCGAACTGGAATGATCGTGGGGTGACCGTGACAACCGCACCCCCCGTCCCCGCTGTCCAGACCGAGCAGGCGGCACCGCACGTCGTCGTGCTCTTCGGAGCGGTCGGCGATCTGGCCCGGCGCAAGCTGATCCCGGGGATGGCGCACCTCGCGCTCTCCTCCCTCGCCCCCGATCTGCAGATCGTCGGCACCTCGCTGGAGGAGCACGACGACGAATCGTTCCGCGCTTTCGCCAAGCTGGCCTATGACGAGTTCGGCAGCCGCTCGCTCACGTCCGCGCAGTGGGACGAGTTCGCCTCGAAGCTGCGGTACGTCCCGCAGTCCGCGGGCCCGGCCGCCCTGGCCGAGGCGGTCACCGATGCCGAGGCGGCCCTCGGCCCGGACGTCAGCCGCCTGCACTATCTGAGCGTCCCGCCCAGGGCGGCGCTCTCGGTGGTGCGGATGCTCGCCGAGGCCGGTCTCGTCGAACGCTCCCGCATCATCATGGAGAAGCCGTTCGGCGTCGACCTCGAGAGCGCCGTCGTGCTCAATGCCGAGCTGCACCAGACGTTCAGCGAGGAGCAGATCTTCCGGATCGACCACTTCCTGGGCAAGGAGCCGGCGCAGAACATCCTCGCGTTCCGCTTCGCGAACGGCCTCTTCGAGCCGATCTGGAACCGCAACTTCATCGATCACGTCCAGATCGACATCCCCGAGAAGCTCACCCTCGATCGCCGCGCCGAGTTCTACGAGTCGACCGGCGCTTACAAGGACATGGTCGTCACCCATCTCTTCCAGGTGCTCGCCTTCATGGCGATGGAGCCGCCGACCGCCCTGGAGCCACAGGCCATCAGCGAGGAGAAGAACAAGGTCTTCCGCTCGATGCGACCGCTCAACCCCGAGAACGTGGTGCGCGGGCAGTACATCGGCTACCGCGACGAGCCCGGAGTCGCCCCCGACTCCGAGACCGACACCTTCGTCGCCCTCAAGTGCGAGATCGACAACTGGCGCTGGGCAGGCGTGCCCTTCTACCTCCGCACCGGCAAGCGCATGGCGGAGGGGCAGCGCATCATCTCGATCGCGTTCCGCGAGCCTCCGAAGAGCATGTTCCCGCAGGGTTCGGGAGTCGGCGCGCACGGGCCGGACCATCTCACCTTCGACCTCGCCGACGCCTCCAAGGTCTCGCTGTCGTTCTACGGCAAGCGGCCGGGCCCGGGCATGCGACTGGACAAGCTCAGCATGCAGTTCGCGCTGCAGGAGACCGATCGGGCGGGCGACGCGCTCGAGGCGTACGAACGGCTCATCCTCGACGCGATGCGCGGCGACCACACGCTGTTCACCACGGCCGAGGGCATCGAGCGCCTCTGGGAGGTGTCGGCGCCGCTCCTGCAGGATCCGCCGCCCGTGCGGCTCTACGCGCCCGGATCCTGGGGTCCCAATGCGATCCACCAGCTGATCGCCCCTCACGCGTGGCGCCTGCCGTTCGAGCGGGTCTGGCGCGACAAGCGCTGATCCGTCGTCCGGTCGGCAGTCGGGCGCGGGCGGATCAGCGGGGTCTCGCGGAGCCGCGCCTAGGCTGGGCGCATGGCGCGCACCGGGGAGGACCGCATCTGGACGGTCCCGAACGTCCTCAGCATGGTGCGCCTCGCCCTCGTGCCGGTGTTCCTGGTACTGGTGGTCCTCGGCGAGGACGCGCTCGCCCTGCTCACGCTCGTCTCTCGAGCCTGACCGACTACCTCGACGGCTGGATCGCGCGCCGCTTCGACCAGATGACGCGCCTGGGCCGGATCCTCGATCCCGCTGCCGACCGCCTCTACATCTTCGCGACCGTCCTGGGCCTCGCGGCTCGAGGGCTCGTGCCGTGGTGGCTGGTCGCCGTCCTGCTCGCGCGCGATCTGATGCTCGTGGTCCTCGCGGTGATCCTGGCGAACAACGGCTACGGTCCGCTTCCGGTGCACCACCTGGGCAAATTCGCCACCTTCTGCCTGTTCTACGCGCTCCCGCTGATCATGCTCGGCCAGGCGTTCCCGGCGCTCGCACCCGCCTCCCTTCCCCTCGCCTGGGCCTTCGTGCTCTGGGGTGCGTTCCTCTACTGGTGGGCGGGGATCGTCTACGCCGCGCAGACCCGCGGCCTCCTCCGGGGGACGCGCACCGGCGATCAGGGGTCCGACGAGGGTCACGATTCGGATACGCTTGACCGGTAGGAGGTACGTCTTGGTCGAGCCCGTCGGTGGAGCATCACCCGCCCAGCACAAGTCCGTTCCCGGCGAGCCGTCGACGGAGACGACGCTGACGTTCACCGACGACATCGGTGCCCAGCTTGCCGCGCTCGACAACCGCGCATCGCGGGAGGAGGCTGAGGCGGTCGGCGCCCTGCCGTCCGGCTCCGCGCTGCTCGTCGTGCGCCGTGGCCCCAACACGGGAGCCCGCTTCCTCCTCGATACCGATTCGACGACGGTCGGCCGGCACCCCGAGGCGGGCATCTTCCTCGACGACGTCACAGTCTCTCGCCGTCACGCCGAGTTCGTCCGCCGCGGCACGTCGTTCGAGGTCCACGACCTCGGCTCGCTCAACGGCACCTACTTCGACGGTGTCCGGATCGAGTCCGCGATCCTCACCGACGGCTCAGAGGTGCAGGTCGGCAAGTTCCGCCTCACCTTCTATGCGTCCCGCGCCGACCTCGTCGCCGCCCCGGACGCGTAAGCCGTGGGCCGTTCCTCCGCGCGCGCCCTCCCCACCGGCTCCGCCGCTCTGCTGAGCATCGGTCAGGTGCTGGCCAGGCTGACCTCCGAGTTCCCGGACGTCACTCCGTCGAAGCTGCGCTTCCTCGAGGAGCAGGGTCTCGTCTCACCGGCGCGCACCGAGTCCGGCTACCGCAAGTTCTCCTCCGCCGACGTCGAGCGCCTGCGGATGGTCCTCGCCCTCCAGCGCGACCACTATCTGCCGCTCAAGGTGATCCGCGGCTATCTCGACGACATCGACGCGGGTCGCGAGCCCGCCCTGCCCGCGGGCGTGGGCGGTCCTGCGGCCTCGCTCCTCGGGCCCGCCACGCGGCTGACGCGAGCCGGCCTGGCGAGCGAGTCGGGAGCGAGCTCGGCTCTCGTCCAGGAGGCGGTCTCCGCGGGACTCGTGCGCGGCGGCGACGTCTTCGGCGACGAGGCCGTCACCACCATGAAGGCCCTCGTCGAGCTCGGCCGCTCGGGGATCGAGCCCCGACACCTGCGCCCGCTCCGCGTCGCCGTCGAGCGCGAGATGGCCCTGATCGAGAGTGTCGTCGCCTCCAGCGCACGGCGGGGCGAGGCCTCCGGCTCGGCGAGCGCGGCCGAGTCCGCGATCGGTCTGGCTGCTCAGCTCGGCACGATCCGTGGGGCGATGGTGCGCAGCGCGCTGTCGCGGATCGGCCGGGCGTGAGCCCGCAGCCCACCCCGGAGGACGGCCGTCCGCGACACGCCGCGGCCCGGAGCCCGATGTCGTTTACTCGGCATGCCCCGGTGAGTACGGTAGGGAGCGCGTTCCGAGGATCGGGCGTCCGGATCCGAGAGGCACAGGGATGAGAGAAGTCAGCCGCGACGTCAGCGGCCAGCGCGACCTCGTCCTCTTCACCGACGGACTCCCCGATCTCGACGCCGATGCCGGCTACCGCGGCGCCGTCGCGGCTCGCGCGGCAGGGATCACCTATCGCCAGCTCGACTACTGGGCGCGTACCGAGCTCGTCGAGCCGACCGTGCGCGGAGCGTCCGGGTCCGGCACCCAGCGCCTCTACGGATTCCGCGACATCCTGGTCCTCAAGCTCGTGAAGCGGCTGCTCGACACAGGGATCTCGCTCCAGCAGATCCGCACCGCGGTCAATCAGCTCCGTGAGTCCGGTGTCGACGACCTGGCTCAGACGACCCTGATGAGCGACGGCGCGAGTGTCTACCTCTGCACCTCGAACGACGAGGTCATCGACCTCCTCAGCCGCGGCCAGGGTGTCTTCGGCATCGCCGTCGGCAAGGTCCTCCGAGAGGTCGAATCGAGTCTCGTCGAGCTCGACCACCAGTCGGTCGACCCGACCGACGAGCTGGCCCAGCGCCGCGCCTCCCGCCGCGTCGGCTGAGCCGCACCGACCCCGGGGCTCCCGCTCAGCAGCAGGGGCCGATCGCGCTCGAACGTCGTGTCGCGGCCATCCGCCCGTCTCCTCGTGCGAGGAACCGCCTCCCCGACGGGCGTGTCGATCGCTACTTCGTGGCCGAGACCTGCTCGCCGATGCGACCCGTGCGGATGACGCGGTCGAGCAGAAGATCGAAGTTGTGCGCCATCTCCTGAGCGCTCTCTCCGGGCCACACGTGCACCGGCTTCGCGGCACCCTGCGCCTGCTGGAGCGACGTGCGCTCGGGTAGCTGCGGGCTGAGGACGAGGGGCCCGAACATGTCGCGGAGTTCCTTGATCCGGAACTGGTGCTCGAGCGACTGCACCCGAGCGCGGTTGACGATGATGCCCAACGGCTGGAGTCGCGGGCTCAGGCCGCGGCGGATCTCCTCGATCGCCCGGAGCGCACGGTCAGCGGCAGCCACCGAGAACAGCCCGGGCTCCGTGACGACGGCGACGCGGTCGCTCGCCGCCCACGCGGTGCGGGTCAGCGCGTTGAGGGAGGGAGCGCAGTCGATCAGCACCAGGTCGTAGTCGGCCTCCACGCTGGCGAGGGCCTCCTCGAGCTTCCAGATGTCGCGGATGCTGGGGTGCGGTCCGTCGAAGTTGATCGCCGACGGGCTGCCGATCAGCACGTCGATCGTGCCGTGGTGCTCCTTCGTCCAGCCGGAGGGCGCGATCGCCGAGCGGACGATCTTCTCCTTCGGCGACGTCAGGACGTCGGCGATGTTGAGGTGACCGGCGACATTGATGTCCATGCCGGTCGACACATCGGACTGGGGATCGAGGTCGACGACCAGCGTTCGCAGGCCCTTCGAGAACGCCGCGGATGCAAGGCCGAGGGTCACCGTGGTCTTGCCGACGCCGCCCTTGAGGGAGCTCACGCTGAGTACATGCATGGCTGACTACTTTACGGTCCCGCGGGCGGCAGAACCTAACCGTCGGCTGCACACGCCGCGCTCGAGTCGCCACGAGGCGCGCTCCCCGTCGCTCCTGGCGTCGCCGATCGTCCCGCCTCGCGTGATCCGTGCCCGCCGCTACACTGACCGCAAGCGGAAGGAGGCTCGTTCGCATGGATGAGCGCAACGACGACCAGCCCGACACCGACACCGGTCCCACGCCCCGGACCGCGATGGATGCGGCTCGGGAGTCGGGGCAGTACGCCCCGCGCGCGAGCGACACGGCCCCCACTCTCCTCCCTGACGGCGTGCGGATGCCGCCGCCCGGTCCGCGCCGCCGCTCGACGGCTCCCGCGCCGGTCGAGGACGAGGACGCGATCGATGTCGGTCGCCTCGGTCTCCCGCCTGCTCGTTCGCATGCCCTCGTGCCGCCGCCGTCGGCCGGCGAGGAGCCTCCGGCACCGAGCCGGCCCTTCCCGACTCCGGTCACCCCGCGTCGGTCCGACTCGTCCGCGCCTCCCGAGTCCGCGGACCCGGCCGCCGGTCCCACCCGCCGCGACCGCCTTCGCGCCGCAGTCCCGCCGGC
>NZ_LIIN01000093.1 GCF_001634385.1 Rathayibacter tanaceti | reverse complement strand
ATGGGTGAATGACTCCCTCCCGGCAGGCATCGGCGGATGAGGCCCTCGCAAGAGAAGTGCTGCGGGTGCAGCGCTTGCATGCGGGTCGATCTCTCGACGTGCGTGGCTGGAGCGTCGTTGACATCGGCTCCGATACTGACGCTCGGGATCCAAGAGACGTGCTTCCTAAGGGACTGCGACCCGCCGTCGAGCACATCTGGCCACGGCGCGTCGGCGACGACGGCGCGGTGTACGTCAATGTCGAAGCCGGCAACGACGTGGAGGCGGATCCCGTCGTCTCACGGGTCGTACAGTTCCCAACGGCCGCTACCAGGCGGGTCTTCGACGGGCGAGTCGTCCGCGAGGAGACAGGCTCGCTCACGTGAGGAGACGAGTGCGTCTCCCGACGCGAGGAGGTAGCGCTACGGCGAGAACGCCCAGCCTCAATGAACCTCGCGTCCATCCGCGGCCCGCCTGTCGTGCGGTCCCGGTCTCCTCAGCGCACTCATACCTGCACTGTACGAACCGACCCATCACACTCACCCGCACCCGGATCTGCGCGAAAAGTGAGATCGAGGAGCGCTGTCGGGACCTGCGGCGCCCGGCTCTCCGCACCGATGGACTCGATGAGCCGTCCTTCTTCGAGACGCTGTGCCCGAGCACGATGATCCGAGCGAGGGTGCCTCTCGGTTGACAGACTGTGCTGGTGTCCTCCATGACGAAGATCCGAGCACTGCTGACCAGGGCCCAACGTGAGGAGACAAACATCAAGCTCCGTCTCGCCTTCGGGAACCGCGAGACGGTCGACGGGTTCATCATCGGTACAGGCCGGAAGTGGGCACTCCTCGCGGCGACGATGACCGGCGGCTTCTTCGACGGGTACGTCGCCGTCCGTCTCAAGGAGATCGAGCGAGCGCGGCCGAATCGGTCGTGGGAAGCGCGATTCTCGCGAACCCGGCCGGAGTGGCCCCCTCGCCCGCCCGCCGATCGTCCGGCGATCGATCTAGACACCACCTCGGGGATGCTGGCCACCCTCCTCGACCCGGACGCCCTGGTCGGGATGGAACGTCGCAAGAAGTACAGCGCGCTGTGGGTGGGCGTCCCGTACGCGCTCACTCGCCACTGGCTCTCACTGTGGGAGGTGGACGCGACAGCGGTCTGGCACGAACGGCCGCTCGGCTACCGACCCCGGACCATCGCCCTCGTCCGGATCGGCGACCACTACCTCCGTGGACTCGCGGCCATCGCCGGCGATCGACCTCCTCAGGACCTGCCGTACGGCTGGGCCGCACGCTCGAAGCACGCACGACGTGAGTCTCAACGACAGGAAGCCCAGCCCCTCGCGGAGACGATCTCCGCGGAGTAGCCGACGCTGGTGGCGACCGTCGATGACCGAGACGACCGATGCAGAGCTCGTTCGGGACGCGCTCGTGAAGGAGGTCCGGGAGAGCTTCGCCTCAGACGTAGAAGTGGTCCACATCTGGATCGAGAACACCGGGAGCGTGTGCGTCCTCTATCGACGTGCGGCCGGCGGGCACCAGGTGATCGGTCGGCGAGTGCGCTTCCCTCCCCACGCCAGAGATGATGACCCGGCATCGACGGGGGCCGACGCAGCGCAGGACATGGCCGAGCCTCTCGGCGCACTCGCTGGGCATGCGCGGCTCGCCGACGGGATCATGTGGGTCGGAATCCCCGAAGCCGACCCACTGCCGACGCCTCCAGGCAGGGGTTCACCACCGAGCGACGGCTGAGCGGCTACCAGGCCCGAACGGGCAGCGGCGACCCTCCGCCCCCTACCCCGCACCCCGCCCCACCCGTAGGTTGGTGGAATCCGCATCGCCGACCGCGCACCACTGAGGCTGGAGGAACCCCATGGCCACGACACCCGTGCTCCGCAGGCTCGCGATCGCTCTCGTCGCGGTCGTCTCACTCGGGGCGGCGGGTGCCGCGCCCGCGACCGCGCTCGACAAGCCGATCTCCGGGTATCTCAAGGATGCCGGGCCCGAGAAGATCCGCAACGTCCTCGGCGGGCCGCTCATCTCGCCGTCGACACAGGTCGGCTACGGAGGGGCGGTCTCGAGCGTCGACGCGAACGCGAGCCGGGTGGGCATGGAGGTGCTCAAGCGCGGCGGCAACGCGGCCGACGCGGCGGTCGCCACGGCGGCCGCTCTCGGGGTGAGCGAGCCCTACAGCGCCGGCATCGGCGGCGGCGGGTACTTCGTCTACTTCGACAAGGCGTCCGGCGAGGTCAGCACCATCGACGGGCGTGAGACCGCTCCGGCCGGGATCACCTCGGACGCCTTCCTCGACCCGGCGACCGGAACGCCGTACCCGTTCAGTCCGGACCTCGTGTCCTCCGGAGTCGCGGTCGGCGTTCCGGGCACGGTGGCGACCTGGGACACCGCCGTCGACCGCTTCGGCACGCTGCCGCTCCCGGTCGTGCTGGCGCCCTCGATCGCGCTCGCGGCGAAGGGCTTCCGGGTCGACGAGACGTTCCGCAGCCAGACGCTCGACAACCGCGAGCGGTTCGAAGCGTTCCCGGACACGGCCGCGCTGTTCCTCCCCGGCGGCGACGCGCCGAAGGTGGGCAGCACGTTCCGCAACCTCGACCTCGCGAAAACGCTGACCTCGATCGCCGTCCACGGGCCGGACGCGTTCTACGAAGGCGCGCTCGCCGCGGAGATCGCCGACACGGTCCAGAATCCGCGGGTCGCGCCCGGCTCCGACCTGCCCGCCCCGGCCGGCTCGCTGACGGCCGCCGACCTCGCCGCCTACTCGGTGGCGGAGCAGGCGCCCACGCACGTCTCCTACCGCGGGCTCGACGTCTACGGCATGGCGCCCTCCTCCTCCGGCGGGATCGCGGTCGGCGAGGCGCTGAACATCCTCGAGAACCACGACCTCTCCGCCGCGGACACCGGCAGCGCCCTGCACCTCTACCTCGAGGCGTCCGCCCGCGCCTTCGCCGACCGCGGCGCCTCCGTGGGCGACCCGGCGTTCACCGACGTGCCCACCGAGACGCTGCTCAGCCAGGAGTTCGCGGACTCGCGGGACTGCACGATCGACCCGACCACCGCCTCCGTGCGTCCGGTCGCGCCCGGCGCTCTCGACGGCTCCGGATGCTCGACCGCACCCGCCACGACCGAGTCGGACACCGAGAACATCTCGACCACCCACCTCTCCGTCGTCGACAAGTGGGGCAACGCCGCCTCCTACACGCTGACGATCGAGCAGACCGGCGGCTCGGCGATGACCGTCCCCGGGCGCGGCTTCCTCCTCAACAACGAGCTCACCGACTTCTCCACGACGTTCGTCGACGGCGACCCGAACCGGATCGAGCCGGGCAAGCGCCCACGCTCGTCGATGTCGCCGACGATCGTCCTCGACGACGGAGACGTCCGGTTCGTCGTCGGCTCGCCGGGAGGATCGACGATCATCACGACGGTCCTCCAGACGCTCGTCAACCGCATCGACCTCGGGATGACGCTCCCGGAGGCGGTGGCGGCGCCCCGCGCCTCCCAGCGCAACGCCGCAGCGACCTCGGCCGAGCCCGAGTTCATCGAGGCGTACGCCGACGACCTCGCCCCCTACGGACAGCAGCTGACCCCCTCGGGAGACACCTTCACCTCGGCCGCGCAGATCGGCGCGGTGGCGGCCATCGAGGTCAACCCCTCGGGCCGGATGACGGCGGTCGCCGAACCGGTGCGGCGCGGCGGCGGCGTCGGACTGGTGGTCCGTCCGGAGAAGTGACGCGGGGCGCGGCCACGCTCAGCTCCGGCACCCGACCCGGTGAACGGGTACGGGGTCGCGGACGTCCTCGCCGAGCGTCTTCCGCAGCGCCGCCCTCGGCCTCCTCCTCGCGGCCTGTTCGGAGGCGGCGGGCCTGCACAACGAAGGCTGGGCGCCCGATCCCGGCCGAGAACCGCTCCCCGGCCGCTCTCAGCCTTCGTTGCGCAGGAGGATGCCGCGAGACCGGGCGGGACAGAGCGGGCGCAACGGGGAGGGTGGGCCGGGAAGGGCCACCCTTCGCAAGCGCCCCCTCCAGGAGGATCGCGACACGGCCCACCACGCCGATTCCCGCCGATGACTCTGCAGGACCTCGCCGACGACCTCGCCGGAGCTCTCGACCGACCGGCGACGATCGAGGATCAGGCACGAGAGACGGGCGCCGAGATCGCGGCGAGCCCGTCACGAATCGTCCGACCCGGCTCCGCTCCGGCCGCCCGCGATCGACCGGGCTCGACCGAGAGGATCTGGACGATCGTGGAAACACGGTTTTGCCCCTGGGAGCGCTCCCACGCCCCTATCGTGGAGCCGTTCCCCACTCACTCGGGGAGTCACCACCTTGAATTCGACCCGGGCGGGGCTCGGGATCGACGCGAGCACGGAGGTTCGAAGATGCCGTTTGTGACCACGGACGATGGCGTAGAGATCTACTACAAGGACTGGGGCAGCACCGACGCGCAGCCCATCGTGTTCCACCACGGCTGGCCGCTGTCCTCCGACGACTGGGACGCGCAGATGCTGTTCTTCCACGCGCAGGGCTATCGCGTGATCGCCAGCGACCGGCGCGGCCACGGACGCTCCAGCCAGGTGGGCACCGGCCACGACATGGACCACTACGCGAGCGACGTCAACGCCGTGATCGAGCACCTCGACCTGCGCAACGCGATCCACATCGGCCACTCGACCGGTGGCGGACAGGTCGCTCGCTACGTCGCGAAGTACGGCGAGCCGCAGGGCCGCGTCGCCAAGGCGATCCTCGTGTCGGCGGTGCCGCCGCTCATGGTGCAGACCGAGGCGAACCCGGAGGGCACGCCGATCTCGGTCTTCGACGGATTCCGCGACGCGCTCGCGGCCAATCGCGCCGAGTTCTTCCAGGCCGTCGCCTCCGGCCCGTTCTACGGCTTCAACCGGGCCGGCGCCGACGTCTCGCAGCCCGTGATCGACAACTGGTGGCGCCAGGGCATGACCGGATCCGCGCTGGCGCACTACGAGGGCATCAAGGCCTTCTCGGAGACGGACCAGACCGACGACCTGAAGGCCATCACCGTCCCGGTCCTCGTCACCCAGGGCGACGACGACCAGGTCGTGCCCTACAAGGACGCCGCGCTCAAGCAGCACGAGCTGCTGCAGAACTCGACCCTCAAGGTCTACGAGGGCTACCCGCACGGCATGCTGACGGTCCACGCCGACGTCATCAACCCCGACCTGCTCGCCTTCATCCGGGAGTAGCGCGGTTCGCAGGTGCGCTCCGGCCGATCCGGGACGCACCTGCTGAACCCACGCGGGGCTCCTCCCGGGAGTCGGCGCGGGACGGCGCTCCCGAGGTGACACGCGGCGCCCCCTCGTCCGAGCGCTGCGCGTGCCCCAGCCCGCGGAGCCGTCGCAGCAGCGCGCGCGCCACCCGGTCGTTCTCGCGGAACGACACCGCGTTCGTCCCCGGCCGAGAGAACGCACCGACGAACGGCGCATCGGTGTAGGGCCCGATCGCGTACCTCCTACCGAAGCGGTCACCGCTCGCCGAACGCAGCAGAGCGTCGCCTGGTGCACGCGCAGCCGGCCGGTCGAGACGAGCGCGTCGCCCAGGTCGACGAGGTCCTCGACCGCCTCGCCCGAGGCGACGAGGGCGCGGAGCAGGGCGTCGTCGCTCGTCGCGACCCCCGCCTGCGGGAGGCGGGCGTCGACGAGCGCGCCCGCAGCGACCACGCGATCGGCCGAGGCGCTGCTCGCGACGAAGCGGCCCTCCTCCTCGGAGGCGACGACGCGGATACCGGGGCCGAGGAAGTCGACGACGCCCGCCTCCGACAGTGCGAGCAGCTCGTCGAGGCGGTGCGCGGGCGGGCCGCTCGCGAGGAAGCTGAACCAGCCGAGCCACCAGCCGTGCAGATCTTCGATGCGCGACCGAGGCGTCCACTCGGCCGAGGCGGTGAGGTCGGCGAGGAGGAGGTGGCTGCGCAGCACCGCGAGGAACAGGCCCATTGTGGCGCTGTGCTCCTGACGGGTGCGCAGGGCGAGGTCGCCCCGGACGTAGGCGCGCACCGCCTCCTGCACCGCGGCCGCGTCCTCGAACCGGGTGCCGGCCAGCGGACGGTCGAGGTCGGGGAGGAAGAGCCGGTCGGTCTCGTCGGGCACGGTCTCGGCGACCAGCGCCGCGAGCGCCCGCGCATCGTCGAGGACCCGCGGGGCGTCGGCCCCGAGTGCCGGGACGGCGTAGCCCTGCGCGGCCTCGAGACGGGGCCCGCCGGAGGCGGCGAGCACCGATGCGCGCGGATCGAGCCGCGAGAACGCCTCCGCGAACCGCGACCAGTCGGCGCTCACCCGCTCGGGGTGGCCGGTGAACAGCTCGCGGTAGTAGCCCCAGAGCAGCTCCTGGGCGATCGGCGGCCAGACGTCCTCGGCGAAGTCGAGGGCTCGGCCGCGCGAGCGCAGCCGATCGGCGACGGAGGCGGTGAACCAGCGGAGCTCGGGCGCCGCCCCCTGCAGGGTCGAACCGATCTTGGAGTGGTACGGCACGCCGCGGCGGCTGCTGATCACGATCCGCGGCTCTCGGCCCGACGGCAGGTACCGCAGGGCACCGGCCTCATCGCGCTCGAAACGGCCGCCCCTGCCCTCGGTGAGCAGCACCACCAGGTCGACGGCCACGAGTCCGAAGCCGCGCACGATCACATCCCGGCCCGGGGCCAGAGCGCTGAGGTCCGCGTCGGCGGTAAACGACGGAGGGAGGTAGTCGAGGCCGTGCCGCGCGGCGAAAGCGGCCAGGCCCGCCTCCTCCTCCGTCGGCAGCGCGCCGCTGTGACCGAGCGAGAACAGCACGAGATCGGCGGCGAGCGTGTCGCCGGAGTCGAGGACGACCAGCTGCCGGCCGTCGTGGTCGCCGACGACCTCGGTGGCGCGCGCCCGGTGCTCTCTGACCTCGATGTCCGGTCCGAGCGCGGCGACCGCCTCCCGGTAGAACCAGCGGAGGTAGAGGCTCTGCAGCCGGCGAGTGGGGAAGCTGTCGCCTCGGAGCCCGTCGATCTCGCGGCGGACGGCGGCGTCTCCGGCGTCGAGGACCACCTCGCCGGAGCGCACGGCCTCCGCCCACTCGATCAACGACGGGCCGGGGCGTACGGGGCCCTCGATCGTCGAGCTCGCGTCGGTGAACATCGTGACGTCGGCGGCGAGCGAGTTGAGCTTCAGCAGCGGCGACTGCTCGTAGCGCCAGATGCGGCCGGGGCCGATCGGGAACGGATCGACGAGGTGGACGATGAGCCGCCCGGTGCCGAGCTCGGGAGCGTTCGCGGCGAGCCGTTCGAGCACGCCCACCGCCCGCGGTCCACCGCCGACGATCACGAGGGATCGGACCTCCTCCGCTGCTGTCATGACTCCACTCTGCGCGAGAGCGCCCGCCCGCGGCGCGGAACGACCCCGAGTGGGTCGCTCTGTGACGGCCGGTGACGAAGTGCGTCCGGCCCTGCTGGACCGCCGTCGGACCGTCGCCTAGCGTCGAGGCCCACGGCAGGCCGGACGACGCCCGCCCCGACGGCAGGGAGACCCAGTGCCCATCGTATTCCTCGGCATCGCCGCGCTCAACGACGGCAGCGAGACGCGAGCGCGCAGCGGAGCGAGCTTCGATCCGGAGTACACGCTGCGTCTGGCCGCCGCCCACGAGGACAGCGGGTGGGACCGCATCCTCTTCGCCTACCACTCGGGCGCTCCCGACCCGGCGATCACCGCCGCCTTCATCGCATCGCGGCTCGAGCGCATCCAGCTTCTCCTCGCGCACCGGCCCAACGTCTCCTATCCGACGGTCGCGGCGAAGGCGTTCGCGACCCTCGACCAGCTCAGCGGAGGGCGCCTGAGCGTCCACTTCATCACGGGAGGCTCCGACGCGGACCAGGCGGCGGAGGGCGACTTCCTCACGAAGGACGAACGCTACGCGCGCACCGCCGAGTACATCCGCATCGTCAAGAAGGTCTGGAGCTCGCCCGAGCCCTTCGACCACGAGGGCGACCACTACCGCTTCACAGGATTCGTCAGCGACATCCCGCCCGCGCAGCAGCCGCGGCCGCAGATCTCGTTCGGCGGCTCCTCCCCCGCCGCCCTCGCCGTGGGCGCCGCCGAGAGCGACATCTACGCACTCTGGGGCGAGCCGCTGCGCAACACGGCCGAGCAGATCCGCAGCGTCACGGAGGCGTCCGCCGCGGCCGGCCGCGCCGACCGGCCGCGCATCCAGGTCGCCTTCCGCCCCATCCTCGGCGCGACCGAGGAGCAGGCGTGGGAGAAGGCGGAGTCGATCCTCGGCCGCATCCAGGCGCGCACCCGCGAGCTGGCACCGGCGGGGCTCACCGCTCCCGAGAACACGGGATCGCAGCGTCTGCTGTCGATCGCGGCCGAGGGCGACCGGTTCGACCGCGCCCTCTGGACGAAGGCCGGAGCCGCGGCGGGCGCCCGCGGCAACTCGAACGCCCTCGTCGGCACTCCCGAGACCGTGGCGGCCGCCCTGCTCGACTACGTCGATCTCGGCGTCGACATCATCTCGGCGCGCGGCTACGACTACATCGACGACACCCTCGACTTCGGGCGGCACGTGATCCCGCTGGTGCGCGAGGAGGTCGCGCGCCGCGACGCCGCCGCTGCCTCCGTCTCCGCTGAGGCCGCGCATGCCGGCGTCTGACGGTCCGCGCGACGAGTTCGTCCGCGTCCGCGCCGACGATCCGCGCGCGCGGCCTCTCCTTGACGAGCTCGAGCGCGAATACGACACGCGCTACGGCACGGCCCTCGGCGAGCCGGCGTCGGCCGAGCTGGCGCGCTACCCGGTCGAGGCCTTCGCGCCTCCGACCGGCGCGTTCGTGCTGCTGCTGCGCGACGGCACGACGATCGCGGGAGGCGCGCTGAAAGCCTTCGACGCCACGACCGCCGAGCTCAAGCGCATCTGGACCTCGTCGGCGCACCGGCGCCAGGGTCTCGCCCTCCGCGTCGTCACCGAGCTCGAGGAGGAGGCCGGCCGGCTCGGCTATTCGACCGTCTACCTCACGACCGGCCCCCTCCAGCCGGAGGCGGTCCGCCTCTACCTCACCGCGGGCTACACCCCGCTCTACGACGTGACCCAGCCTCCGGAGGTGGTGCTGCTGCACGGCTTCGCGAAGACGCTGACCGAGCAGCCGCTCGACGTCGCGCGGATCCAGGTCGCCCACGACGCCTCCTTCGCCGAGCTCGCCGCCTCGCTGCCCGACGGCGGAGCGGGCCTGCGGGCCGGCATCCTCGGACGAGCCTCGTGACCGGCACGATCGCGCCGCCGAAGGGCGCCGCGCAGCCGCTCCCGGTCGGCGACCTGGCACGGCTGGGCGAACGGCCGGTGATCCCGCTCCGGCATCCCGTGCGCTGGGTGGTCACGGCGCTGGTCGTTGTGCTGCTGCTCAACGCCGCCCAGACGCTCGTCACCAACCCCTCGTGGGAGTGGGCGAAGGTGGGCACCTGGCTCTTCAGCCCCGCGATCCTCAAGGGCCTCCAGCTCACCCTGCTCGCGACGGCGATCAGCGCCGTGGTGAGCTTCGTCGGAGGCGTCCTCGTCGCGATCGCGCGGCTCTCGGGCAATCCGGTGCTGAGCACCCTCAGCTGGGGCTACATCTGGCTGTTCCGCTCGGTGCCGCTGATCCTGGTGCTGATCTTCCTGTTCAACCTCGGCAACCTCTACCCGACCATCGGCATCGGCATCCCGTTCGGACCGCAGTGGTCGGTGCCCACCGTCTCGCTGCTGCCTCCGCTCGCCCTCGGCGTCATCGGCCTGAGCCTGTCCGAGATCGCGTACAGCGCCGAGGTCGTCCGATCGGGTGTGCTGGCCGTCGATCAGGGGCAGCACGAGGCGGCCAAGGCGCTGGGCATCCCGCAGCGCCGGCAGTTCACCCGCATCGTGCTGCCGCAGGCGCTGCGGTCGATCGTGCCGGCGTACGTCAACCAGATCATCGGCCTGCTGAAGGCCAGCTCGCTGCTCTTCTACGTCTCGCTGCTCGACCTGTTCGGGGTCGCTCAGAACCTCGGCAGCACGCATCCGACGGACATCATCCCCCTGCTCGTCGTCGCGACGATCTGGTACCTGGTGCTGACCTCGGCGATCTCGGTCGTGCAGTTCTCCATAGAGCGCTTCTCGCCCGGGGTGCGCACCGGGAGATGCCGCCGACCCCGTTCGAGCGGGTGCGGCGCGCGCTCGCCGGGCTGAGGAGCCCCCGGTGACCGCTGCCATCGAGATCCACAACGCGACCAAGTCGTACGGAGGCAGGGCGGTGCTCCGCGGAGTCGACCTGCGCGTCGAGGCGGGCACCGTCACCGTGATCCTCGGCCCCAGCGGCTCCGGCAAGTCGACGTTGCTGAGGGCGATCAACCACCTCGAGAAGCTCGACGAGGGCGTCGTCGCGCTGAACGGCGAGCTGATCGGCGTGCGTCTGCGCGGCGACCGGCTCAAGGAGCTTCCCGAGAAGGAGATCCTGCGGCAGCGGGCGAGGATCGGCTTCGTCTTCCAGAACTTCAACCTGTTCCCACACCTGACGATCCTCGAGAACGTCAGCGAGGCTCCGATCTCGCAGGGCCGCCCGCCCGCCGAGGCCCGCGAGCGTGCGCGCGAGCTGCTCGACCGGGTCGGCCTCGCCGACAAGGAGGCGGCGTACCCGCGCCAGATCTCGGGCGGCCAGCAGCAGCGCGTCGCCATCGCGCGGGCGCTCGCGCTCGACCCCGAGGTGATCCTCTTCGACGAGCCGACCTCGGCGCTCGATCCGGAGCTCGTCGGCGAGGTGCTCCAGGTCATCCGCTCCCTCGCCGAGAGCGGGCGGACCCTCCTCGTCGTCACCCACGAGATCGGCTTCGCCCGCGAGGTGGCCGACCAGGTCGTGTTCGTCGACGACGGCCGGGGGATCGAGCAGGGCACGCCGGCCGAGGTCCTCGACCGGCCGCAGCATCCGCGCACCCGCGACTTCCTCGGCCGCGTACTCGGCTGACTCCCTCACCACCGGCACGACAGACACAGGATCAGGACCATGACCAGACCGCACAGCACCCGTTGGACCCGAGCCGGGGCGGCCCTCGCTGCCGCCGCGCTGACGGCGGGCCTCGCGGCCTGCTCCGGCCCTGCCGCCTCCGCCCCCGGGTCGCCCGGAGCCGCCTCCGGAACGACGACCGTCACCGTCGGAGCGCTCTCGAACGGCGCCGCGACCGAGACCGCTCTCGACGTGCCGGTCGTCGACACGATCCGCGACACGCTCCCGCAGGAGATCCTCGACCGCGGAACGCTCACGATCGGTGTCGGCGCCCTGCCGGCGGGTTTCCCGCCGCTCGCCTTCACCGGGACCGACACCGAGACCCTCACCGGGTCGGAGCCCGACCTCGGCCGCCTCGTCGCCGCCGTCCTCGGCCTCCGGCCCGAGGTGAAGAACTCCACGTGGGACAACCTCTTCGTCGGCATCGACACCGGAGGCACCGATGTCGGCTTCTCGAACATCACCGTCACCGAGAAGCGCAAGGAGAAGTACGACTTCGCCTCCTACCGCGCCGACGAGCTGGCGTTCCAGGTGCTCGCCTCCAACGAGTGGGAGTTCGACGGGGACTACGAGAACCTCGACGGCCTCACCGTCGCCGTGAGCAGCGGCACGAATCAGGAGAAGATCCTGCTCGAGTGGCAGGCGCGGCTCCAGGCCGAGGGCAAGTCGCTCGAGATCACCCGCCTGCCCGACGCCAACTCGGTCACGCTCGCCCTCGGCTCCGGTCAGATCGACGCGTACTTCGGCCCCAACCCGACCACCGTCTACCAGAACCGGATCTCGGAGACCGGGGCGAACCCGACCCGCAGCGCCGGAACCTTCTCGGGCGCCGGCGAGACCCTCGACGGCCTGATCGCCGCGACGGTGAAGAAGGACTCGGGTCTCGCCGAGCCGATCGCGCAGGCGATCGACTCTCTGAGAGAGAACGGACAGTACGGGAGCTGGCTGTCGGCCTACGGCCTGCAGGACGAGGCCGTCGACGACGCTCTGGTGAACCCGCCGGGACTCCCGCTCGACAACAGCTGAGCCGGCGGCACACCGCGGGGCGCTCCGGCTGGGGCGCCCCGTTCCGACGCCGCGGAACGGCGTGGCCGGTCGGACTCGCTCACTGACGACCGGCCCGGCAGCGGCGCGTGGAGATGCCGCCCAGGGACGGTCAGCGCTCGGGTCGCCGAGACGGATCACGTGCGGCGAGTCCTCGCGATGCCGCGGGACTCGCTGCCGCAGGCGGGCGGTGCCTCGTGGACGCGGCGGCGGGATTCGAACCCGCGTCAGCGGTGTTGCAGACCGCTCCCTGGCCTCTCGGGCACGCCGCGGAGGGGACCGGTGCGGTCCCGTCGGCGCC
>NZ_LIIN01000092.1 GCF_001634385.1 Rathayibacter tanaceti | reverse complement strand
TCGAGCGCGCCCGCCTCGAAGAGGACGCGCCCGACCCGGCGACGACGATCCGCCGCGCCGCGCTGCCCACCACCTCGCTCTGGCAGCGGCGCGCGACCTCCCCCGACGTGCTGAGCCTGCACGTCGGGGTGGGAGACGTGCCGTGGTCGCCCGCGCTCGACCAGCGCGGTCTCTCGCGGGTCGAGGAGGAGGTGCGCGCGATCGTCGCGGACAGCGTCGTTCCCAGCGCCCCCGTGTCGGTCGACCTCGCGGATGCGGGCGTCGTCGGGATCGTCGGCGACCGGGAGGGCGGACTCGCCCTGGCCCGGAGCCTGCTCTGCCAGGCGGCGGTCCACTGCGGACCGGCCGACCTGGCGGTCGGCGTCTTCTGCGACCGCGGGCGCGACTCCGACTGGAGCTGGGCCTCCTGGCTCCCGCACACCCGGCTCCCCGGCGGCGAACGTCGGCTCTCCGACCGGCGCGACCGCAGTGCCGGGCTCCTGCGCGCGATCCACGACGACTCCTCACCGCGCGTGCTCCTGGTGCTCGACTCGGACGTGCTGACCGAGGGGCGCGATGCTCCCGCGCGGGGCCTCCTCGGACTCGGGCGCGGTGAGCGCGGGCCCACGACCCGGGTGTCCGGCATCGTCCTCGCGGCGTCGGAGGAACAGCTCCCCGCCTCGTGCAGTGTCATCGTGCGGGTCGGGGAGGACGCCTCCGCGGTCCTCACCCGCCCCGACGAGCGGGTCACCGTCGAGGACGTGGTGCTCGCCGGGCTCGACGACGTCACGGCCGAGCGCTGCGCGCGCGACCTGGCGCGTTTCGAGGACCCCGAGCTCGTCACCGCGGGGGCGACCCTCCCGGCGCTCGTGCGCCTCCCGCCCCTTCTGGGAGCCGACCGGCCGACGCCGGCCATCGTGCGGGAGTGGTGGTCGAGCGCCCGAGGCGTCCGCGCGCCCGTCGGGATCGGCGAGCGCGGTCCGCTCGTGCTCGACCTCGTCGCCGACGGTCCGCACGGCCTCGTCGGCGGCACCACCGGCTCCGGCAAGAGCGAGTTCCTGCGCTCCTTCGTCGCCGGCCTGGCCGCCTGGAATGATCCGACGCGCCTGAGCTTCGTGCTCATCGACTTCAAGGGCGGAGCAGCCTTCGCGGCCTGTGAGCGGCTCCCGCACACGATCGGCACGATCAGCAACCTCGATGCGCAGCTCGCCGACCGGGCGCTGCGGTCCCTCGAGGCCGAGATGCAGCGGCGCCAGCGGATCTTCGCCGCCGCGGGCGAGGGCATCGACAACCTCGACGCCTACTGGGCGACGTCGCCCGCGGAGCCGATGCCGCGACTGCTGCTCGTCGTCGACGAGTTCGCCATGCTCGCGAAGGAGCACCCCGACGTCCTAAAGTCGCTGGTCAGCGTCGCTGCTGTCGGCCGCACGCTCGGGGTGCACATGATCCTCGCCACCCAGCGGCCGGCCGGCGTGGTGAACGATGACATCCTCGCCAACACCAACCTGCGCGTGGCCCTCCGCGTGCAGAGCCGCGACGACTCCTCCAATGTGATCGGGGTCGCGAGCGCGGCCGAGATCTCGCGCGGCGAGACTGGACGCGCCTACGTGAAGCTCGGACAGAACGACATCTCCCCCGTGCAGACGGCGCTGGTCACCGGCCGCGCCGAGGCGGAGGCGGCCGAGGCCGTCGAAGTCCGACCCGTCGGGTTCACCGGAGTGCCGCTCGCCGATCCCTCTCCCGCTTCTGCCGACGAGACGGCACCGACCGACCTCGATCTCCTGATCGACGCGGTGGTGAAGGCGAATGCGGAGGCGGGTTTCGCCCCACCGCGGCCGGTCTGGCCGGAGCCGCTCGGCGACTCCGTTCTTCTCGGCGGCTTCGGCGCCGAGGAGTCCGACCTCGGCCAGGTCGTCGACGATGTGCTGCGCGTCGCGCTCTCGGACGATCCCGACCGCCAGCGCCAGGTGACGGGCGGATGGGACCTCGCCGAGGGCAATCTGCTTCTCCTCGGCATTCCGGGCAGCGGCACCAGCACGGCGCTCGCTTCGATCGCGCTCACCGCGACCCGCCACTTCTCCCCCGCCGAACTCGACCTATACATCCTCGACGCGGCCTCCCGCGATTGCTCCGCCCTGGCCGATCTGCCGCACACCGTCTCCTACGTCGGCGCCGGCGCGGGCGCGCACGAGAAGCAGACCCGTTTCCTGCGCCACCTCCGAGACGAGGTCCGGAGGCGGCGGGCCTCCCACGGGGAGCATCGCCGGACCCTCGTGCTGATCGACGGCCTGGCGACGCTCAAGGACGACTTCGAGGACTGGGAGGGCCAGGTCCTCCTCGAGGCGCTGGCGCGGGCCTACGCCGACGGCCCCGAGCTGGGCCTGCACTTCGCGGTGACGAGTACCCGCGTGAAGGCTCTCCCCTCCGTGATGGAGGAGGTCACGACGCAGAAGTGGCTGTTCCGCTTCGCTGACCCACAGGATTACTCGATCGCCGGGGTGAAGCCTCGATACGCCCCGCCCCCGGTTCCCGGCCGGTGCGTGCTCGCGTCCTCACTCCTGCAGACGCAGGTCGCGACCCCCGCCTCGGGCCTACGGGCGGCAGTGGAGGAGGTCGTGGCCGCCTGGCCCGACACCACGAGCAAGACGACCGCGATCGCCACGCTGCCGCAGCGGGTTCCGGTCAGCGCGCTCGGCCTCGGAGCCCGCTTCGACGCCGAGCCCTGGCGGCTCCCGATCGGCCTGGGCGAAGCCGATCTGGCACCGCTCGCCTTCGAGCTCTACGAGGGCGAGCACGTCTTCATCACCGGTCCCGCCCGGTCGGGAAAGTCCACCGTGCTGCTCGCGCTCGTCGAGGCCGCCCGTGCCGCCGGCACGGTTGCCATCTGGGGAGCGTGCGACCGCCGCTCTCCACTGGTCGGCGCCGATCTCGACCGGATCGCCGTCGGCGCCGACGAGCTGCGCTCCCTCCTCGCATCGCTCCTCATGGAGGACGGGCCGGTACTGCTGTTGATCGACGACGCCGAACGCTGGGACGACCCCGACCAGGGCCTGACGACGCTCCTCTCCTCGTCCCGTCCGGGTCGGTGCGTCGTCGCCGCGGGCCGCTCCATCGAACTCCGCACGCAGTACGGGCACTGGACGAAGGCCATGGCACGGTCCCGGTCCGGCCTCCTGCTGCAGCCCGATGCCGAGAACGACACTCAGCTGTTCCCCGCGCAGATCCCCCGGCGCACCCCTGTCCCGGCCACCGTCGGCCGCGGCTTCGTCAGCCTGGCCGGAGAGGTCCACTTCGTGCAGTCGATCTCGCCCACGCCTGCGGACGGCGTCGCTTAGGTGTGCTCAGGCCCCGAGGCGCGCGATCAGCCGAGCGCCCGGGAGGCGCAGCTCCTCCTCGAGGGTCCCTTCCGGCGCTGTTCGGTTCGGCCACGTGCCACCCCTCACATCAGCCACCAGATGAGATGAGAAAGCTGCCGCACGTTCTCGGCGGACTCGCCGAACCAGGCCGTTGCTTCGCGGTCCAACGAGCCGTCCGCTCGAAAGATCAAGCGGGTCTCGACGCCCCAATCTCTGAGTCCGTAGCAGGACGCGACAGCCCTGCACAGCTGCCGCATCTCCCTCAGCGTCGTCGCTTCGCGCGCGCGCCGGGCATGATCGGCAAAAAGGCCGGCGTAGAAATCCTCTCGAGGCAGGCGACCCGCCAGATCGGCGAGCGCCGCGGCGTATTCGTCCCTGCGCCGGTCGGTCAGACGGAAAAGGTCCATTACTGCATCTCCTGAGAAAAATCGGCGGCGGCGCACACCATCATTTTACCCGGAGCGCCATAAACCTTTCTTGGCGCGTCGAGCCATGCAGGCGACATGGTGACGAGCCCCTCCACGACGCGTGACATCTGTGATCGGCGCACTTTGCCGTTGATGTCTTCTGCCCGGAACACGACTGTCGGTTCCGTCGTGCACCTCGACCGGTAGATCCAGGTGTCGGCGTTCTTGATGATCGTCACGGCCAGCCACGGCGGCGCCCAGAACAGGATCACGAGGAGCCGTCGGCAGGAAGCCGCGGGTCGAATGGCATGCACTCGATCGCGAGGCATGAGAGAATGGACGCGCGCGTTCATTCGACTCGGCGCACGGCGTCCATCAGAAAATCCATCGTGTAGCTCGAGACATCTCCCAGACGAGCTTCAACTTTTCCTGGTAGCGCAACGAAGTTTCAAGGTCAAGCGTTCCGTCCGGTCGAGTCGCGTAGGCATCCTCCAGACCGCCAAGCCGCAACCCGAAGCACGATCGAACGTCTTTGCACAACTGGCGCATCTGTTTCCTTGTTGATGCATTTCTCGCAACTCGCGCCAATTCGACGAAATGGACGGAGGCTCGAGGGTGAGGCAAAATGGCCAGCTGGGCGGAGAGGTCTTCGAGGGCATGAGCATATTCGTCTCTTTGTCGAGGGTTCAAGGTGCAAGCCGCCACGAGTCGGTCTCCTTCACATCATTCCATACGTCGGGGAGGTAGGTTTGATTGGTTTCGCCCGGGTACGCGTCTCCTGTAGCTCCTCGCTGGGGAGCAACGGTACCTCGACCCAGCCCCGCGGAATTTCGGCGACGATCCTGGTGAGAGCGCCTTCGACCAGAGCCTTCCCGGAGCCGGCCAGAGCCGCGGCGTACTCAACGCCTTTCCTGGGATCGTTGCGCGAGCGATGCTGTCTCCGACCGTGCCCGATCAACGCTTGGCGACTCGTCCTTCAGAACAACCACCGTAAACGATTAGAGGATTTTAGTACAGCGTCTATCGCTTCGTCGTACTCTTTTGTACGCTCGATATTGATACTTCTATCAGCGTTAAGGACACCTTGATCCTTAAGACTACCCATTGTGCCTACAAAAGTCATCCGCACCCGCGATGCCACGTATCTCACCTGACCAAGGGACGTCGCGCCTCTCACGATGCTCGCGTAGTGCTCAAACTGCTGTGATGTCAGCGACTCGTTCGCCTCCGAGAGAAGTTTTCCACACCGGTCCAATTCTTTCGCATATTTTTCTTTCCGCTCTTTGGTCAGGGCAAAAGGGGCCACGAATCAAGTTCCTTTACACTATTACTAAGAGCGTTATTCATAAGGTCTGTTTCGCGCGTGTTGCTGTAAAGACATCGACTTCTCGCGGGAGAGAATGGAAGTTCGTACACGCCATTCTTGAAGCGAGAAGTCGATGCGCTATGACTCTACTACAGGTTTGACCTCTGGGCAGGTGACGGAGTTGGTGGCTCGGATATTCCAGATCCTGTCCGGGCGTCCATCGTTGCCTGGCCGTCCCGCGCTTCTCAACCTGCGGGAGCAGGTCATCCTGACTTTGCTGCTGTTGCGACAGAACCTGAACCAAGCCGCCGTCGCGGACCTGCACGGCGTCTCTCAAGCCGCCGTCTCGCGGATCTACCGGCGCATCGTTCCGCTGGTCGAGCAAGCCTGTTGCTTCTCAGGGGTTTCCCTGGAAGAAGCTGTCCGAGGCCGTGTTGTCCTGGTCGATGGGACAGACGTTCCTACCCGGAACCGCGCGAAAACGGGTCGGTCGAATTACTCCGGGAAGCGGCACCGACAAGGCCTCAATGTGCAGATCGCCGCAGATCTGGACGGCGGCCTCCTCGCCGCGTCAGCCCCTGTCGCCGGCGCCCGTCATGATCGTGCCGCTCTCGCGCTTTGCGGCTGGGAGCCGATCCTCGATGACACGGACTGGATCCCCGACCCGGGCTACATCGGCACCACCGCAACCACTCCCCGCAAACGTCCCCACGGCGCCACCCTCGACGACAACACCAAGAAATCGAACCGGGAAATCTCCAGAACCCGATCCGCAGTCGAGAGGTGCATCGCCCACTTCAAGAACTGGAAAATCATCGCCACCGGCTACCGCGGACGCCTCAGCGAACTCCCCACCCTCATCCGCACCATCACAAAACTCGAACTCTACCGACTCGGCTGGTAAGCAACCTTATGAATAACCCTCTAAGAGAGGGTTACGGTGGCATCTTCGCCGCGATCCTGACGAGAGCGCCTCAGACCAGAGCCTTCCCGGGCCGGCCAGAGCCGCGGCGTACTCAACGCCTTCCCTGGATCGCTGCGCGAGCGATGCTGTCTCCGACCGTGCCCGATCAACGCTTGGTGACTCGTCCTTCACAACAACCACCGCAAACGATTAGAGGATCGTATTACAGTGTCTATCGCCTCGTCGTACTCTTTTGTACGCTCGATATTGATACTTCTATCAGCGTTAAGAATACCTCGATCCTTAATACTAGTCATTGTGCCTACAAAGGTCATCCGCACGCGCGATGCCACGTATCTCACCTGACGGAGGGACGTCGCGCCCCTCACGATGCTCGCATAGTGCTCAAACTGCCGTGACGTCAGCGACACGTTCGCCTCCGAGAGAAGTTTTCCACACCGATCCAATTCTTTCGCATACTTTTCTTTCCGCTCTTCAGTCAGGGCAAAAGAGGCCATGAGCCAAGCTCCTTTGCACTAGTCTTACCGTCGGGCATGAGCGTTTGGTTGGTTCCACCTCGAAACAATTCGCCGCTGGCGCTACGTTGCGGCGCCGCTCGTCCCACATAGCTCGAAAGACCAGCAGGAATCTCCGCAGAAAAACCTGTGTTCACTACAGAGGGTTCTCCAGTCGACCAGACCGGGGGAAGCGCTTTTTCGGCGCGCACCGTGCTGACACTCACGGGAGCATCCGTCGACCACCAACCGCCAGTATGAAACCCATTGATGTCCCCGGCCCGGAACATGACGGTCGGCTCCGTGGTGTACCTCGACCGGTAGATCCACTTGTCAAAGTTTTTCATGTTCTCCACGGACAACCACGGCGGCATCTTCGCCGTGATCCCGGCAGTGGCGCCTCCGATCAGAGCGTTCTCGGCCCCGGCCCTTACCCAGCCCTCCACAGTGTGTGGGCCAGGCGCCAGCGCGTAGTCCCGCGTCCCTTCCACCGCACCCTCTGTCGCACCGCTCGCAACCGCTCCGACCGTGCGCGTCACGATGCCCGACCCCGCCTTCGCGAACGCCGCACCCACACCCGCCCCAGCAGCGCCAGAGACCGCTCCCACCGCCGCATCGATCCCCACCCTGCCCCAATCCACCGAACCAGTCTCCGCCTTCTGCGTCGCCACCGACACACCACCCGACACAAGAGCCCCGGCACCCGCCATCAGAGCGAGACCAGCCGGACCACCCACCCCCGTGCACATCAACGCGATCCCAGCGACCACCGCGGCACCCGCGAGGAGGTACTCCTTGTTCTCCCACGCCCACCGGTTGACGTCCACGACGAACCGGCCCACGTCGGCGAACGCCCCATTGTTCCCATCCCGATACGCACGCGACTCCGCATCGGTCACGGGCCGCAAACCCAGCGGATCAAGCGCATGCAACGGATCATTACCCGCATACGAATACGGATTACCCGACCACCCCGAACCGACGACCGGCTCCAGCGGATCCGTCGACAGGAACCCGCGAGTCGCCGGGTCGTACACGCGATGGCCCAACCACTCCAGGCCCGCCACCGAGACCCCACCGCCGGCAGCGAGCGAGAGCTCGGAAGGAGCGTGGAGTCCTCGGTGGGTGGCAGGTCCCAGGGGTTCATCGGCGGTGTCGGGCGCTGCGCCCTCCACCCGGCGCTCACCCAGCGCTCCCCGATGCCAGTGACACCGCCCGGGGCCGCGAGAACGGGAACGTGCCCGACCGAGTGAAGCGACGGAACGGCGTCTGCGCTGTCCCACCGCAGCTCTGTGGACCCCACTCGCGCCAGCTCACCGAGCGCATCGACGTGGAGGGAGACCACGGACGTGGACCCGTCGGCCCGCCGGTCCTCGATCGACTCGAGCCGCCCGGAGCCCGACCAGGCGAAGCTGCGAACAGAGCCGTCCGAGCCGAGCACGCCCGTGCGTCGGCCGAGCCCGTCGTACCGGTACTCGGTCACCATCCCGTCAGCGTCCGTCGTCGACCGCATCTGACCCGCGGTGTCGTAGGAGCGGGTGCTCGTCCGCCCAGCCGTGCTCTCGGCGATCAGCCGCCCGCCGGCGTCATAGGCCCAGGAGGAGACGACATCTCCGCGCGCCTCCACCAGCTGACACGCCTCGTCGTATCGGTACTCCACCGATCGGTCACCGCTGCGCACCCTCGAGAGCCGTCCCTCGCCGTCGCGGTCGAGGGCGGTCACCCGCCCATCCTCGACGTGCTCAATGAGGAAGCCGTCACGGTACTGCCACGTCTGTCGGCCACCACCGGCCGACGAGACGTGATCCGCCCGGCGGGATCGTACGAGAACTCAGCTCGACCGAGCAGCGGGTGCTCGATCGCGGTGATCCTGCCCGCGAGATCCCGTTCGTAGCGCGTAACAGCGCCATCGGGCCCGATCGCAGCAGAGCGGGCACCGTCGGCGTTGTATTCCCAGGCCAGTCCGTCGCCGTCCCGTCGCCGCTGAAGGAGTCGGCCAGCGCGGTCCCAGGCCAGCAGGTGCACCACCGGCTCGGCTGCGGTGTGGTCCGTGATCGTCAGTCGACGATGTCGAGGATCACGCTGGATCTCGGAGACGAGCGCGCCGTCGATCCGCGCAGCCTTCTCGCGGCCGAAGGCGTCGAAGTGCCATTCCCACCGGTGCCCGTCCGGGTTCTCCTGCCATGCCCGTCGACCAGCGGCGTCGTAGCCGGCTGTCGTCCTGCGGCCCAACGGATCGACTCGCGCGACCTCGCGATCGGCCGCGTCGTACTCACGCCGCGTCACCCCACCGGTCGGATCGACGATCGTCACCAGGCGGCCTCGCTGGTCGTAGTCGTACCGAGTCACTCCCCCGACGCCGTTGACCGCCTCGACCAGCTGACCGGCAGCGTCGTAGCGGAACCGCCGGGCGCCGTACTGCGGATCCTGCGTCCCGATGAGCCGACCCACAGCGTCGTAGCGGTAGCGCGAGGTCCCCTCGCCGGCAACCCGGCGAAGGACGACCCGCCCGACCGCCGTCACCCGGCCGGCCACGTCCCGCTCGAGCCGAGCGGTGCGGCCATCGGCGTCGGTCGTGGCGATGAGATCGCCGTGCTCGTCATAGGTCATCCGCAGTACCACGCCGACCGGATCGACGACCTGCGTCAGCAGGCCCTCGCTCCAGGTCAGGGCGGTGCGGCCGCCCTCCGGATCGACGACCAGCGCCGGGTCGCGCGTCTCGTCGTCCGCGTACTCGTAGACGGTGACGCTCTCTCCGGCCGCCACCGACACGACACGGTCGCGCGCGTCATAGCTCAGGCGGACATCGGCGCCCGAGGGAGTGACTGTCCGGATGCGACGGCCGCGCTCGTCGTACGCATGCGCCGTGACCGCCCCGTCGCGCTCGACGACCGAGAGGAGGTTGCCCTGGGCGTCGTAGCTCATCGACTGCCGCCGGCCCTCCGGGTCGATGACTCCGACGAGGCACCCGCGGGAGTCCGCGATCCAGGTGTTCGAGCGCGATCCGTCCTCGTCGGAGACGACGGTCGCGCGGCCCGCGAGGTAGGCATAGCGGGTCACCCGGCCGAACGGCGAGCGCTGCGTACGTACGCGACGCCGCGCGTCGTACTCGTTGACGACCTCCACGACGCCGCTCGCTGCGGTCACCGACTCGATCAGGCCCGCGCCGTTCCAGGAGTAGAGCCGCGACCCCTCCGGATGCGAGACGGACACGAGCCGATCGTCGTCATAGCGGTACTCGACGCGGCGACCGTCGGAGGCGAGTGCGGCGACGATCCGGTCGCCCCGCCACTCGATGTCCACCCAGCGGCGGCGCGCGTGCCGGAGCCGGACCAGGCGACCGTCAACGTACTCGGCCGAGACTCTCGTCCCGCGCCCGGAGTCCGACGCGAGCCACCGGCCCGCCGCCGCGAACTCCACCGTCGTCCCTTCGGCGTCGGACGCGACCAACAGCTCGCCGCGGGCCTGGAGCCAGCGGTTCTCACCGACCGCTCGCGCCCAGCCCGATCCCTCGCGGGGGAAGAGGATCTCTCGGCCGTCGGGCAGTACCCACGTCGCGCCCTCATCCTCGAGCCGGAGCCGCTGCTCCGTGATCGACGACCACCCCCGACCGAACGCGCCGATGCTCTCGTCGAGCGAGTTGTAGCTCCGCTCCAGACGCAAGGTCGAGCAGCCACCATCGAAGACGAGGTCGACCTCGATCTCGAGGAAGTTGCCGGTGGCCGTGTTGACCGGATCATCGGAGTACCCCGTGCTCGGCGGGGCCCCGAGGGCCTGCGCGGGTTCGATCGTGAGGTCCCGACGATCGGCGGGGATGCCCGCGGAGGCCAGAGCCACAGCGAGCGCGCTGTCGGCCACGGTCGAGACAACGCCCTCACCACCTGCCGCAGCGAAGGCGTCGGCGACGGTGCGCGCCCAGGCGGCATCCTGGCGGTTCGCGGTCAGCCACGTGTCGGCTCCGCTCACCACACCGTCCGCCGAGACCGCGCCCCAGCGGCAACGCTCGGTGAAGTCGGAGAGCCGTCCTCGCAGCCCGGCGATGGCGGCAGCCAGGTCGTCGTCGAGAGTCGATGCCGACGCTGCGAAAGCGCGTAAGTGATCGGGGCGGGCGGCGGATGTTCCGCCGCCGGTACCGCCACCGCCGGGAGCCGGGATCTCGCGTGCTCCCGTGCTCGCGGGTTCCACGGGGATCCTCGGTTGCTCCGCCGCCGGTCCGACGGGCGGATCCTCGGAGCCGAACAGCGCATCGCCGGCACGCTCGAGGAGGTTGCGCGCGTCCTGCTCGCGCTGCCACTCGCGCGCGATCTGTCGCCGCTTCTGCTCCTTGTGCGCCTCTCGTCGAAGCTGCCGGGCGCCCGAGGACACCTCACGCAACCGCTGAGTGAGCTCGACGGCATCCGAAGCCGCCACCCGAGCATTGCTCTCGAACACCTGCGCGAAACGCCCGCGGAAGTCCGCGAGCGCCGTCGTCACGAGCGACGAGCGCGAGCCCGCCTGTCCCGCGACCGCGGACGCAGCCGCATCGAACGCCGCGATCAGCGCCTTCGCCACCCCGTCGTCGAACGGGACGTCCTCCTCGATCGCACCCAGATCCATCAGTACCGCCACCTCTCTAGAGAAAAAGTCAGGAGACGTCCCGTCCCCGCGCGCCGAAGCACGCGGGGACGGGACGGCCGGTCAGCTCCCGCCGCCGGCGGCGAAGATGTTCTGCGAGATCGTCGCCAGCTGGCTGCGCAGCTCCTCGAGCTCCTGCTTGGCCTTCTCGAGAGCCGACTTCGTCTCGGGCCAGGTCGAGGAGCGGAACTGCGAGGCCAGAGGGCCGTCCCAGACGTTCGGGTCGGACAGCGTCCGCCCCTGCGCGTCGAGCTGGCTGATCTGATCGGTCAGACCGCCGTTGACGATCGACTGGATCTGCTGGATAGCCGACTTCGCCTCTTCGGTCGAGAGAACACGTGACATAGATCACACCCTTCTTCCACTGCGGGCGGGACCGTCCCGCCCGCTCCCCGCTGCGCCGTCGGCGTAGTGAGGATACCTCGTCATCGTAGAACGAGGCAGCCTTGGAAATCTCGCGGGGACCTTTATTCCGCGACACTGGCGCAAGACGTCGCCTCAGTCGCGGGTGGTGATCGCGAAGGGACTGCTCGCCAGGTCCGAGAACGCCCCCACCCGGGCCCGCAGCTCGCACGACGGCGTCACCGAGAGTGCGGTCACCGTCAGCCCGTCGGAGGACACGGCGACCGCGCCCCCGCAGCCGTCGCTGAACCGCACTCCGCTCACTCCCCCGGCGATCGCGTCAAGCATGCTGCTCGCCGGCCCCGCCGACGGGGTCACGAGCAGCGGATCCACGGGGTCCGCCCCGCTCGGCCAGACCGGCACCAGCGTCACCGGCAGCGCGGTCTGACTCACGGTCCGCGCGGGCGTCTGGACCTGCACGTCGCGGAGGCGCTGCACCGGGTAGGCCGTGCCTGCGACAGTGGGATCGGCGACGGCCTCTGTGGTCGCGGACCCGGCAGCCGCGAGCCACGCGTCGAGGGCTCCCTGGTCCGTCGGCGCGATCGAGACAGTCGCTGTCACGTCGACGCTCCCCTGGGCCGGGACGTCGATGCCCGTCAGGCTCCAGCCGCAGCCGACCCCGACTCCGGTCACGCTCGGCTGATTGCGCACGGCCGTCGCTCCCGTCCAGGTGACGGCGGGGCAGGCACCTGCCGCATCGAGGCCCGGCACCACCTCCAGGAGCGCCCCCGAGAGGGGCGCGCTCTGCGCGGAGTAGCTGATCTCGACGACCACTGCCGAACGCGCCGAGTCCCAGGTGGCCGACCGCGTTACGCCGAGGCCGGTCGGCAGCGGCCGGTCCTGCTGGCGGGCCGAGAGCGCG
>NZ_LIIN01000091.1 GCF_001634385.1 Rathayibacter tanaceti | reverse complement strand
CCCCCGAAGACCACGCACTTACGCACACAGCGTGACAGGCTCGTCGGCACCTTTCCGCGAACGGCCGTTCTGGATCTTTCACGCGTCCCGCCTGTGCGGAACAAGTTGCAGACCTCGTGTTGATTGGCTTTGAATTGCATGTATCTCGAATCCGCCAGATTCGACAAGACTGTAGCTGACGCCCTAGCCTCAACCGTAGAGTGGTGGAGCAGTGCATGCACTCACGGAACTCGCAGCTCAGCGATTGGATCCCTATTCGCCGCGACGAGAGCCGGCGGAATGGTGGATAGCACCGAAATTATCAACCCAAGAATGATGGTAGCAAATGCAAACTTCGAGTCCGGGACTGGGACGCCATTCCAGCTAAGGAGCAGATATGATCCGGTCGTGCCGATGAGGGCTCCAGGCACGGCCGCGCATAAACATTCGAGACAGATTAACCCAACAACAAAGCCGCGCGACGCGCCAAGTGCGCGACGTCGCCCGTAATCGCGCCGCCTCAGAACAACGTTTGACATCACGAGCAGCGTGACTAAGAGTCCACCCCCTAAAAGCGCAAGCGACACCGAGACTGAGGTCGAGGTCGCCAGCTCGCTTTGGACGCCCGTACGGAGCAGTTCAACGGCCGCGCTTGATTTAACAGTAACCGCCCTTGCATCATTGGCACCCACTAGAAGCGGAAGTGTTGCGGCAAGGGCCGGAACGTCAGCGGCGCGGGTTGCGACGACGATGATGATCGATGCCAATTCCGTATCGGCTTGCAAACCGCGAACTAATATCAGTGGCTCAAGATCTGCGAGATACGAAGGCGGCGTGATCTTTCCCCCGATGCTGACTTCCTCTCCGGTCGACGTCACGATGAAGCCGCTCGCGGTATCGAATCCCAGCGTTTTCAAAGCCTCTTCGCTGGCCAGGGCCACCGTAGAGGAGGGATTTTGATCTCTCGGTAGCAGATCCTCGCCTGCTGCGTGACTACTCAGCGTCCGCACTGTCACCCGGCGTCCGCCGGGTACTAGGCCGTTCTCGGCATCGACAGCGGCGCCGAATGCGCCGACCCAGCTGACTCCTCTGACTGCTCCGAGGGTATTCGACACGTCCAGTTTCACGCCGGCGTCGTCCCCTAGCGAAAGCACGACTGCTCTGCTCGAGGCTTCGTCCACTTGGGAGATTACTGCAGCCTCTAGTGCCTGAGTGCGGCCAGCTGTCAGTACTAGCGTGGAGGTGGTGGCGGCGACCACCACGATCATCAGGACCAGTAAGACAGTCTTCGAACTGGCCGAACGGAAAGCTTCCCGAATGAATGCGAGGACCCTGGCCATCAGAGACGATAGACCTTGTCCGACGCGGCCGCGAATTGAAGATCATGTGTCGCGACGACGACGGCCGCCCCCTGGTCTGCTGCGAATCGAAGTGCGCCCATCACCTTCTTCGAAGATTCAACGTCCAGATTCCCAGTAGGCTCGTCGGCAACTACTATATCGGGCGATCCGAGTAACGCGCGACAAAGACTGATTCTCTGAGCCTGGCCTCCAGAAATTTCGCCGGGGCGGCGAAGGGGGTCAACGTCGACCCCGAGCCACTCTATAAGGAAAAGTGCCCTGGAGATGGAATCCCGTTGGTTATCACCTCGATAGAGCGCCGATTCAATGATGTTATCAAGAACCGTACGAGAAGAATCGAGCGCGGCGTCCTGGAATACAAAACCATAGCGATGAGCACGACTCCAGGCCTTGCGGCGATCGCTCAGGCTATCTAATTGCAAGCCGTCAACGAGGACATGCCCTGAAGTTGGACTGAGCAGAAGGCCAGCAATATAGAGTAAAGTGGATTTGCCGCTTCCGCTAGGTCCCGTTAGCGCTGTGATTTCACCCGCGTGAAACCTGCCGCTCCAACGAGAATGAACTATTCGCGAAGTACCATACTGAAAATCGATGCCTTGCAGCTCGAGTCGAGCCGTTTTGCCGCTCACTCTGCCTCAGACCCAACTCGGACGATCGTACCCACTTCGACGCCCTCAACTACAGCTTGGCCTCGTGCTGAAGCAATCAATCTGATTTCAACACGATTGCCGTCTGCAACCAAGACATACGTTGATTGATCGACAGTCGATCGAATTGCCGCAATCGGAATTACGATACCGTCCACTTCAGGAACGAGAACGATCCTCGACCGATACGTAGTGGAGCCGTCAATTGGGACAGCATCACACTCCGTTCCACATACCGACGCGCCGTCGGGACCTTCTAGCACGAGAGTTGTAGTGTTGCTGTCGGTTGACGAGGACGAAACGACGGTTGCGGGCCAATCCCTTCCACCAGCGTCAACGGCGGCCGACGCGCCTGTAGGGATCAAAGTCGCCTGCTCAGGAGTTACCGACGCGCTAAACCGTGGACTCACTGAGGTGGCAAATATGGCAGGTTCCCCGCCGGTAAGCAGCGCCCCGCGCGACACCACTCGCTCATCTAACTTTATGCGGGCGGGCAAAACTGGAACAAATATTACGTCGGCTGCTCGAACGACGCCTGTCGGTTCACGACCCTGGGATAGCTGCCAGCGCTTCACCGCGTCCGCAGTAAGTGGTCCAATCTCGCCGTCAACCTTCCCCGAATACATACCCACTTCTTTGAGAAAAGCTTGGAGCTGCCCCACATCGGCGCCCTTCGATCCGAGAGCAAGGTCGCGAAAGGCCGGTATTTCGCCCTGGGCCACGGTGACGTCGTTCAAGTTGACCGAATACAAAACCGCGCCGGCATTCACTGTTTCCCCGTTCTCTATGTCGACCGACGTTACCACTCCCGCAGCGGAGTTGGAACCAACGGCAGCCGATGGCCACGCTGCGGAAACGGATAAGTTCAACGTCGACCCCACGCTTCCCTCAATTGCCGAGACAGTCGAGAAGGTCGCGGGCGGAGTATTAGGGCTCGCATCTGGGATGGTTTGATCGAAGCTCCAGACAGTAATTACGGCGGTTCCTGCGATAGAAGCGACACTCGCGAAGACAAGAGCTAGCACGTCTCGCCGTCGACGTTTCGGGGGACCGTCGCTCCTGCGTGCCGACGATCTCATCACGGAACCGGGGATGGCGTTGATGTTGCGCGGCGAAATGTAATCTCCTGATCGATCTGGAGCTGAGGGTAGCCACCGAGCCATAAACCAGTGGCAGGGTCAGCGATCTGTGCCAGAGCAAGATTGTATCGCTTGCAGATCGCGATCGCTACGTCTCCTTCTGCAACCACGTATCCCTTTATGGAGCCATCGTCGTTCAGCAGTGTAGCGCCTGTGGCGCCGTCCATCGGCCCGGCATCAAGGATGGGCCCGGGCGCAGACGCCGTTGGGGCGATCCCGCCGTCTTCGACTTCATCTTCGGACGGGTTGACGGGTTGAACTGAAGACTCAGTTGGGGAGCTTGCCGGGCTGTGTGCGACAAATTCTTCCGCGGGGGAGCAGCCAACCAAGCCCACGGACAATGCAGCGGCCGGGAGCGCTCCGAAGGTTAAGCCGAGTAAGCGCACTGGTCAGCCCTTCCCCGAAGTGAAGTCGAGAGGCATTGGCGGACAGGACTCGGCCAATTCTTCATACCGATCTTGACTTTCAGGATTTGCAAGGACGTCGTTAAACGGCGACCAGCTTTCAGGCGTGTAGTACGTATCGAGGAACCGATTCAGACTCGGGGCCGCTTCAAGCTGAAGGTCATTGCTCTCAAGGCAGTGTGTCAATTCGTTCGTGAAATACGTATAGAGCTCCGTGAGACGCGACCGCGATAAAGGAGCCGAAAACTCATCATCGAGAGGGTAGGATGCAGAGCATATGTAGGACGCTAGATCATGAGCTTCCTCCTGTCCCTCCGGCACAAAACCACCAATGCCGCCGTTATCTACCTCTTTAGGAAAACCTGCATCGGTCATACACTCGGCTTGGGAAGCTGGCCACTCATCGAGTGAGACCTTTCGCACCACTTCTACAACTGGGCGATCAACCGTCGGGTATTTGGCTCGAAAGTCCGACCAAGCTTGCTCGGTGCCTCCGTAAGATGCAACGGGAACGTCTGAACCCTGCTCCTCGTTCAATTCTGTCGAGTCACCTTGACTGCTGCATCCGGCAACAAGTACGGCGGTGAGAAAAATGGTGGCGGTGGCGTTCAATCGACGCATTCAGTCTCCTGGTCTGCAAGTATTGGAAATGCCAACGGCCCTGTCAATGCTGCCTGCAGGGCCGTTGGGTCAAGCTTACGCCTCGGGTCTCTAGTTCGCGTAGAGACCCTGATCGCGACAGAGCCACGAGGTGACATGGAAAGTTTGAGAGATTGTCGCCCACATGGCGCGATCTTCACCGATCTGGAACCATCGGATGGCACTCACGTTACCGTTGTTATATGTCTTCTCGTAGTAGCCGACGCCGGGACCGATTTGGTGGACCACGGTGCCGGGACCGACAGAACCAGAAGTCGGTTCAACTGAGCCAGAACACCGGGCTTCGCCATAGCGGGCTTCAGCACCATTTGCGGCTGGCGCCAGGTTGGCCACAAGGCCGATCGCCAGGAAGGTGGCGAATACGGCTTTCGAACGTTTCTTCATGCGCTTCCCTAATGTTTTTGCATTTCATGGAATAGATAGTTTCGAGTTCCCGCGCTCCACAACAAACCTAAGTCGCTTTGCTGTTCCGGACCAGTTTTCCCAGGCTGACTTGGGCCAGGGCGGGATCCGATTCATTGATCGCGTTCGACGAATCGTTGCGGTACCCCGTTAGACGGTCACGTCCGGCGCCTAAGGTCTCGCCATGTTATGTCCACCGTCCCTGCAGGGGTTCGAGGTGGCCGCGGGCCGGGCGTGTCGAGCGCCCGCGGCGCTGCGCGCGCAGAACTTCGGTTGGCCGGTAGACCGGCGGTTGCGCCAGGAGCGTCGTTCCAGCCGTGGTGCGGTCGCGCCGGCGCCGCAGGACGAGGACTGAGCTAGTGGTGCGTGTCGTAGATTTCTCGAGACCCTTTTCGAACGCCCATTTCGAGCCCATCAGCCGGCCGAGCAGCGTGGCGAGAACGAGCGTCACGATCGCGAAGAGTGTCACGACCGGCCGGTTCTCGAGCGCCCACGTCAGGTTCCCGCCGGTCCGACCGCCGACGGTACCTCTGAACTCGGGCCAGAAGGCTGCAACGATCGCCACGACGACTCCGAGCACCGCCGCGCAGATCGCGCTGACGAACACGACCGTGGCCGTCTCCCGGAGCGCAGATCGCTTGGAGACAGGACGGTGCCCTTCATGGTCGAAGATGAACGCGATACCTGGGAAGAGCGCGAAAACGTACAGGGCAACGCCCCAGATCGACGTAGGCAACAGGTCCACCTCGGGAGAGAATTGGAATCAGGAGGTTCGAGCATGACGAACGTACAGCCCGGCCAGTGCCGCAGGACGGAACCGCGGCCCACCCAAGAGCGAGGGATCCGGCCCGCCCGCATCCAGTTCCAGCCTGCCCCGCGGCCGGCGTCCTCTCAGATCAAGCCGCCCCCGCCGCCCAAACGATGAGCTAGACAGCGAAGACATCTGACTCTCACAACGAGCTCGGGATCCAGCCCGCGGGAAACCAGCAGAAGCCCGCCGTTCGGCCCGCGTCCGCGAGGATCCAACCTCCTCTTCCGAAGCAGTAGCAACGCGCATCTTGCGTTATGGTGGTACTCGGCTCACTCACAGCTACTGACCACCGAATGTCGATCTTCAGCAGTACGATGACCCCTACCTGAGGAACCGATCCGGTTCCGCTGAGCTACGGTAGAGGTTGTCATGGCAGACACGAAGGTTATTTTCGTTGCGTTCGCGATCGAGGATGAGCGCTCCCGCGACTTCCTCAAGGGCCAGTCCCTGAGCCCTCGCGCGCCATACGAGTTCATCGACATGTCAGTGAAGCAGGCCTACGACTCAGGGTGGAAGGACAAGGTCCGCACCCGCATCAAGCGCTCCCACGGCGTGATCGTCCTCGTGAGCAAGAACTCGCTCACCTCGGTGGGACAGCAGTGGGAGATCGCCTGCGCCAAGGAAGAGGGCAAGCCGATCCTCGGTATCTGGGCCTACACCAACGACCGGACCGCCCTCGCAGGTGTGGCAACGAAGATCTGGAGCGACGCCAACATCAATGCCTTCATCGACTCGCTCTGAATCGATGCGCAAAGCACTGATCGTTGGGATCGATCATTACGACAACCCCGGCTTCCAACAGCTGAGCGGTGCCGTCAACGACGCCTACAACGTCAAGGCCGCGCTCGAGCGAAATGCTGACGGGACTCTCAACTTCCCCACCCCGAACCTTCTCGCGGGGACCGGCCCCGGCTCCACGGTGACCCGGCACGAACTCAAAGATGCTGTGCGGGAACTGTTCGCCGACGACGCCGAGATCGCGTTGCTGTACTTCGCCGGCCACGGCTACATCGAGGACACGGGCGGGTACCTCTGCGCCAGCGACGCCTCCTCCGGCGACGACGGCGTATCACTCGCAGAGGTGATGACCCTAGCCAACATTTCCCCCGCCAAGAACAAGGTCATCATCCTGGACAGCTGCCACAGCGGCGTCGCTGGCAGTCACTCCACCTCCGCATACGCTGAGATCTCCGATGGTGTGACCATCCTCACCGCGTCGACGGCCACTCAGTACGCCTCTGAAACACCGGGCGGTGGGTCAGGCGTCTTCACGAACCTGCTGGTTGACGCACTCTCCGGAGCCGCCGCGAACCTCGTCGGCGACGTCACTCCCGGCAGCGTCTACGCCCACATTGACCAGTCACTCGGCCCCTGGGCACAGCGCCCCGTCTTCAAGACGAACGTGAAGACGTTCATCTCCCTCCGCCAAGCCGAACCGCCTATCGCCTTGAGCGACCTTCAGAAGCTCCGAGAGCTGTTCCCGACGCCGACCACTGTGCTCACCCTCGATCCGAGCTACGAACCGGTCCGGTCCGGAGTCGAAAACCCGCCAGTAGTCGCTCCGGACCCACAAAACATGGCAGCGTTCGCAACGCTGCAGAAGCTCGTCAAGGTCAACCTCGTCCGACCCTCAGGAGCGGAACACATGTGGAACGCAGCGATGGAGAGCAAAGGCTGCGAGTTGACAGTCCTCGGTGAGCACTACTGGAATCTTCTCGACAGCGGGCTGATCTGATGAGCGACGACAGGTCTCTTCGCAAAGCCCTCGAGAGTTCCGAGCTGCTGGAACACCTGGCCGATGCAGAGCATCGCCGGTGGGCTCACTGGCAGCAATACCTCCACGATCAGTGCGAACCTCGGGCGGACGGATCGCTCGTCATCCCTGCGCATCTGGTGGAACGATGGACGACGCAGATCAAAACGCCGTACGCCGATCTCTCACCCGACGAGCAGGAGAGCGATAAGGACCAGGTGCGTCAGTACCTTCCGTTCATCATCGAGGCAGTCGGACCATGACCCCTTACGCCGAGCTCCTGTCAGCGTTCGCGATTTCGCAGTTCGACATGGGGCTTCGCCCGGTGCGGCTCGCGACGAAGTCCTAAAGCTATGGCACCACCCGTTCAGCGCGGAGCCTGGTCTCCTCGCCGCCGCGTCCGCCGCCGTGGCTACCGGCCCCCAGCCGCTGGTCGAATCGGCTAAGGAGACAGCCGGGCTGGCCCCGATTCGCGCCGCACTGGGTGCCCAGACTCCAGAAGAAGGACTCGTCGCGATGATGGCCGCTCAGGAGCTCCTTGCCGGGCTCGCACGCGAGTTCGGATGACCTCGAGCCGCCAGGGACCGACCCGCGATCTGGCAGTCACGTCACTGAGTGATGCAGAAGTAGAACACACCGAGTCGATCGTCGGTAGTCGCCGACCGGCGGAGCGACCTGTTCGACGAGTCTGATGGCGCTCGGGCCGAATCCCGTGCAGACGACACCGGGGTTTCCCGACGCGCGCAGGCCCTGGCTCCCGGGCTCCGTCGTGGTTACCGGACCGACCTCACCGACGTGCTCGCCGTGCAGTTCGACTGCAGCTCACGGAGAGCGACAGCAGGGGCAACCGACACTAGCGGAGTAGCTGTCTGGACATAGATTCCCCCTCGTCGGTGACCGCCCGATTGCGTCGGCACCGAGTGAGCCGTTGAGGACTGGGCGACGATCGAAGGGCCGCGGTACTCGACGTCGACACGTCGTCGTCAGTTTTCGTCGTGCCAGCGAACTCGATGATGTCCGCCTTCGTCTCGGTCGGCAAGCCGAAGTGCTTGATCACGGCAACGGCGAATCCGCTGAGCACCACACCGTTTCCGCACCACCCGGCCTGCCGGGCTAGCCGGCTGGCCGAAAGCCTCGTACGGGTCTCCAAAGTGAAGATCGCCGCAAGCAAGGCCCAGGTACCAGCGACGAAGCCAGACAGCAGCTCCCTACAAGTACTGGCTCATGCGCTGACCGCAGACGCAAGATCCGGAACCTAGCAGAACAACCTCCTGGACTGGATGTCGCGGCCGTCCGCGGCCAGCACACACGAGGACACCCCCGTTTGGGGCCCTGAAAACCAATCCTGGACTAACTCGTCGACACCGGCTATACATGACTAGATGAGCTGCCCTCCGGCTACCTCAGCCGTCGCAACAAGAAAAAGTGGACCGAGGCCCCGTGATCTCCCGAAGACTCTTTATGACTGGCGCCTCCGCTACAACTGTGATTCTGGCGTCCCCGATCACGACTGGCGCTGACAACGCTCACGCCAGCGAAGGCCCTACTGGACCGGCTGAGGCGGTATTCGAACCCGTCCCCGTAGTTGTCAGACAAGTTCTATCCTCCGACCTGTCGGGTGTATTCAGTTATCCGGACTCGTCATACGAGCGGATACGAGTTACGAACCTGCAAACCTTTACTCTCGAATTGACCTATGACAGTCGGTTATTCTCATCACAACCACTTCTGATCGTCGAAGACGATAATATCTATAGTGTGTTCAGCCGTAGTCGAACCAAAACGACGGCCACGACCATAACCTCATACTATGAGGTTACACTTAGCGACTATTCCCCCAGGGTGCTCACCTTCCTGACACCCACGTTCATGCCGCCGGCCTATCCGAATGATGGAACCGACGATCTCTACTCGACCCTGGTAGTTCTGACAGATCAGGCGGGCGTGGAGCTCGCAAGGAAAGAACAACCGCTTGATCCTCAAAAGACCCCGGTTGACGCCTGGGGGGCAGAAATCCAGGTCGAATGGGCACAATTGGATCTTGCATCATCTCGAACTTACAGATATCCATCCGCCGTCACTCTTGTGAGCCTGGGACCCGCACCTGTTCCCGAAGGAACGTCGTTGTCGATCGTGATCGACGACCAATACTTGGAGGACATTCCTCTAATAAGAGTTGGCACACCCACCACTGACCTAGCGTTCATCGTCAAAGAAAACCCAATCGAAACCAGCACATTGCCGAGCGACGTCTGGCCAGACAGCAACTATGGCTGGGACAGTGGGGAGCGAATCGCTACTATTCTGCGTTCCCTCCCTCAAGGTGAGTCAGTGCAATTTACCTTCGAAGCGGTTGGCAAAAACACCGCGGAGGCGAGGTCGATTGTCAACGCGTCGATTCTCCTTGGATCTCCACCTAGCGCAAGCGGCTGGCGCCGCAACCTTCCAGCCGAGGTCACCGATTTGACTCCGTCAGGCCAGCCGAACCTCACCACCTCTACGACGGGAACTACGTAACTACATGTCTGATCCTTGGGTTCTTAAGTCTCAGCAATGGGTCAACGCGACATATAGTGGCGTTCCGGGCTTTGTGCCGGCGCCAACGAACGGCCTCACTGGCTGGGGAACAATGTTCGCCCTTACTCGCGCACTACAGCACGAGCTTGGGATTACTACCCTGTCAGACAGTTTTGGTTCGACAACTCTGTCCACCTTGACCACGAAATTTCCTTCGGTTACGGAGTCAACCACCAACACCAACATAAAGGCGATCGCTCAATGTGCCCTTTGGTGTAAAGGGTACCTCGGAAGTGATTATAAAGAGCAGTTCGGCCCTTGGGACTCAGTCACGAAGGCCAACGTGGTTGCGGCTCGCGTGGATCTCGGCCTGTCGGCACAAGCCATCATCTTTCCGAAGCTCTTCAAGAGCTTACTCACTATGGACGCATACGTTCAAGTGTTTGGTGGAACATCACTGATTCGTTCCATACAACAGTCCTTCAACTCTCGATATATCGGACGTGCGGATTTCTACGTTGTTCCTTGTGACGGGATCTACTCAAGAGACGTACAACGCGGACTGATGTACGCTCTCCAGTACGAGATCGGAATGGCAGATGGAGTTGCAAACGGATCACTGGGGCCCGCTACAAAAATGGGCCTAAGCAGCGCCGCGGCCAACGTCACGCAGGGATCGACAGACTCGACAAAATACTTCGTCCATCTTTTTCAGGCTGCTTTGGTTTTCAACGACTACTCAACCGGGGCGTATGATGGTGTGTTCTCATCTGCAATGACCACGAAGGTCAAGGCATTCCAAACTTTCACCTTACTTAGCCTCTCCGGGCGAGCTGACTTTCCAACGTGGGCGTCGCTACTGGTTTCGACAGGCGATCCCGAGCGGTCGGCGAAAGCTTGCGACTGCATCACCACCATAACGGCCGACCGCGCAGCTACCCTTAAGAGCCTCGGTTACACAACCATCGGTCGATACCTCACAAATACCCCGAATATCCCCGACGCAACCGATAAAAACATTAAACCTGGCGAACTGGCTGTCATCAAATCGGCAGGTATGCGGGTGTTCCCCATCTTCCAAGAAGGCGGAACTGGAGTCGAATTTTTCAATGCCTCCAATGGGCGCAACGCAGCCCGTCGTGCACATGTAGCGGCAAAAAGTTACGGCTTTGCAGAAGACACCGTTATTTACTTCGCCGTAGACTTCGATGCACTAGAAGACGAAGTCTACAGCAATGTCGTTCCGCACTTCCAGGGAATCGCGGCCGCTCTTAAGGAAATCGGTAGCAACTACCTCGTCGGGGTCTATGGTGCACGCAATACTTGTCGCATAGTTAGTGACGCCGAGTTGGCAGATTATAGTTTTGTCAGCGGAATGTCCACTGGCTACAGTGGAAATCTCGGCTTTTCTCTACCCAAGAACTGGGCCTTTGACCAAATCAAGGAATACATGGTCGGTACCGGCGTAGGTGCAATCAACATTGATAAAGACGTCATGAGTGGAATAGACCCAGCTCAGGTTCCGCCGGCTAGTTCGCTCTCTGTAAACTACGAGGTGTTCGCCTACATAGATTCGCTGCAGCAGGCCGCCGTGGACTGGCTGGCTACCGGCGCCGCCGAGCCTGCTGGTACTACTGCCAGTATGCTTGTCATAAACTACCTTCGAGCCGGTGACGACAAATACGTGATCAATCCCCTTTGGACGATCATTGCGGGATCCGTGTCGGCCAAATTCACAACCTACGTAGAATCTTCGAAAAAGATTGCGCGAATTAAGTCAATGATCGAGCCTTCGACACTGGCGTCGGCAGGCAATTCGAGGCTCTACGGTCTAGAGCACTTCGGCGCTGCTGCAAGCGCGGTGGTCTACAACGGTGTACCAACTGTGACTAGTGCAATCGTGAACTTGGGTGATCTCGGCGGTTGGGCAGGAGACCTCATCCAGACGCAGGCTGATTTCACCAAGTTTGGAGCCGGCTATAACGCTGAGGGTTTCTCCAAGGTGTTTATCGGTGCCTTCGAGGAAAGTTACCCGGACAATCATTTCCCCTGGTCAGACCTCTTACAGGACATTGACGCTCTTCTTCTAGGAAATAAGATCCGCCTTTCCCCCACAGCCTCGTTCGCGAGCCTTTTCCGTGCATACTTTGGTACTGGAAGCACAGCGGGTTGGCGTACGCGTTACTCCGCCTTCAAGGCACTTCGATTCGGCTCGAACTACGAGAAGGCCATTCAGATTGCTGGAGCGCCCCTGGTGCAGACGAGCGACGGGACGTTTAATGCCGCACGTACTGCAGTGTTGGCTGCTGAAGGCACTGTTTTTGGAGGAGTTTCAGATCCCGACAAGGCAGGCCTTGCTCGCGGGTTCATCCTCAACCTAGACGGAAGGGTGGCTGCCCAGTGACTTGGGCGGCGTGGACGTTCTCACTAGGTGCAGCTCCTGTATTGATTCTGGTGACGAAGGCGGCTTCGATAGGGTTCAGGGACCAGCAAACTGCCAGTAGATGGGTCTACCGCTTTGGCATCGCGTTCTCTGTGGCGTGTTTAATACTGGCACTGATATGGTGGCTTCAAGCGAGTACTTCGGGGTGGAAATCACCTAGCAACGATGCTGATGATGTTGGTGGACTTGTACCGTGGACGCTTATCTGGAATTTTCTCACTGGGATTACCACATCGTCACTAGTTCATAGTTTTGACAAAATGGCATTCCGACGAAATGCTGTGAGAGGAAGAATTTAGGGGTGAGGGAGTTGGTATT
>NZ_LIIN01000090.1 GCF_001634385.1 Rathayibacter tanaceti | reverse complement strand
ATGACCCTCCTCCACTCCCGCTCCGTCTCCGCCACCGCCACCGACGCCCCCCGGCTCCAGCCGGTCGGTGACGCCGCCCCCGCCGCCCCCCGCCTCCGCGCCGTGCCCCCAGGGCACCGAGGCCCGCGGCTTCGCCCTCTACGTCGCATCGACGAGGCCAAGGCCCGCGCTGCCGGAGTCGACCTCGGCCGCCTGGTCGACGAGCTCAAGCGCGTCACCGCACAGCTCGCCCCCGACGCCGAGACGTACGCCTCCGTCGCCCTCGCCCCTCAGGGCGCCGGCGGCCGTGACGTCGACGTGGTCCGACTCGCCCTGCAAGACCCGGCCGCAGTCGCCAAGCGCCGCGCCGAGTCCGAGCCCGACCTCGACCGCGCGCCGGGCGGCGTCGTCATCGACATCTCTCGCAAGCGCGTCGTCCTCGAGGACGAGACGACCGCGCTCACCTACAAAGAGTTCGAGCTCCTGCAGTACCTCGTCCTGCGCGAGGGACGCACCATCGAGCGCGCCGAGCTGATCGCCTCACTCTGGGGCGCCGCCGACGAGGACGCCCCGAACGAGCGCACCATCGACGTCCACGTGCGCCGCCTCAGGGCCAAGCTCGGTCGCTACGAGGAGATCGTCCGCACGGTCCGCGGGGTCGGCTACCGCTTCGACCGGCACGCCGACGTCGCCATCCGCTACGCGTCGACGCCGAGCCCTGACCTGTTCTGAGCCGCGGCACCTCCGGGCGCTCGCGCGACGGGCGCTCGGCCCGGCCCGTCGACGAAGACCCTGAGGAGCCTCAGGCAGATCCCAGGAAGACAACGGTTGCGTCGTTACCCGTCCGTTATATAGTTCAAGAGCGTCAGTCGTTTGCTGTGGCGACGAAGCGCAAGAAGTGATTGCAGGACACTCTTGGTGCAAGGGAATGAAGGCCGGGCCGCTCGCCTCAGCGGCCCGGCCTTCTGTCGTTCCGGAGCATCCGACCGGGCCGCCCGCCGCAGGCCGACGGCCCGGCGTAGGCTCTACGGCGTCTGGGCGCCAGGAGGCGGATCCCCGGGTGCAGCGGAGGAGGACGTCGTGGGATCGAGAGAGGCCGTGACCGCGTGGGAGTCGCTCTTCCGTGCTCAGGTGCACGTGATGCGGGCGCTGAGCAGCGAGTTCCCCTCGAAGGAGATCTCGCTCAACGAGTACGACGTCCTCTTCAACCTCACCCGACAGCCCGAGCGGCGCGCACGGCTGCGCGACCTCAACAAGCACGTCCTGCTCTCGCAGCCCAGCGTCAGCCGCCTGATCGACCGCCTCGCCGCGCGGGGTCACGTCGAGAAGAGCGAGGATCCCGCGGACGCGCGCGGCACGATCATCGCGATCACCGACGAGGCTACGCCCTGTTCCGCCGCGTCGCCCTCCTCCACATGCAGACGATCTCCGAGCAGGTGGGCGGAGCCCTCGACGAGGACGAGCTGCGGCAGCTGACCGCGCTGTGCGACAAGCTGCGCGACGGCATCGCCGCCTCCTGATGCACGACGGCGCCTCCGCTACCATGCACCGCGCGGGCGGGCCAGCTCTTCGCCCCGGCCCACGACTCGCGGATCATGAGGAGGACCATGAGTGACACCTCCCCCACCCTCGTCTGGCTCCGTGACGACCTGCGACTCGCCGACAACCCGGCACTGCGCGCGGCGATCGACCGCGGCGGCCCTGTGGCCGTCTGCTACGTGCTGGACGAGGAGTCGGCGGGGATCCGGGCGCTGGGCGGCGCCTCCCGCTGGTGGCTCCACGGCAGCCTCACGGCGCTGGCATCCGACCTCGCGGAGTTGGGCGCCCGCCTGATCCTGCGCCGCGGGCCGGCCGAGGCGGTCGTGCTGCAGCTCGCCGACGAGATCGGCGCAGGAGCCGTGCACTGGAACCGCCGCTACGGGAGGGCCGAGCGCACGGTCGACGCCGCCCTCAAGGAGGCGCTGCGCGACGGCGGACGCGAGGCAGAGAGCCACCAGGGCTCCCTGCTGTTCGAGCCGTGGACCGTGCAGACCGGAGCGGGCGGCCCGTACTCGGTCTACACGCCGTTCGCTCGCGCCTGCCGCGCTCGTGCGACTCCGCGAGCGCCGCTGCCCCGACCCCGCTCGCTCGACGGCCACTCCGGCGGCACCGCCTCCGACGATCTCGACGACTGGGAGCTTCTGCCGACGCACCCGGACTGGGCGGGCGGCTTGCGTGAGCGCTGGACGCCGGGAGAGAGGGCGGCATCGGCGAGGCTGCGGGCGTTCCTCGCGGAGCAGCTCGACGACTACGCCGACGGGCGCGACCGGCCGGCGCAGGACGCCACCTCGAACCTCTCCCCGCACCTGCGCTGGGGCGAGATCAGCCCGTTCCAGGTCTGGCACGCGCTCGAGGAGGCGCACGCGAAAGGTGAGCACCGCGGCGAGGGCAGCGAGCGGTTCGTGTCGGAGGTGCTCTGGCGCGAGTTCTGCTACCACCTGCTCTTCCACTGGCCCGATCTGGCGACCGCGAACTTCGACACGCGCTTCGACTCCTTCCCCTGGGGGCGTCCCGGCCAGGCGGCCGTCGACGACTGGCACCAGGGGCGCACCGGGTATCCGCTGGTCGACGCCGGGATGCGCGAGCTCTGGCGCACCGGCTACATGCACAACCGGGTGCGGATGGTCACGGCCTCGTTCCTGATCAAGAACCTGCTCGTGGACTGGCGGGTGGGCGAGGCCTGGTTCTGGGACACGCTGGTCGACGCCGATCCGGCGAGCAACGCGGCGAACTGGCAGTGGGTGGCGGGCTCGGGAGCCGACGCCTCGCCGTTCTTCCGGGTGTTCAATCCGGTCACGCAGTCGAAGAAGTTCGATCCGGACGGCGGCTACATCCGGTTGAACGTGCCGGAACTCGCAGAGGTCGAGGGCACAGCGGTGCACGAGCCCTGGACCCTCGCGGACACGCTGACCGGCGGCGGCTATCCGACGCCGATCCTCGACCTGAAGCAGACACGGGCACACGCCCTCGACGCCTTCGCACAGATCAAAAGCGCCCCCCGCGACATCACGCCGCGCAGCGACGACTAGGGGGAGACCTCCGGGCCGGTGGAGAACGCGGTGTCGGCGAGCGCACCCTCCGCCCGGCCCGTCGCCCGCGGATCACGGGCCGGAATGCCGACGAGCACAGCGCCATCAGGGGCGTCCTCGACCACCACGGCGTTCGCCCCGACTCTCACGTCGGAGCCGAGGACCACGGGCCCGAGGACGACGGCGCCCGCGCCGACCACCACCCGATCGCCGAGAGTCGGGTGCCTCCGCTCACGCCGCACCGACGTCCCGCCCAGCGTGACCCCGTGGTAGAGCACGCAGTCGTCGCCGATGCGCGCGGTCTCGCCGATCACGACTCCCATGCCGTGGTCGATGAAGAGGCGGCGGCCGATCGTTGCGCCCGGGTGGATCTCGACTCCCGTCGCCGCGCGCGCCGCCTGACTGAGCAGCCGCGCGGGGAGCCGCAGCCCGCGCCGCCACCAGGCGTGGGCGACCCGGTGCACCCAGACCGCGTGCACACCCGGGTAGGCGAGCACCACCTCGACCGCACCGCGCGCGGCGGGATCCCGCTCACGAACGGTGCGGACGTCCTCCCGCAGCCGACCGAGCACACCCGGCTGGCGACCGCCGACCGGGCTGCGGCGCCTCGGACCGCGTCCGAGCCGGGGCAGCCCGGGCACTCCCGGGCGGTTCAGCTGCGGAGGTCCTCGTAGAGGACGGTCGAGATGTACCGCTCGCCGAAGTCGCAGACGATCGCGACGATGGTCTTGCCGGCGTTCTCCGGACGCTGGGCGACCTCGAGAGCGGCCCACATGATGGAGCCGGAGGAGATGCCGCCGAGGATCCCCTCCTGCGCGGCGAGGTCACGGGCGACGCGGACGGAGTCGTCGAGGGTCACGTCGATGATCTCGTCATAGACCTCGCGGTCGAGGATCGCGGGCACGAAGTTGGCGCCGATGCCCTGGATCTTGTGCGGACCTGCCGTGCCCTGGGTGAGCAGCGGCGAGTCGATCGGCTCGACGCCGATGATCTGCACGCCGGGCTTGCGCTCCTTGAGCACCTGACCGACGCCGGTGATGGTGCCGCCGGTGCCGATCCCCGCGACGAAGACGTCGACCTCGCCGTCGGTGTCCTCCCAGACCTCCTGGGCGGTGGTGCGACGGTGCACCTCGGGGTTGGCGGCGTTCTCGAACTGGCGGGCGAGGATCGCACCGGGAGTCTCGTCGACGATCGAGCGCGCCCTGTCGACGGCTCCGCGCATCCCCTCGCCGCCCGGAGTCAGGACGATCTCGGCTCCGTAGGCGCGCAGGAGGACCCGACGCTCGACCGACATGGTCTCGGGCATCGTGAGGATCACCCTGTAGCCGCGCGCGGCCCCCACCATCGCGAGCGCGATTCCGGTGTTGCCGCTGGTTCCCTCGACGATCGTGCCGCCCGGGGGCAGCTCGCCCGAGGCCTCCGCGGCGTCGACGATCGCGACGCCGATGCGGTCCTTCACGCTGTTGGCCGGGTTGTAGAACTCGAGCTTGGCGAGGACAGTCGCCCGATCGGCTCCAGCCAGTCGGTTGATGCGGACGAGAGGAGTGTTGCCGACGAGCTGGGTCACGTCGTCGTGAATGCGTGCCATGGTGTGCGCTTTCTGCCGGGGCCGACCGCTCCGGGGCCCCGGAGCGGTGGAGGGAACGGTGCGGTGGAGCGGGTGCTGCAACGCCCCGTGCAGGAGGCGCACAGACCACGATACGGACGCATCGATCCGACGGCAGCCCGGCGCACGCGCCTCGGCGACGTATCGCCCGCCAGCTCGCATCTCCTCCCAGAGGAGGACGCCCTGCGGGCACGTGTGTCACGTACCATCAAGCCGGGGGATCGCGCGAATGCTCGCGGCGCTCTCGCCACCCTCCCTCAGCACCTCCGCGGCGGTCGCGCCGCGTCGAAAGGACGACCGCTCCATGGCACTCCCCACTGCATCCCGCCGCTCGGTCCGGCCGCTCGGGATGTCACTGCGGGCCGTCATGGGGTTCATCGGGATGAGTGCCGTGGCGGGCGTCCTGATCACGGTGGGGGTCACTCCGGCCCTCGCTCTCACGGGCTTGGCGACGAGCAACACGATCGGTATGTTCCAGAATCTGCCGGGCTACCTCGACGTGGGCCAGCTGATGCAGCGCACCAACATCTACGCGAGCAACGGCACCACGCTGCTCGCCTCCGTCTACGACCAGAACCGCGTCGAGGTCGGCTGGGACGACGTCGCGCAGTCCGCCAAGGACGCCGCGGTCGCCGGCGAAGACCCCCGCTTCTACGAGCACGGCGGCATCGACCTCCAGGGCACCCTCCGTGCGATCGCCGTCACACTGACGGGCGAAGACCTGCAGGGCGGCTCCTCCATCACGCAGCAGTACGTCAAGAACGTCCTCGTGCAGAAGGCCGAGTCGATCACCGACGAAGCCGAGCGCACCAAGGCCTACGACGAGGCGACCGCGCCGACCCCGGAGCGCAAGCTCAAGGAGATGCGCCTCGCGATCGGGCTCGAGAAGGAGGCGACGAAGGACGACATCCTCCTCGGCTACCTCAACATCGCGCTCTTCGGCGGCACCGTCTACGGCATCGAAGCCGCAGCGAACTACTACTACGGGATCCCCGCCAGCCAGCTCTCCACGTCACAGGCCGCCTCGCTCCTGGCGATCGTGAACAACCCGGCCAAGTTCCGCTTCGACAACCCGGGCGACCCCGACAACGGAGCCGCCAACGGCTACGCCGCCACCAAGGAGCGCCGCGACTACATCCTCTCCGAGGAGCTCAAGCACGGGCGCATCGACCAGGCCACTCACGACGCCGCGGTCGCCGAGCCGATCACCCCGACGATCACCGAGCCGTCGACCGGCTGCTCGACCGCCGGTGACGCCGCCTACTTCTGCGACTACGTGCTCAATGTGCTGCGCACCGACGATGCCTTCGGCGCGACCGACGACGAGCGCTTCCAGCGCATCCGCCAGGGCGGCTTCGACGTGGTCACCACCCTCGATCTCGACATCCAGCAGGTCTCGCAGGCCTCGTTGAACGCCTACATCCCCCCGGTCGACCCGCGCTTCGAGGTCGGTGCCACCGCCGCCTCCGTCGAGGCGAAGACCGGCCGGGTGCTCTCGATGGTGCAGAACACCAAGTACAGCCAGGACGAGCAGTTCCTCGCCGCGAACCCGGGGTACAGCGCGATCAACCTCAACGTCGACCTGAACATGGGCGGCGGCTCCGGAGTGCAGACCGGCTCGACCTACAAGGTGTTCACCCTGGCGCAGTGGCTGATGGCGGGTCACACCATCAACGAGTCGTTCCCGTCGCCGACGTCGGGGTTCGCGTCGTACCCGCAGAAATGCAGCGTCGCTGACGATGGCGTCTACCCCACCAGATTCGCCCCGCGGAACGATGTGGCCTCCGAGGACGCCGCCTCGATGAACGCCCTCCAGTCGACGACCAACTCGATCAACACCGGCTTCATGGGGATGGCGCAGAAGCTGGACGTCTGCGACATCCGCACGACGGCGGAGTCGTTCGGCATCCACCGGGCGGACGGGAAGGAGCTCGACAGCCGGCCGGCCGCGGTCCTCGGCACCAACGGCATCGCTCCCCTGACGATCGCCAACGCGTACGCCGGCATCGCGAACGATGGGACGACGTGCGCGCCCGTCGTCATCGACCGGATCACCGACAGCACCGGCGCGTCCGTCGCGGTTCCGCCGGCTTCGTGCCGTGCCTCGGTCACCCCCGAGGTGGCGCACGGGATGCAGTACGCGATGCAGCGCGTGATGACCTCGGGAACGGCAACCGCCTCCAATCCTCGCGACGGCATCGAGCACATCGGCAAGACCGGCACCACGGATGAGGCGGCCGACGTGTGGACAGCCGGCGCCAGCAAAGCGACCTCGTTGGCCGTCTGGGTGGGCAGCATCAACGGCTTCTCGGACAACTCGAAGCAGAACCTGCGCTTCACCACACTGACGGGCGAGCGCGGCTCGATCCGGGCGGCGGACGCCCGTCACGCGATCTGGAGGCCGATCATGACGGCACTCGACCAGAAGTACGGCGGCGACGACTTCATCGACCCGCCCGCCACGATGCTCGCCTCCTCGCCGCGCAGCGGGACCCTCGTCGAGGTCCCGGACGTCTCGGGCAGGACTGTCGCCGACGCGACGTCCGCTCTGACCGCGGCCGGCTTCTCGGTCGGCCTCACCGAGGCGGTCGGCTCGGCGTCGATCCCCGAGGCTCGGTGGTCTCGACGACGCCCTCCGCCGAGAAGACGGCCCTCAAGGGCGCGATCATCCCCCTGCAGGTGAGCAACGGCACGGCGCCGATCAATCCGCACGACGTCTCGGACATCAACGGCGACCTGATCGAGGGCTGACGCCCGGACGCCGAGGCAGTCGGGATGCCGTCGCGGTTCACTCGTCGCGAACGGCTCCGGACGGCGAGGCGGCACGGCCGCGCCCCGAGGAATCGACGGCGCGGACCAGCGGGAGTGACCGTGGGCTGCGACACGGCGCGCGCGCCTCGGCACCGATGTCTCAGGCCTCGCCTAGGGTGCTGGTGCAGCGAGAGGATCCATCCTGAAGCGACCGAACGTCCCCGTCTTCCAGCCCCGTCGAACCGTCCACGGGGCTGTCGGCGCGCTGGTCGGATTCGTGATCGTCAGCGTCATCGCGGGTCTGCTCGCCTCCCTGGTCGTGGCGCCGGCGGCAGCCCTGACCGGAGCGGCGACGTCCGGCACGATCTCGGCGTTCCAGTCGCTGCCGAGCTACCTCGAGGTGGGGCAGCTGATGCAGAAGAGCGACGTCTATGCGGGTGACCCCGAGGATCCGACGCTGCTCGCCTCCTTCTACGACCAGAACAGGATCGAGGTGCCGGCCGATCGGATCGCCGACGCCGTGAAGGACGCGCTCGTCGCGAGCGAGGACCCGCGCTTCTACGACCACGGAGGCATCGACCTGCAGGGCACGCTGCGTGCGATCGCGAGCACCTACCTCCTCGACGGCGACACGCAGGGCGGATCCTCGATCACGCAGCAGTACGTGAAGAACGTGCTCGTGCAGAAGGCCGAGTCGATCACCGATCAGGCCGAGCGCGACCGGGCCTACGCGGAGGCGACGGCGACGACCGCCGAGCGCAAGCTCAAGGAGATGCGCCTCGCGATCGGGCTCGAGAAGGTGTCGACGAAGGACGACATCCTCCTCGGCTACCTCAACATCGCGCTCTTCGGCGGCACCGTCTACGGCATCGAAGCCGCAGCCGAGTACTACTACGGCATCCCGGCGGCCAACCTGTCGGTCGATCAGTCGGCCGCCCTCCTGGCGATCGTCAACAATCCCGAGAAGTTCCGCTTCGACCGGCCGGACGACGTCGAGAACGGCGAGGCCAACGGCTACGCGCAGACGCGGGAGCGGCGCGACTACATCCTCGACCGCATGCTCGAGGCCGGGACGCTCGACCAGGCGGCGCACGACTCAGCGACCGCCGAGGCGATCACGCCCGAGATCACTCCTCCCTCCACCGGCTGCCAGACTGCGGGGAGCGCCGCCTACTTCTGCGACTACGTGATGCACGAGCTCCGCGACGACCCCGCGCTCGGCGCAACCGACGATGAGCGCTACGCCGCCATCAAGCGGGGCGGGATCACGGTGTACACGACCATCGACCTCGATCTGCAGGAGACGGCGCAGGAGCTGATGGACCAGCAGGTGCCCTCCTCCGACCCGCGGTTCGATGTGGGAGCGACCGCGGTCGCTGTGCAGAACGGGACGGGGAAGATCCTGACGATGGTCCAGAACAAGACCTACAGCCAGGATCCTGACGTGATCGCGAGTGGACCGGAGTACTCGGCGATCAACCTCAACGTCGACGCCTCCGCCGGCGGGGGCAACGGGTTCCAGACCGGTTCGGCCTACAAGGTCTTCACGCTCGCCGAGTGGCTCGACCGCGGGCACACCCTGCTCGAGCAGTTCGATTCGAAGCCGAAGAACTGGACGGCTTCGCCGACAGCTGCGAGGGCACCTGGAACTACGACTCCTACAACCCCAAGAACGCGGGCGACGGCGGGTACTCCGACACACAGACGGCGCTCTACTCCACCGTGTACTCGCTCAACACGGGCTTCACGGGGATGTCGCACCTGCTCGACCAGTGCGAGATCCGCAAGCAGGCCGAAGCGTTCGGCGTGCACCGGGCCGATGGGAAGGCGCTGGTGCAGTCGCCCGGCGCCGTGCTCGGGACCAACGAGATAGCCCCGCTGACGATGGCGTCGGCCTACGCCGGCATCGCCGACGACGGCACCACGTGCACACCCGTGGCGATCACCGCGATCGTCGGAGCGGACGGGCGCGAGATCGAGCCGGTCGCATCGACATGCACCAGGGCGGTGTCGACCAAGGTCGCCGCGGCCATGCAGTACGCGATGCTCAAAGTGACGGCCGAGGGCACGGGCACCGAGGACGACCCGAAGAACGGGATCCAGCACATCACCAAGACCGGTACGACCGACAACTCCGCCGACACGTGGGCGCTGGGGGCCTCGTCCGAGACCGCTCTCGCCGTGTGGGTAGGCAGCATCTCGGCGCGCGAGGACGGCTCGCGGATCAACCTCGACACGGTCGACTTCGACAGCGGCTGGGCACCCGGGGCGCGTCATCGCATCTGGAAGCCGCTGATGACGGCGATCGACTCCCGGTACGGCGGCTCGGACTTCCCGCCGGCGGATCCGTCGACGATCGCGGCACCGCAGGTCACGGTTCCCGATCTCGGCGGGCGCAGCGGCGATGCAGCGTCGCAGGCGCTGACCGCGGCAGGCCTCACTCCGGGACCGACCTCGCAAGTCGACTCGACGCAGCCCGTCGCCACCGTCGCGGGTACCTCTCCGGCCGCGGGGACGCAGGTCGACCGGGGGTCGGTGGTCGGCGTGCAGCTGAGCACCGGGACGGCCCCGCAGGCCCCCGCTCCGGCCGGCTGACGCCGACGACGGCGGGCGGTTCCTGACGACCGATCGGCCAGGGGCTGACCGGCGGGGAGAAGGCCGAACCCGACGATCCCGTCGACCGCGAGCAGGCGGCTGCGGATCATGGGCCGCTCGCCCGCGGGCGCCTCTGTGGTCGCTCCCGCATCAGTCGACCAGATCGACGGTGAGGTGCCTGTGCGTCCCGTCCTCGAACAGAGAGCGGTGGGTGGCGGCGGCGGCTCCGTCACGATGCACCGCGTCAGGTCAGCGGACCACCGAGGACACCGCGTCGGGACACATCCGTGCGAGTTGCACTGTCGGATATAGACGTGACAATCCGGCCTTCTCCGTCATACCGGAAAGCGATGACCATATTCACTAGATGGACTAGCCGTCAGACGTTCTAGGATAAAAGTTGCCCTGACCGACTCTTTGAGGGGTGAGAATCGCCCGCTTCTCTCGCAGAATCGGGGGCGCGTGAAGAGGATTTGACACGAGCGAGGGCTTCTCAGTACTCTCAGCAAAGAAGCAGAATAACTGCACTCGAGAGGGAACATGTGAACACATTCGACACGACTGGACTCCATCCGGAATCGGAGAGTCCTCTCGACCCTCTGACGGCACTCTCTCGAAGAGGACTTCTCGCCAGTGCCGCTGGAATGGCCGCCTTCCTGGCCCTTTCTCCGGCATTCTTCGACGCCGAGAGCGCGCACGCCGCGACCTATGTGCAGTACCGCCACCCCTTCACCAATCCCAACGTCGCCGACGGCTGGGGGGCCACGGCGGGACGTGCGCGTCCCCACCGCGGACTCGACTATCCGCAGGCCGGCGGGACTGCCATTCCGGCAGCCGCGGACGGCGTTGTCGTCGTCAACCTCCGTAACAGCGACCTCGGATACGTCGTCGTTCTGCGGCACGCCGACGGATACCACTCGGCGTACTGCCACATGAACGCGGCCTCGCCCCTCCCGATCGGTCGCTCGGTGGCTCGCGGAGAGCGGGTGGGATCGGTCGGCAACACAGGGAACGCATCACGGGGAAACCACCTGCATCTCACCATCTCGCTCTCGGAATCCGGGTACTCCTACGGCGTCACCGTCGATCCGTACCGTTTCATCAATGACCGACTCAAGCCCGCCCCCGCACCCGCGGAACCTACCATCCAGGAGGATGACATGCAGATGATAGTGGTTTATGCCGATGCCGCTACGGGATCCGAATACGGAAGCACCGGAGTGATCACTTCGCGCCGTGGATTCGTGCAGACCAGCAGCAAGCTCGGCTCACGCGAGGAGCTCGACGCGTGGACCTCTATCGCCAACGCGCTCGGATATCAGATCTCGGAGCGCCACGTCGACACGAACGGCTTCATCCTGGCAAGCCGCTTCTAACCATCCAGCGCTTCTCACGAGCGAATCGTGCCGAATCGACGCGGGAAGAGTTGTGAACGGGCGCCCGGGATCAGGGGAGCCCGGCGTCTTCCGTGAGGCGCCTCGCCCGCCCCGGAACCGCCACCAGGAGCACGGCCGCGACCACCACCACAACTCCCGCGACGGCCCCCGCGGTCAGGCGTTCCCCCAGCACCGCCACACCCAGGAGTGTCGCGATCGCCGGCTCGAGAAGGGTCAGCGTCGAGACGGTCGCCGCGGACAGCATCCGCAGGCCGCGCGCGAAGAAGGTGTAGGCGATGGCGACCGTGACGACTCCGAGCCACAGCACGGCCGGGACCGAGCCGGCGAGCACGGATGCGTCACCGAGCAGCAGGAACGGGAGAGCGAGCAGCGCGGCGGCTCCGAACTGGGCACCCATTGCTGCGACGGGGCTCAGCCCGCGCTGGAGCAGCAGCACCCCGCACACGGCGTAGACGGCGAAGGACGCACCCGCGCCCGCCGAGGCGGCGAGGCCGAGGGGCGAGGCTCCGGTGTCGGCGCCGCCTCCGCTGAGCAGCACCACGCCGCCCGCGGCGAGAGCCGTCGAAACGAACCAGCGCGGGCTGGGCGCGGCTCGCAGCACCAGCCACTCCAGCAGGCCCGTGAAGGCGGGGGCCGAGCCGAGGGCCACGATCGTGCCGACCGCGACCCCGTTCTGCGCGGTTCCGGTGAAGAAGGCGGGCTGGTAGGCGGCGACTCCGACAGCGCCGAACAGCACGAGCACCAGCACCGGCAGGGTCGGACGAACGGGCGCGCGCCGGCGCACCGCGCGCGCTCCGAGCAGCGCGGCCAGCAGCGCACCGCCGAGCACGATGCGCGCGGATCCGAGCAGAAGCGGATCCACACTCGCGGCGCCCAGGGACTGCGCCGTGCCGGTGGTGCCGAAGCAGAGGGCCGCGACCAGGATCGCGCCGACCGCCCCCGTCCGCGCCGCAGCCATTCCGCCCCGATCCCGGCGCCCGCCTGACCGCCGGCTCCCAGTGTCGCAGGCGTAGGCGCGTGCTCTTCCGCCTCCCGCACGAGGGGCCCAGGATGGAGGGACAGACCTAGCGGAGGAGCACGACGTGGGCATCGCGGAACCGTTCGATCTCGAGGACCACCGCCGCAGCGCGCACCGCGCCCTGGGCGAGTACTTCTCGGTGCGCGAGTTCGAGGAGGCGCCACTGGACCGCGAGGCCATCGTCGCCACCGCCTATCTCCGTGCTGTCGAACACGCGACGGTCGCGCGGATGCTCCCCCTCGGGCTGGCGCACCCGGACGAGCGCGTGCGCGGCCTGGCCGAGGTGTGGGCGGCCGAGCGGCAGGGCATCGCGGACGCTCTCGGCGAGGTGCTGGCGGCCTCGCCGCAGATC
>NZ_LIIN01000089.1 GCF_001634385.1 Rathayibacter tanaceti | reverse complement strand
TCGTCGCCGAGCACGAGCGGCGCAGGAGCGCCGTCGACGCGGTACTCGCCGAGCCCGAGCTGCGGGAGCTGCCCGCCACTCCCGTCGACCTCGCCGAACTCGAGGAGTCGGCACGCCTGGCTTCCACCCGGCGCGACGAGGCGCGGTCGCGGCTCTCGGTGCTCGAGCACCGCGCCGCCCGGCTGGCCGAGCTGGCGGCGGTCGCCGCGCGCCGGCTGCGCTCGCTCGAGGGGCGCCTCCGCCGCTACGAGGAGCTACGCGCCCTCGCCGAGACGGTCGACGGGCGCGGGCAGAACACCCGACGCATGGACCTCGAGTCGTTCGCCCTCGCGGGCCGCCTGGAGGAGATCGTCGGCGCCGCGAACCTCCGCCTCGAGACGATGACGAGTGGCCGGTACACCCTGCTCCACGACGACTCGCTCGCCTACCGCAGGGCCTCCTCCGGTCTCGGCATCGACGTGCTCGACGCCTTCACCGGCGTGCGCCGCCAGCCCGCCTCGCTCTCGGGCGGCGAGACGTTCCTCGCCTCCCTCGCCCTCGCCCTCGGCCTCGCCGACGTCGTCAGCATGCAGTCGGGCGGTATCACGCTCGAGACGATGTTCATCGACGAGGGGTTCGGCTCGCTCGATGCCGAGACGCTCGAGACCGCACTGGGCACGCTCGACGCTCTCCGCACCGGAGGCCGCACGATCGGCCTGATCAGCCATGTCGACGCGATGCGCGAGCGGCTGCCGATCGGGCTCCGCGTCGTCGTCGGCGATCGGGGTGACAGCACGCTCCGCACCGGCTGAGGCTCACCTCGGGTGTCACCCGGTCGCGCGGCGCCCACCTCGGTCGGCACGACCTCCCGTCGACGCCGCACGCGAGCTGCTGGGCCCGAGGCGGTCATCGGCTTGTCCTCGGACGCTCGCGAGCATCGCGACAGCGACCCGACCGGCGGCGCGAGGATCGAGGCCGACCCCACGCATCCGCTACGCCGACCGGCTCGCGACCGACGCCGGTCCCGGCATCGCCCGCGCGACCGGACGGGCCGTCGCTCTCGCCGAGACGCCATCGGCGCGGGCGGGAGCGACGGAGCGCTCTGCCGTGCGCGACGCGCTGCTGCGTTTTGGCGACGTCGAGCGGCGCCGCTCAGCCGATCGCCTCCCGAAGGACGTGCATGAGCGCGTCGAGCTGAACCGTGTCGGCCGAGGCGGTCTCGGCGTCCGCTCCGTCGAGCGCGCGGGCGGCGAGGCCGGCCTTCGCGTCGATGAGCTCGGCGATCTTCGCGTCGATCGTGTGCGCCGCGATGATGCGCCAGGCGGTGACGGGCTCCTCCTGGCCGATGCGGTGAACGCGGTCGATCGCCTGAGTCTGCTCCGCGGAGGTCCAGGACAGCTCGGCGAGCACCACGTTCGACGACGCCTGCAGATTCACCCCGACGCCCGCCGCGGTGAGCGAGCAGACGGCGACCGAGACGTCCGGATCGCTGTTGAACGCGTCGATCTGCGCCTGCCGGAAGGTCGCCGTCTGATCCCCGCGGATCGAGACGGAGGCGAGCTCGCGCTTCTCGAACGTCTCCTCGGCCTGATCCATCACGTCGATGTGCTTCGCGAAGAAGACCACCTTGCCCACCGAGCGGGCCAGCTGCGAGGCGTAGTCGGCAGCCAGCGCCGCCTTCGCCTGCCCGATCCGGCGCACCATCGTGAAGACGTTCTCGCCGGTCTTCGCCGCCTTCGACTCCTCGAGCTCGCTCTGGGCGACGATGCGGATGAACCGGTCGCGCTCGTCGTCGTCGAGCTCGTGCGTGATCGACGCGGTGACGGCCCGGTAGCGCTGCAGCATCCGGGCTCCGAGCTCGCGCTCGGCCTTCTGGATCGAGCGGCCGAGGTCGTCGTCGAGCTCGACGGGCAGGTCGACGATCCGCTTCGAGGGCAGATCGGCGGCCACGTCGATCTTCTTGCGGCGGACGATGCCGAGGTCGATGACGGCCTCGCGCGCCTCCGGGTAGAAGCCGGTGTCGGCGGGAGTGAGACCCGTCTCCTCCAGCCTGCCCATCAGCTCCGGCCCGGGCTTGGTCTCGTCGATCCAGCCGAGGAAACGCCAGATGGCACGGAAGTCGTCGACGTCGTTGATCAGCGGAGTACCCGTGAGCGCGATCATCAGCGGGTCGTGGCCGGGAGTCGTCTCGCGGATCTTCGACGCGAGCGCGAGCACGCTCTGCGAGCGCTGCGAGCGGAGGTTCTTGATGAAGTGCGCCTCGTCGACGACCATCCCGCGGAATCCGAGGCTCCCCAGCCAGCCGATGTGCCGGTCCAGGATGTCGTAGTTGACGATCACGACGTCGGCGAAGGCGTCGAGCGTTCCGCCGTCACCGTGGATCACCGTGGCGCGCCGCTGCGGGGTCCAGTGCTCGACCTCGCGTGCCCAGTTCATCTTGACCACGTTCGGAACCACCGCGAGCAGCGGGTAGGCACCCGAGACGGAGGCGGCGAGCAGGCTCTGCGCGGTCTTGCCCAGGCCGGGCTCGTCGGCGAGCACGAAGCTGCGGTGCCCCTCGCGCGCACTCTCGATGAAGCGCGCCTGATGCGGCATCAGCTCACGTCCGCGCGGTGAGACGCGGTCGAGCTTCGGCGGCTCGGGGAGCTCCATGCTCGCGGCGCGTCCGCCGGCGCCGTACTCGAAGGCCTTGAACAGCGGCCCGAGCAGCTCCCAGTCGTCCAGGCGGCGGCGCGGAGCCGGAGTGGCGGCCTGCGCGACCGAGAAGTCGGGCGGGAGGAAGGGGTTGGCCAGCTGACGGGCGCGCACCGAGGGCGGCACGACCTGGTTCTCCGGGACCTCGGGCTTGGGCTCCGGCTCGGTGACGATCAGCAGCTCGTCGGGGCTGAGCTCGGCGCCCGCTTCAAGCAGCCAGTCGCGCCGCAGCTTCTGCGCGGCGGGCGTGATGCCGGCCTCGGACTCGAGCAGCGCGATCAGGCTGGTGTCTCGCGCGGCCGTCTTGGCGAGGATCGTCGCGATCCCGTCGAGGCGCTTCATCTCCTCGGCGCGCTGAGCCTCGCTGAGCGCGGAGTCGACCTTGACGCGTTTGCGCTCCTCGCGCATCAGCAGCGCGATGACCAGGAACTTCGTCCGGTTGGTCGGCCCGACCTTGCCGGTCTGGGCCTTGGCCTCCACCTCGCGCACACGGCGCGCGAGGATCGGGATGATCCCGGCGTCGTCGACACCGCGCGAGCGCGGTCGGGGTCGGCTGCCGGCGGCGTTCGACGCTCGACGCGTCTGACCGGACTGACGCTGGCCGCTGCGAGCCATGCTCCTCCTCGACGTGGGACGGGGGCGGAGGAGGGGTTCCCGCGCTCTGCCGTCGCCTTGCATCCGCCGGATCGCCTCCGCGGAGGCGACGGGCGTCGGTGCATCCCGTAGCCGTCAAGAACTCCGAGCAACGGGTCTGAGACCCGGTCGCAGCATCCCCGGCGTGCAGGTGCATCGTCAGCCTACTCCTCGGCACACCGTCGGCGGTCCTCCGCCGCAGGATCGGCACACTGTCGGCGGTCCTCCGCCGCAGGAACGGGCGTGCCCGTCGTCACTCCGGGGTCGGGACGCGGATGATCAGTCCGGCGGCGACGAACACGCCGACCGCAGCGAGGCTCAGGGACGACCAGACCGCGTCCGGGAACGCGAACGGCAGCACCGGGTTCCACAGCACGAGCACCGGCACGAGCCCGATCAGCCAGAGAAGGGAGCGCGCCTGGATCGCGAACCAGCCGATCACCGCCGCGAGGATCGCGACCGGGTACCGGATGACGTCGTACGCGTCGGAGCCGACGAGGGCGAGTCCGGCCAGCAGCACGATCGCGGCGAGGATCCCGGGTGCGAGCGCCATCCGCGCCTGGTCCCGGGAGGGGTAGCGGGCGGCGGCGGTGCGGGACGGCTTGCGGGTGCTCACCCGTCGATCGTACGGGGGCGGATACCCCGCCCGGGTACCTGCTCCGGCGCGTAGGCTGGCGGAGTGATCGAGGACCTGAAGAAGCGCTCCCTGCACCGTGCCCGCATCCTGGGCGGCCAGATGCGCGGGCTCGAGAAGATGATCGAGAACGAGGACTACTGCGTGGACATCGTCACGCAGTCCCTCGCCATCCAGAAGTCGCTCGGCTCGCTGAACAAGCTGATCGTCGAGAACCACCTCCGCACGCACATCACCGCGATGTTCGAGGAGGGCGGCGAGGCCCGCGAGGCGGCGATCGCCGAGCTCGTGAAGATCTTCGAGCTCTCCAACAACCGCTCGTGAGCGCCGCCGCCCTGGTCGCCGCGGCGCGTGAGCGCCCGCTGCTGCTCGACGGCGGGCTCGGCACCGAGTTGGAGGCGCGGGGCGCGGCCGTCGACTCCGCCCTCTGGAGCGCCCGGGTCCTCGTCGACGAGCCGCAGCGTGTGCGCGACGCGCATCGCGTCTTCGCCGACGCCGGCGCCCGCGTAGCCGTGACCGCGAGCTACCAGGTCTCGACGAGCGGATTCGCAGCCGTCGGCCTCCCCGCAGAGCTCGCCGAGCGCGCCCTCCGCGCGAGTGTATACCTGGCGAGGGAGGCGCAGAGCGGCTGGGTCGCCGCCTCCGTCGGCCCCTACGGCGCGGCACTCGCCGACGGCTCCGAGTACCGAGCGACGACGGCCTCACGGTGGAGGAGCTGACCCGGTGGCACCGCCCCCGCCTGCGGGCGCTCGCCTCCGCGGGCCCCGACGTGATCGCGGTCGAGACGCTGCCCTCCGTGCGGGAGGTGCACGCCGTCGTCGCCGCCCTCCGCGGCTCCCCTATACCCGCCTGGATCACCGTGAGCGCCCGAGGGAACAGTACGGCCGCGGGCGAACGACTCGCCGAGGCGTTCGCCGTGGCAGCCGCCTCGGACGACGTGATCGGCGTCGGGGTCAACTGCTGCTCGCCTGCGGACGTCGCGGCAGCGGCCCGTCTCGCTCGCCGGGCTACGGGCAAGCTGGTCGTCGTGTACCCGAACAGCGGCGAGGTCTGGGATGCGCCCACACGCCGGTGGACGGGCGACCCGGCCTTCGACTCCGCCCTGGTCGCGTCCTGGCTCGACGCCGGAGCCGACGTGATCGGAGGCTGCTGCCGTGTCGGCCCCGCCGCGATCGCCGCACTCGCCCGCCTGCTCGAGCGCACGGGACCGGGCTGACCTCGGTCCGGGCGTCAGTACTGGCGAGCACGACAGCGCAGCACCGCGCCGACGATCCGGATGTCCGTGAAGCGTGTCGACGCCCCCGTGCGAGCAGCCTCTCGGACGGGACGCCTGACCTCTGGCCGCACGCGCGTGCCCTCCTCACCCGATCACGGGAGAGGGAAACGACCCAGCGGCCGACTCCCCGTCACGCCTGTCTAGGCCGTCTTCGGCCGCGCGAACTCGTCGTACGGCAGCGTGATCGGTCGAGTCCGCGGAGGCATCCGCAGCACCGCCTCGAGTGCCGGGCCCAGCGCCTCCCGCCAGACGCGGTAGCCCTCCTCGTTGAGGTGCAGCCCGTCCGGCGAGTACTGCTCGAGCAGGCCGCCGTCCTCGCCCGCGAGCACCGGCCAGAGATCGAGGTAGCCCGCGTGCGCGGTGGGCGCGAACTGCCAGAGGTGGCGGTTGATACCGCGGATCTGCGGGGCGAACTCGTGTCCGCGGGGCAGGACCGACGTGACCAGGAGGCGCACGTCGGGCAGGTCGCGGCGGAACGTCGCGACGACGGTCTCGATGTTGCGGACGATGTGCTCCGTTGTGCGGTGCCACGCCAGGTCGTTGGTGCCGATCAGGAGCACCACGGTATCCGGCTCCTGCGCGACGAGCTCGGGGAGACGCGCGACGACATCCGCGGTGGTCGCCCCTCCGACTCCCTCGTCAACGACCGTCGAGTGCGTCAGCCACTCACCCCAGGCCCCCGCCTGGATGATGCTGTCCCCGATGAAGAGGACCTTCCCCAGCTCGAGATCGCGCCCCGCGTCCGTACTCGACAGTTCGCTCATCGTGCTCCTCTCTCGGCGTCCCGGGCGGTCTCGCCGCCGTCGGACCCCTCCATTGTCACCGCTGCGCCCGGCGCCCGCCAGGGGAGCGCTCGTCGCCGGAGTCCGGCAGGTCGGCCGCGGTGGCTGTGATGCGGTTGGCCATGCCGTTGAAGATGACGCCGTGGAAGGGCAGGATCGCGAACCAGTAGAGTCGGCCCGCGAGCCCCTGCGGGAAGAAGACCGCGCGCTGCGTGTAGACCGAGCCGCCGCCGTCCGAGGGTTCGGCGCGCATCTCGAGCCATGCGCCTCCCGGCACCTTCATCTCGGCGCGCAGACGCAAGAGGGTCGGCCGCTCGATCGCCTCGACCCGCCAGAAGTCGAGCGCGTCGCCGGCGTGCAGCCGGGCGGAGTCGCGGCGTCCGCGCTGCAGGCCCACTCCCCCGACGAGGCGGTCCATCCAGCCGCGAATCACCCAGGCGAGCGGGAAGGAGTACCAGCCATTCGTGCCGCCGATGCCCTCGATCACCCGCCAGAGCTTGGCCGGGTCGGCCTGGGTGCGCCGCACCTTCAGGTCGACGTAGACGGTGTGGCCGGCCCACTCCGGGTCGCTCGGCAGCGGATCGCTCGGCGCGCCGACGACCTCCGCGTTCTGCCAGCTCGTCTCGATCTCGCCCGCCTGCATCCTGCCCAGCGCGAGCCTGACCGCCCGGCGGTACGAGGTGAGTCCGCCCTCCGGGTCGGGGATGAGCGAGCGGATGTCCTGCTCGTGCACCACGCAGTCGTACTGCAGCGAGGCGATGATCGGCACCGCGAGCGAGCGCGGGATCGGCGTCACGAGGTTGACCCACTGCGAGGCCAGCCACGGGGTGAACACCGGCAGCGACGCGATCGGTCGTTGCCGCAGGCCCGCCTCCACCGCGTAGCCGTTCATCATCTGGCCGTAGCGCAGCACATCGGGCCCACCGATGTCGAAGGTGCGGTTGAGCCGGCGGTCCTCGAGGGAGGCGGCGCCGATCAGGTAGTGCAGCACGTCGCGCACGGCGATCGGCTGGATGAAGTTCCGCACCCACTGCGGCGCGGGCATGTAGGGCAGCACGTCGGTGAGGTGGCGGACCATCTCGAACGAGGTCGATCCGGAGCCGATGATCACGCCGGCCTGCAGCGCGATCGTCGGCACGCCCGACTCCATCAGGATCCGGCCCACCTCCGCGCGCGAGCGGAGGTGCTTCGAGAGCTCCTGGCCGTCAGGGTGCAGGCCACCGAGGTAGACGATGCGGCCGACGCCGCCCGCCATCGCCGCCGAGGCGACGTTCTGCGCGGCGCGGCTCTCGACCTCCTCAAAGTGGGCGTGGTCGTTGCCCGAGCCCATCGAGTGGACGAGGTAGTAGAGGACGTCCACACCGTCGACTGCGGCGGTGAGCGACTCCGGATCGCCGAGATCGCCCTGGGCGACCTCGACCTCCTCCGCCCACGGCACGTCGGAGAGCTTGCGCGGATCGCGCACGAGCACTCGCACGCGGAACCCCGCCTCCAGGAGGCGCGGCGTCAGCCGACCGCCAATGTAGCCGGTCGCGCCGGTGACGAGCGCGAGGGGGCGCGTCGAGTCGGAGGGGGATTGGCTCATGCGGCCACGCTACGCCGATGGCCCCGCGACCTCTCCCGCTGGTGCGGGCCCCCGGCCCCTGCTAGGTGCCCCAGCCACCGAGCGGGCTCACGCGATGCCGAGCACCTCGCGCACGCGCAGCACATCGTCGTTCATCTGGCGGATCAGCGGCTCGACGCCCTCGTAGGCGACCTGTCCCCGAATGCGGCCGACGAAGGCGACCTCGACGACGCGGTCGTAGAGGTCCAGGGTCTCGAGGGTCTGATCGAGCACGTACGCCTCGACCTGCTTCGGCGGTACTCCGGCGAAGGTGGGGTTGCTGCCGACCGAGATCGCGGCCGGATGCGTGACGCCGTCCGTCGTGAGCCTCCCCGCGTACACGCCGTCGGCCGGGATCAGGCCCTGCGACTGCGGCGAGAGGTTGGCGGTCGGGAAGCCCAGCTCTCGCCCGCGCTTCGCGCCGTGCACGACGACTCCGCGAACCACGGGCTCGTGCCCGAGCAGGCGCGTGGCGTGCTCGACGTCACCCTCGGCGAGCAGCTCGCGGATCCAGGTGGAGGAGACGCGGCGGCCGTCCTCCGGCCGGACGTCGTCGATCAGCTCCACCTCGAAGCCGTGCTGCTCGCTCAGCCGGCGCAGCATCCCGATGTCGCCCGCCCCCCGTGCGCCGAAGCGGAAGTCGGAGCCGACGAGCACCACCCGCGCCTCGAGCGCGTCGACGAGCACGTGCTGCACGAACTCCTCGGGCGAGAGCGCGCGGAACTCCTCGTCGAACGTGAGGAGCAGCGTCGCGTCGACCCCGGTCCCCGCGAGCAGCTCGAGCTTCTGCTCGTTGCCCACCAGCGCCGGCGGGCACTTCTCCGGCGCGATCACGCTGAGCGGGTTACGGTCGAAGGTGACCACCACGGCCGCGAGACCGCGCTCACGCGCCCGGTCGTGCAGAGTGCCGATGACCGCGCGGTGTCCCGCGTGCACGCCGTCGAACTTGCCGATGCTCACGGCCGAGGGACCGATGCCGGCGAGGTCGCCCGGCCGCGTCTCGACGCGCATCAGGACGCCGCTCGCGGGCCGCGTCGCCCCTGCACACGGAGCCACCACAGGCCCAGCACCGGCAGAACCAGCGGGATGAGCAGGTAGCCGGCTCCGAAGGCCGCCCAGACGGTCGACTGCCGTCCGAAGGGGTCAGCGCTGGTCAGGCCGAGCAGCTGCGGTTCCAGCACGCTCACGGCGCCGACGACGAGGACGCCGACGAGCTCGAACGTGATCGTCACCCAGGCCACGCGCTGCCAGGCGCGTCCCGGCACGATGAGCGCGACCGTCGCGACGATGTAGACGACCGCCGAGAGAGCCGAGAGCGAGAAGGCGAGGGGCGCCTCGTCGAACCGGTCGATGATCTGGAAGAGGGAGCGACCCGTCGCGGCGAGCGCCAGGATCCCGTAGACCACGACGAGCAGGCTGCCGATCCCGCGGGAGCGGGCAGAGCGGCTCGGGTCGGCACTCGCGGGTGCGGAAGGGAGTCGGGGGTCGTGGGCGGCCCGTCCGGACGCTTCGCTGGCTGGTTTCGACATCGCAGGTCCATGGTAGGCGGTCGAGCGGCAGGGCCCGGTGGCGGCGCGGATCAGGCGCTCTGGACGAACCAGATCTGATGCATCCGGTAGACCATCACGGCGATCGACAGGCAGGCGACGCCGAGGATCAGTGTGCTCCACCGACTCCGCTCGATCAGCGCCCAGAAGCCCGCGGCCAGCGGGAGCAGGAGCGCAGAGATGAGGTAGACGTAGTACTCCGGCAGGCTTCCGGAGGGCCGGTTGCCGACCAGCGGCGAGACGATCGCCACTGCGAGCTGCACGATGAGCAGCAGCTCGACGATCGCGGTCGCACCGACCGACACGTCCGACGGGCGGCGTCCGACGAGGCCGAGCACGAGGCAGAGCAGGCCGGCGGCGACGGCGATCCCGACCTGGAGGATCGTGAACCACTCGATCACGAGGCGGCCGTCCGCAGCTCCTCGGTTGGGAAGTTGACGACGCTTTTGAGCTGGGTGCCGCGGCGCTCGGCGAGCCCGATCAGCCTCTCCCCCGGCCCGACGGCGGCCAGCAGGCCCTTCACCCGTGCGACCTCCTCGGGGGCCGGGATGCGCTTGCCGTTGGCGAGGTCGACGGCCTCGCGGGACTCCAGGCGCAGCAGCGGGAAGAGCTCACCGGCGGCCGCGGCGGGCGGAAGCAGGGCGGCCGGGACGTCGAGCTCGTCGAGCGCACCCGCCCGAACGACGGTGAAGGGGCCGACAGCGGTCCGGCGCAGCACCGTCAGGTGGCCGCCGACGCCGAGCGCCGCTCCGAGATCGCGGGCGAGCGCGCGGATGTAGGTGCCGGAGGAGCAGGTGACGCGCACGTCGAGGTCGAGGAAGCCGTCGACCTCGCGCCGCGCCAGCACATCGAACGACGAGACCGTCACGGGACGTGCCTCGAGCACGACCTCCTCGCCGTCCCGGACTCGGGCGTAGGCACGGCGTCCGTCGACCTTGATCGCGCTCACGGTGCTGGGGATCTGCGCGATCTCGCCGGTGAGGGCGGCGACCGCGTCGACGACCGCCTCCGGGGCGAGCGCGGCGACGAGGGCGGGCTCTGCGGAGCCGAGCAGCTCGCCCTCGCGGTCGTCGGTCGTCGTGGAGGCGCCGAGGCGGATCGTCGCCTCATACTGCTTGTCGAGGCCGACGAGGTAGGTGAGCAGCCGGGTCGAGGGGCCGAGCCCCAGGATCATCAGGCCGGTCGCCATCGGATCGAGCGTCCCCGCGTGGCCGACCTTACGGGTGCCGGCTCGGCGACGCGTCCGCGAGACCAGGTCGTGACTGGTGATCCCCCCCGGCTTGTCCAGGAGGAGGATGCCATTCGGAGCCGACGACGCGGCGGGAGCCGTCGCTGCAACGGCGGCCGGGGCCGTCGGAGCCGGGCTGGGGGTCTCGAGCACGGGTGCGACGATACACCGGCGGATCGGGAGTCCCGTCGCGCGGCCGAGGGGGTGGACGCGGGCCGCTCTAGGCTGTCCGGATGAGGATCGCAGTACTCGGAGCGGGCGCCGTCGGCGGTACCGTCGCCGCTCTTCTCGACCGCGCAGGACACGACGTCGAGGTCACCGCCCGCGGGGAGCACCTCGCGGCGATCCGCCGCTCCGGCCTCCGCCTCGACGGCGCCTGGGGCGAGCACACCGCCTGGGTGCGCTGCGGTGAGACCCTCGATCTCGCTCCCGAGCTCGCCGTCGTCTGCACCAAGGCCCAGGACGCGGAGGACGCGCTGCGGGCGAACCGCCGGACCGTCGACGGCACGCTCGTGGTCGTCGTGCAGAACGGCCTCGACGGCCTCCAGGCCGCGGCACGGCAGGTCCGCGACGCACGGCTCGTCGGCGCGCTGGCGCTCTTCGCCGCGAGCCACCTCGAACCCGGCCGGGTCAGCGTGACCGCCGCGGCCCTCACGACTCTCGGCGTCCCCGGTCGGCCGGCCGACGACGACGTGCGCCGCGCGGCGGTCGTGCTGGGCGAGGCGATCCCGACCGAGACGACCGACGACTTCGTCGGCGCTCAGTGGACCAAGCTCCTGATCAACGAGGTCAACGCACTCCCCGCCATCACCGGGCTCTCGGTCCAGGAGACGGTGGCCGACCCGGGGCTCCGCCGCGTCCTCGCCCGGGCACTGCGGGAGGCGGCGCGCACCGGGATCGCGGCCGGCGTGCGCTTCGGCACGCTGCAGGGGCTCTCTCACGGCTCCATCCGCGCGCTGGCCGCCGCGCCGCTCCCCGTCGTGGAGCTACTCCCCCGCCGGATGGCCGCAGGCATGGGCGAGGTGCCGAATCCGGGATCGACCCTGCAGAGCATCCGCCGCGGTGTGCCGAGCGAGATCGACCACCTGGCCGGAGCTGTCGTCCGCACCGCGGAGCGCGGCGGGCGGGAGGCCCGGGTCAATCAGCTGCTGGTCGAGCTCGTCCACGAGGTCGAGCGCACGGGCGTCTTCCTTCCTCCCGCCGATGTCGTGCGGCGGGCCGCACTGGTCTGAGCCGTGAGCGCGCCGAGGTCGAGACGCACCGAAGCGCTCCTTCGCGGCCGGATCACGCTCGGTCGCGCACGCCTGACCTCAGCAGGAGTCGGCGAAGAGCCTGCGCGGCTGCTCGGGGTCGCGGATGTCGACCAAGATCGTGGCCAGCCGGCGGGGATCCGTGCTCGCCCGGTAGGCCGCGTCGACCGGCGGCTCTTGCGTGTCGAGCCGGATGCTCGTGCTCCACGCGCCGCGCAGCTCGGGCCGCAGCGCGAACTCGCCGTCCACCAGGAGCACCGCATCCTGGCCGGCCGTGCGCCAGCAGGCCTGCCGCGCCTCGTCGCGCACCGAGTCGAAGCCCGCCAACACGAAGCCGGTGCTGCCGCCCAGCCTGAACGGGTCGAGAAGCACTCGACGAAGCAGCTCGTAGTCGTAGCGGCCGCTGTAGGCGCGCTGCTCCTCGGGCACCGACGGATCGTCCCGCTCCAGACGCGGCCGATGGAAGTCGGCGAGGTGCGCGACGATCGCGTCGTGGCCGGCGCGCCGCAACGCCTCCGCCAGCTCGAGGGCGAACACCCCGCTCACCGCGGGGTCATCGCCGTCGACGCCGACCGCGACCCGGCCACGCCCGTAGTTGTGCAGCACCTCCGCTGCAAGAGCGTCGAGCACATCGGCCTTCTGCGGAGCCCACCTGGTCATCCGCCCACGATACGCGCCAGCGCCTAGTGTGGTCTGATGCCCTCCGCCGCCCTCGCCGACGTGATCGTCGACTGGTTCCGCACGAGCGCACGCGATCTGCCCTGGCGCCGCGACGGCTTCCCCGCCTGGGGAACGCTGGTCAGCGAGTTCATGCTCCAGCAGACCCCGGTCGTCCGGGTCGTCCCGCGCCTCGCCGACTGGCTGGAGCGCTGGCCGACGCCCTCCGCCCTGGCCGCGGTTCCGCCCGGCGAGGCGGTGCGCGCCTGGCAGTCGCTCGGCTATCCGCGCCGTGCCCTCCGCCTGCACGCCTGTGCCGTGGCGATCGCCCAGGAGCACGGCGACGTGGTCCCCGACGACGTCGACACCCTCCTCGCCCTGCCAGGAATCGGCGACTACACGGCTCGCGCTATCGCCGTCTTCGCCTACGGCCGCCGGCACCCGGTCGTCGACACCAACGTCCGCCGCGTGATCGCCCGCGCGGTCGACGGAGCAGCCGAGCCCGGCCCTCCCCGCGCGAAGGCCGACCTGGCGGCGATGGCCGCACTCCTTCCCGAGCCTCTACCCGAGGCGGCGGCATTCAACGCCGGGATGATGGAGCTCGGCGCGGTCGTCTGCACGGCTCGCGCTCCGCGCTGCGACGAGTGCCCGATCCGCCACCTCTGCCGATGGCGCGCCGACGGCTACCCGGAGCACACCGGTCCGGTGAAGGCGCCGCAGAAGCGGTTTGAGGGCTCCGACCGCCAAGTGCGCGGCCTCATCCTCGCGGAGCTCCGCGCCGCGCACGCCCCCGTGACCGCCGCGGAGGTGGAGTCGCTCTGGCCCGATGCGCAGCAGCGCCGCCGCGCCCTCGCAGGCCTGCTGGCCGACGGGCTCGCGACCGGCGACCCGGTCGACGGATACCTCCTCCCCGGCGCCTGAGCGCTGCGACTGTCGG
>NZ_LIIN01000088.1 GCF_001634385.1 Rathayibacter tanaceti | reverse complement strand
GGCGAGCAGCCCGGGCGCGACCGCCGCGACGAGCAGGAGCGCGACGAACACCAGGGCGAGCACCTCGCCCACCCGGATCCGTGCCGGCCCGGTGCGCAGCGGGCGGGCGGCGCGCAGCTCGAGCTCGCTCACGCGACCACCTCCCGGCGCGCGAGCCGCGGGTCGATCACGCGCGTGACGACGTCGGTGACCAGCGTGACGGCGATGTAGGCGAGCGCGGTGACGAGGACGACTCCGGTGACGACCGGCACGTCGCGCACGGTCACCGCGGCGAGCAGGGTGCGGCCGAGCCCCGGTCGCGCGAAGATCGTCTCGACCACGACCGCCCCGCCGATCAGGTACCCGAACGCCCAGCCCGAGAGCGAGACCCCCGGCAGCACCGCGTGACGCAGGGCGTGACGGAGACGGATGCCGGCCTCGCTCTCGCCGCGCGCCCTCGCGGCGAGCACGAACGGCGACTCCAGAGCATCGAGGAGGGAGCGCCGCATCACCTGCCCGAGGAACCCCGCCAGCGGGATCGCCAGGGTGAGTGTCGGCAGCACCAGGCCGGCCGGCGCCCCCGTGCTCACGGGCGGCAGCCAGCGCAGCGCCGTGGCGAACACGGCGATCAGCACGGTGGCGAGCCAGAAGTGCGGCAGAGCAGCGGCGGTCAGCTCGAGACCGGAGCCGATCGCCGCAGCGAGGCGGCCGCCGCGGGTCGACCACAGGGCGGTCGCGAGGGCGAGGACCCAGGCGGCGGCGAGCGCGAGGACCGCGAGGAGGAGCGTGCCGGGCAGCTGCTCGCCGAGCACCTGGCGACGGGCGTGCGCAGCGAGTAGGAGGTGCCGAGGTCGCCGCGCGCGAGCCGGCCGAGCTGCACGAGGTACTGGGCGAGGAGCGGCTGATCGAGGCCGTACTGCTCGCGGACCGCGGCGAGCGCCTCCGGAGACGCCTGCGAGCCCGGGCCGCCGAGGATCGCCTGGGCCGGGTCGCCGGGGACGAGGCGGATGAGGAGGAAGACCGCTGTCGCCACGGCCCAGAGCACGACCAGCGCTCCGCCGAGGCGGAGGAGCACGCGACCGATCATGACGGCGGGCGGGATCGTCGGCGGCTCAGACCCAGGCGTCGGCGAACCAGGGCGTCGACACCGTGTCGAGGGCGACGAGGCCCTGGACGGCCGAGCGGTGCAGGTAGTGGTTCTGCTGGTCGTAGAGCGGCAGGATCCAGTAGCCCTCGAGCACGATCCGCTGCGCCTGCTGGTAGAGGTCGGCGCGGGCGGCCTCGTCGGTCGTGGCGCTCGCCTGCTCAAGCAGCGAGTCGAGCGCCGGGTCGGCGATCTGAGCGTGGTTGGCGAAGTAGCCGCTCGGCGCTGGCGTGATCCCGGAGGAGGAGTAGAGGATCCGCAGAACGTCGGGCCCGACCTTCGTGTAGGGAGCGCTGACCAGCTCGTACTCGTTCGATGCGAGCGCGGCGTACCAGCTCGACAGGTCGAGGAGACTGATCTGCACGTCGAAGCCCAGGGTCTTCGCGGAGGCCTGGATCTGCTCGAACAGCGACTGCTCGGCGGGGATCGACTGGTTGGTGCTGACCGGGAAGCGCAGGGTCAGGGGCTTCCCGTCCTTCTCCCGGACGCCGTCGCCGTCGGAGTCGCTCCAGCCGGCCGCGTCGAGCAGGCCCTCGGCCGCCGCGATCTCGGAGTCGGAGCCGGCGTTCTCGAAGAGCGACGGGTCGGAGTACGCGGTCGCCTCGCTGCTCGACAGCGGCGAGTAGGAGCGCTCGGCGGTGCCGAAGAACAGCGACTCGATGGCGTCGTTCACGCCGACTCCGCGGACGAACGCCTCGCGGACGGACTCGTCGTCGAACGGCGCCTGGTGCGAGTTCAGCTCGAGGCGGTTGACCGAGCCGGGGCGTGGAGCGTCGAGCTCGACCAGATCGGAGGCGCCGCTCGCGGCCCGGAGCGTATCGGGCTGCGCGTTGTCGATGACATCGACCTCGCCCGCCTGCAGTGCGGCGTAGCGCGTGGCGGAGTCGGGGACGAAGCGCCAGGTGATGCTCGCGAGGTGCGCGGGGCCCTCGTGGCCGTCTCCGGTGGGGCCGGCCGAGGAGTCGTAGGACTCGTTGCGGGTGAGGGTGACGTGGTCCTGCTTCACCCACTCCGCGACGGCGAAGGGGCCGGTGCCGACGGGGGCCTCGCAGTTCGCCTCCTCGCCGCGAGCGATGCCGGCGGGCGACTCGATGGCCGTCCACGGCTGGGCGAGCGACTCCAGCAGCGCGCTATCGGGCGCGGTGAGGGTGAAGCGGGCGACAGTCGGCGACACGGCCGTGACGGAGGCGACCTTCGCGACGGCGAGGTAGCCGGTCGACGACTTCGTCGCCGGGTCCTGGAGGTGCGCGATGTTCGCGGCGACGGCCTCCGCATCGAGCGGGGTGCCGTCGGTGAAGCTCACGCCCTCGCGGAGGGTGAAATCGTAGGTGAGCGCGTCATCCGAGACGGTCCACGACTCGGCCAGCCAGGGCGTGATGGTGCCGTCGGCGTCGCGCGAGACGAGCGACTCCAGCACCTGCGTGGCGAGCAGCGCCTGCGGATAGTTGCCGCCCACGTGCGGGTCGAGGCAGGTGGGCTCGGCGTCTCCGGACGCGTAGGTGAGGCTGCCGCCCTCGACGGGTGTGCTCGAGGCGTCGGGCGCCTCGGCGGTGCAGCCGCTGAGCAGGAGGGCGGTGGCAGCGAGCGCGGCGGGGAGGGCGAGGTGGCGGGGGCGCAGCGGCATGACGGCTTTCGTGGAGTGGTCGGGAGGGCTCGCGTTTCTTGGACGCGACCCAGGAAACGCTAGCAGGACACGAAGGCCGTGGGCGGGGGTCGCCGAGATCTGTGGACAGCGCCTCCGCTCGCTCACCTGGGGAGGAGCGTCGAGCCGGCGCTCGGGGATGCCGCGAGGTCTGGTCCGGGCCGGCGCACCTGCACAACGAAGGCTGAGAGCGCTCGGACGAGCCGGAGAGCCGTCTGCGCCCCTCTGAACCTTCGTTGTGACGCCCCGACCGACCTGCACAACCCCGGCGCCCCTCACACCGCCGCGCGCAGCCCCTCGACCAGGTCGTCCTGCGCCGCGCGCCCGGTCCGCGTCGGCACGAACGGGTACACGTGGACCTGCCCGACCGCCTCGTGCAGCTCGAACGGCACGCCCGCCACGGCCGCCCGCTCGGCCAACAGATGCGCATCCGGATTGAGGACATCGCGCGTGCCCGTGAAGACGGTGAGCGGCCCGAGCCCCGCCAGGTCGCCGAACAGCGGGCTGACCACCGGGTCGAGCAGGTCCAGCGAGCCGCGCCAGCGATCGGCGAGCACCCGGCCGCCCCGGGTCCCGAGCCACGGATCGCTCGGCTGCACCTCGGGGATCCGCGGGTTGCTCCACGACAGGTCGAGGGCCGGCGAGATCAGCGTGGTCCGAGGGAGCACGACGCCGTCGTCGCGCAGGGCGAGGGCGGTGGAGAGGGCGATCTGCCCGCCAGCGGAGTCACCGCCGAGACGGGTCGGACCGTGGCGGTCGAGGCTGCGCAGCACCAGGGCGCGCACGCCGTCGCGCGCCTCGAGCGCGGTGCCGAAGGGGATGAGCGGGTAGATGGGGAGCGTCACCGCGAGCGCGGCCTCGTCGGCGATGCGGGCAGCGAGCCACCAGTGCGGCGGCACGATCTCGTTGACCCAGCCGCCGCCGTGCACGTAGACCAGCCCGCCGCGCACCTCCCCTCGCGGGAGCAGTGTGTAGACGGGCCAGCCGTCGACCTGCTCGGCGTCGACACGGACCCCCGACCGCAGGCGCGGCGGTGGCCCGTAGGAGGCGGGCCGCAGAGCCCGCGCTCGGATGCGGCGGCGCGCGCCCTCCGCGGTCACGAAGGTGCGGTTCGCCCGGGCGAGCCGGAGCGCGAGCGGGACGAGGGCATCGGGGACGACGAGCGGCATCGCCCGAGCATCGCGGACGACGGTGCGCGGAGGCTGGATGCGGGTCATCGCGGCTCAGCCTCCGTTGGACTGCGGCACGCCCTCGGCGAGCGCCTCGAAGGTGTGGACGAAGCCGCCGTCCGGTCCGCTCACGGTCGCGAACGCCTCCGTCGTGCCCGGCCGGATCGCGACGTTGGTCGCCGAGGTCACCCCGGGCTCGGCGACGGTGACGGTCTGCACGAGGGCTCCGGAGGCGTCGTAGACGAGGATCTCGGGGCGGCCGTGCAGGCCCACGTAGAGGTTGCCGGCGGCGTCGACCGCGATCGAGTCGAGCTGGCCGATGCCGGGCGAGGCATGGATCGCGGGGAACGCGGTCGCGACCTCGGCGCCGCCCTCGGCGAGGGTGAGCCGGTCGATCCGGTTGCCCGTGTTCATGCTGACCCACAGCTCGCCGTGGTCGGGGGAGAAGGCGATGCCGTTGGGCGAGGGCAGGTCGCGGGCGAGCACGGTCGACTCCCCCGTCTCGGGATCCACACGGATCACGCGCCCCGAGGCCTCCCAGTACGGATCCTGCGCGCCGGCCGCATCGCTCACGTAGAGCGCGCCGTCGGCACCGAAGGTGAGGTCGTCCGGCTGCATCGGCACCCCGTCGACCGGGCCGCCGGCCACCTCGCGCACGTCCTCGCCGTCGGGCGTCATGCTCAGGATCGACCCGCCGAGGAAGTCGGTCACGTAGAGCCGGCCGTCCTCCGGGCCGAACTGCGCCGAGGTGAGCGCCGAGCGGTCGTCGCTCCACACCGGCTCCACGCTCCCCTCGTCGAGATCGATGCGCAGCACCTTGGCGGCGCCGGGAGGAGCCGTCACATCGACCACGGTGAGGCGGCCGTCCGCGCCGAAGGTCGGCCCCTCGAGCAGGGTCATCCCGGTCGCCTCGTGGACGTCGGTGACTCGCAGGACGCGCTCGGCGGTCACGACCGACGGCGGTGAACCATCCGGATCTCTCGCCTCCGTGCACCCCGCGAGCGCCCCGGCGAGCAGCACCGGCACGGCGACCGCACGCCACCTCATCGCGACGCCTCGACTCCGGAGCCGACGAGCACGTCGCCCATCCCCTCCTCGCGCCAGGCGCGCAACAGGCGGTGGAACGCGATCGGGCCCGGGCTGTAGGAGGCGCCGCCGATGGAGCGGGTGCCCTCGCCGTTGTAGTAGCCGGGCGTGCACTCCGCCTGGAACGCACGCGTGTCGGCGGCGGTCTCGCGCACGGTGCGCACCCACGCCTCCTCCGCCTCGGCCGACGGCTCGAGGAAGCGGGCGCCGACCTCGCGGCCCCGGGCGATGACCGCGGCGATGTGCTCGGCCTGCTCGAGCAGGATGTGCGCGAAGTTCACCGAGTTGGCGTTCTGGATGCCGCTGAGGTGGAACAGGTTCGGGAAGCCGTGCGACGAGAAGCCGTGCAGCGTCCGCGGTCCGCGCTCCCAGGCCTCCAGCAGAGTGCGCCCGCCCCGGCCGACGACGGGCAGCGTGCCCGACATCACCCCCGAGATCCCGACCTCGAAGCCGGTGGCGAAGATCACGCAGTCGACCTCGTAGGCCGTGTCGCCGACGACGATCTCCGTCTCGGTCATCCGCGTGATGCCGCCGGTATCGGCGGTGTCGACCAGGCGCACGTTCGGGCGGTTGAAGGTGGGCAGATAGGTGTCGCTGAAGCCGGGCCGCTTGCACATGTAGCGGTACCAGGGCTTGAGCGCTGCGGCGGTGGCCGGGTCCTCGACGGTCGCGTCGACGCGCGCACGGAGGCGGTCCATCGTGTCGAGGTCGGCCAGCTCGTCGCGCCGCTCGCGCTCCTCCGGCGGCAGCGATGTGTCGACCGAGCCCGACAGGATCTGGCGCTGCAGCTCGACCGTCTTCGTCCAGCCGTCCTGAACGAGGCTCTCCTCGACCGGTTCGCCGGCGAGCACCGCGAGGAAGTTCTCCATCCGCTCGCGCTGCCACCCCGGGCGCAGCGACGCGACCCACTCCGGGTCGGTCGGCCGGTTGTCGCGCACGTCGACGGTCGACGGCGTGCGCTGGAACACGATCAGCTCGCGCGCGTCCTCGCCGACGTGCGGGATCACCTGGAGGCCGGTCGCGCCGGTGCCGACGACGGCGACGCGCTTGTCGGCGAGGCCGGTGAGGCCGCCGTCGGGCGTGCCGCCGGTGTAGCCATAGTCCCAGCGGCTGGTGTGGAAGGTGTGGCCGCGGAACGTCTCGATGCCCGGGATGCCGGGCAGCTTGGGCTGGGTGAGGGTGCCGGAGGAGGTCACGAGGAAGCGGGCGCGGAACCGGTCGCCGCGATCCGTCTCGACCAGCCACTCCTCCGCGTCCTCGTCCCAGGTCAGCGCGGTCGCGCGGGTCTGGAAGAGGGTGTCGCGGTAGAGGCCGTAGTGCTCGGCGATCGCGACCGCGTGCCGACGGATCTCCTCGCCCGGCGCGTAACGCTCGGAGGGCACCGTGCCGACCTCCTCCAGCAGCGGCAGGTAGACGGACGCTTCGATATCGCAGCGCACGCCGGGGTAGCGGTTCCAGTACCAGGTACCGCCGACGTCACCGGCCTCGTCCATCAGGCGCAGCGACTCCACGCCCGCCTCGCGCAGCCGCGACGCGGTGAGCAGGCCGCCGAAGCCGGCGCCGATCACGAGCGCCTCGACGCGATCGTTCACCGGCTCGCGCTCGACGCGCTCCGTGTACGGGTCCTTCGCGTAGTAGCCGAACTCGCCCGCCGCTCGGCGGTACTGCGACGCGGCATCGGGGCGGGCCCGGCGGTCGCGCTCGGCGCGATACTTCGCGCGCGCGACCTCAAGGCGCTGCTGGTCGGAGGCGGTGGTGGTGTCGGTCATGGTCTGCTCGCTCTCGTCTCGCGGATCGGCGCGACGGCGCAGCCCGGGACCGGGACGACGGCGGGAGGGAACCCGCCTGCGCCGACACGACTCCGGATCGGTGGGGGATGTCACAAGGTTAGCTTCGATCTAAGTAATTACACGGGGCATCCGCTGAGACCTACGGTGGTCCGATGGATCCCCGCGCCCGCGCCCTCTCGGGAATCGAGGCACTGACGATCGGGATCACGGTCCGCTCGATCCCGCGCGTCCTCGCTCCGCTGCTCACCACCGACCTGACGATCCAGCAGCTGAAGGCCCTCTCGGTGATCGTGACGACCGAGCAGGGGGCCACCGGGGCCGGGCTCGCGCAGAGCTTCGCAGTCTCGATGCCGTCGATGTCGAAACTCGTCGACCGGCTCGCAGCGAGCGGCCTGGTCGTGCGCGAGACCGACCACGCCGATCAGCGCGTGCGGCGGATCCACGCCACCGACCTGGGCCGCTCCGTGGTCCGCGAGCTGATGGCCGCACGGCCTGAGCTCGGCGAGGACGTGCTCGCGCGGCTCTCGCTCGAGGAACTCAAGGCTCTCGAGACCGGCCTGCGGGCGATCAGCCGGGAGCTGCGGGCGCGCGACTGATCGCCGCTACTGCACCGACCAGCCGCCGTCGGAGGCGAGCACGACGCCGTTGATGTTGGCGGAGTCGTCGCTCAGCAGCCACGTGATGGAGGCGGCCATGCGGTCGGCCTCGACCACGGGCGGGATCAGCGCCATGAACGGCGCGAGGCGCTCGCGCGCGAAGTCGCTCGACATCGTGCCCTCGATCGCCGTGGCCGTGGGGCCAGGAGCGACCGCATTGGTGCGCACGCCCGAGGGTCCGTAGAGGAATGCCGAGCTCTTCGTGATGCCGACGACCGCGTGCTTCGACGCCGTGTAGGCAGTGCCCGCCGCGTTGCCGCGCAGCGAGGCCTCGGACGCCACGTTCACGATCGCCCCGCGACCGGCCTCGAGCATCGCCGGCAGCACGGCGCGGCTGAGTGCGAACGTGCCGTCGACATTCACCGAGAACACCCGGCGCCAGAGCGCGTCCTCCGTCTCGTGCAGCGGAGTCATGCCGTCCATGATCCCCGCGATGTTCGCGAGGCCGTCGATGCGCCCTCCCGCCGCGGCCACGATCGATGCGACTCCGTCGGGAGAGGTGATGTCGGCGGTGACGGTGACGACCGAGCCCTCGGGAGCGGCCGCGGCGAGCGCCTCGATCCCGGCGGGGACGACGTCGACCGCGACCACGCGTCCGCCCTCCCGGACGATGCGGCGGGACGTCGCCCGGCCGATGCCCGAACCGGCGCCTGTGACGATGACCGTCCTGCCGGCGAAGCGGCCTGACGCCTCCCGCGGCGCCTCCTCCGTCTCCTCCGGCGGGATCACGCCGCCGTTCGCCTGCGCCACCAGCGTGTCGACGAGCTCCTGCGGGAACGCGCCGCCGCCCAGCTCCACCATCGCGCGCAGGGTGAGCTGCCGGGCCGGGTGCAGCGCCTCCTCGGACTGGCCGGCCCGCGCGAGGACGCCGCGGAGGATCGGGCCGCCGACGGAGTCGTCCAGCCACTCCTGGAGGGTGTTCTTCGAGGTGAGGACCATGGGGTCTCCTTCGGTCGGGATGGGCGACGAGGTCGTCGTGATAGTGAATATCACACACGAGACTGAGTCTCATCCGTGAGGGACGGCCCCGGCCGATCTCTTAGGCTGACCGCATGACAGCACCACTCCGCGACCGCACCCGCGCCATCCTGCGCGCGGAGCTCGCCGACGCGGTGCTCGCCGTCTTCCTCGAGCGCGGATACTCCGAGGTCACCGTCGAGGAGGCGGCACGACAGGCCGGGGTCTCGCGCGCCACGTTCTTCCGCTATTTCCGCAGCAAAGAGGACGTCGTGGTCGCCGCGGTCGAGGGCGACCGGGTCGACTACGCCGCGCCCGTGCTCGCGCTGCCCGCCGACTCCCCGCTCACCGGCTGGGGGCTGATCCGCGCCGCCGTCGAACCCGTGATCGACGTCGCGACCCGCGCACCCGACGCCTACCGCGCCAGGCTCCGGCTGATCGGGAGCGAATTCGCCCTCAAGGCGCGGCTGCGCGAGCGCCGGGCCGAGGGCGCGGAGTCACTGGCGGCGGCCCTCGTCACCCGGGGCACGGAGCCACTGACCGCCCGAGTGCTCGCCGCGGCGGGCCTCGCCGCGGTCGACGTCGCCTGGGAGGAGTGGGCCGCCAGCGAGGACGCCGACTTCCGCGAGACGGTCGACGCCGCTTTCGCGCGGCTCGACCGGAGCGGTCGGCCCCCGCAGGCCCGAACAGGCTGACGCAGGGCAGCCGCACCGCCGACGACTCCACAACGACAGGCTCGAGGCGGGTGGGACCCGGCTGGCCTTCGACAGGGTCGGCACCTCGTGGATCGAGTCGTGACGGTAGGGCCGCCGGCCCGTGATCCGGTGGTGTCGACCGGCCGGATCACGGACGGGGATCAGCGGCGCGCGGCGGAGCGGCCTGCGAAGCGGGTGTAGACGAGCAGGACGATGATCGCTCCGATGATGGAGCCGATGATTCCGGCGGGCTGGAGGAAGCCGTCCATCGGGTCGTGCTGGAAGATCAGGAAGCCGAGGAAGCCGCCGACGAACGAGCCGACGATGCCGAGCACGATGGTCATGCCGATGCTGATGCTCTGCTTCCCGGGGACGATGAGCCGGGCCAGCGCTCCCGCGATGAGTCCGACGACGATGAGGCTGATGATGAGACCGAGCATGGCGGTCGTCCTTCCTTAGTGCGGGCGGGGGCCCGCTGGTCGGTTCCGCGGTTGCGGGACCGAGGGCTACCCAACCACCCCGGAGGAGGAGCCGGTACACCCCTGGGGGTGTGCTCGCGGCGGCCGGCGGTGCGGTAGCGTCCGACCATGACCCGCCGTTCGCCCCTCACCGTCGCGCTGGTCGACGACTACGACGTGGTGCTGACGGGTCTCGCGCACATGTTCGACCACTACCGCGACCGGGTGGTCGTCGCCGAGATCGACGCGAACGCCTCGCTCTCGGACCGGATCGACCTCGTCCTCTACGACTCCTTCGCGCAGCCGGAGGCGGACCACAACGAGATCGCGGAGCTGGTGCGGAACCCCCGCGCCGAGCACGTCGTCGTCTACACCTGGAACTTCGCGCCGGCCCTCGTCGAGGACGCCCTCGAGCAGGGCGTGCACGGGTACCTCTCCAAGACGCTGCCGGCGCGCGAGCTCGTCGCCGCGCTGGAGCGGGTCGCGGCGGGCGAGGTCGTGGTCAGTGAGCCTCCGCGCCGCGCCGGCTCTGCGCCGGGGCTGGACTGGCCGGGGCGCCACGAGGGGATCACCGACCGGGAGTCGGAGATCCTCGCGCTGATCACGCAGGGCAAGAGCAACGCCGACGTCGCGGCGCTCACCTACCTCAGCCCGAACACGGTGAAGTCCTACATCCGCAGCGTCTACGGCAAGATCGGCGCGACCAGCCGCACGCAGGCCGTCCTCTGGGGCGTCGACCACGGCTTCACCCCCGACCACCACCGCATCGACCACTGGCTCGGCGGCCCCTGACCCACCCGCCGCTCTCCTCTCCGCTCCCCTCCCCGCGACATGGGGCGGGGGCGCGCGCACCGCTACGGTGTCGCCATGCCCACCGACCGCGCGCCGACCATCCGCGACGTCGCGGAGCGGGCCGGAGTGTCGTACCAGACGGTCTCGCGGGTGCTCAACGACAGCCCGCAGCTGCGGCCTCGCACTCGGGAGCGCGTGCTCGCGGCGATCGAGGACCTCGCTTCCGCCCCAGCGCGGCCGCCCGGGCCCTCGCGACCAGCCGCTCCGGCCTGATCGGGATCCTCGCCGCCGAGAGCCACAGCTTCTACGGAACCGCGACGGCGATGGCCGCGATCGAGCAGGCGGCGCGCGATGCCGGCTACCGCGTACCGGTGGTGAACGCGGCGCCCGATGCGGAGTCGCTGGCCGACGGCCTCGCGCACCTGCAGCGGGAGTCGGTGGAGGCGATCGTCGTCCTCGCCCCGCAGGAGCGCGCCCTCGAGGCGATCGAGACCCTCGCGATCGAGGTCCCCTCGGTGACGCTCGGCGCGACCGGCCGCGGAGCCGACTCCCTCCTCCTCGTCGACCAGGCCGCCGGCGCGCGGCTCGCCACCGAGCACCTCGTCGGCCTCGGCCACACCCGCATCGCGCACCTCGCCGGGCCGCAGCACTGGGTGGAGGCGCAGGCCCGGCTCGAGGGCTTCACCTCGGGGATGCGCGCGGCAGGACTCGCGCCGGCCGGCGTCGTGGAGGGCGACTGGAGCGCTGAGTCCGGCTACCGCGCGGGCCTGCGGATCCTCGACGAGACACCGGTGCCGACAGCGGTGTTCGCCGGCAACGACCAGATGGCGCTCGGACTCCTGCACGCCTGCGCCGAGCGGGGGCTGCGCGTACCCGAGGACCTCAGCGTCGTCGGCTTCGACGACGTGCCCGAGGCGGCGCACTACCAGCCGCCGCTGACGACCATCCGGCAGGACTTCGCCGAGGTCGGCCGCCGCACCATCGGCGTCGTGCTGGCCGAGCTGCGCGGCGAGCGCCCGCCGTCGACCGCCCGGTGCCGCCGATGCTGCTGGAACGAGCGTCGACGGCGCGCCGCGGAGCTGACCGCCGCAGCGCCCGCGCTCACCCCGCGTGTACGCGCGTCGCGCCCTACGCCTCACCCCGCGTGCGGCAGCAGCACCTCCACCCGCCCCTCGCGCACCCGCGTCTCGAACCGCGGCTGCGGCGAGGTGGCCGGACCGCGCAGCACCTCGCCGGTCTCGAGCGAGAAGGCACTGCCGTGCCAGGGGCACAACACGCACGCCGCCCCCGAGGCGTCCGCCGAGACCTCTCCCTCGTCGAGCGGGCCGGAGAGGTGGCTGCAGACGTTCGAGAGCACGTCGATCCGCTCGCCCCGCCGGAAGGCCAGCAGGGGCAGGCCGGCGACCTCCTTCTTCACGGGGGTCCGCTCGGGCACGTCCGCCAGGAGGCCGAACGCCTGCCAGCCGGAGGGGAAGCGGTGCGGGACGTCCTCGGCGTGGTTCGCTCCGGCGGCCTGCCGGTAGCTGAGGTGGCCGCCCAGGTAGCCGCCGCCCGAGACGACGGCGAGGCCGAGCATCCCGAGCACCTTCCCGCTGGTCGTGCGACCGCGCCGGCGCTGCAGCCAGGACGCCGCGTAGAGGCCCGTCGCGACCACGTTCGCCGCCGAGTGCACGAGGCCGACGCGGGTCTGCTGCTCGTGCAGCTCCGACCAGTCGGTGAAGCCGGAGGCGGCGGTCGGCAGGACGCTGACCACGCCGAGGCCCACAAGGGACCGCGCCGCACGCTGGTTCCCGGGCAGCAGGTCGAGCACCGCCGCCGACACCCAGGCGCCGGTCGGCACGAGGACGAGCAACGGATGCACGGGGTGGCCGACCGGGACGCCGTGCAGCACGTCGCGCACCGGCTGCGGGCGGATCACGCCGTTCACGGCCTTCCGCACCCGGCCCACGAGCGGATCGAGGGCGGCGGCGTTCTCGAGGCGGGTCACGAGTCTCACGAGCTTCATCTCACGCATGCTTCAGAGGACCGCGGGAGCGCGCGCGGCGGAAGGGGCTTGCGGGAGCCGCGCAGCAGTCGATCCGACCTCCCGCGACGGATCGACGGCCGGGCCCGGACCCCCGCTTGCTTGCCGACCGCGAGCCGTTTCGCCTACGCTGACCCGGGGCTTTGTGAACGGTCACATCGCCCGAGCGAGGAGCATGATGGACCAGCGCAGGCCCACCCCCGCCGACGTGATCGCGAGCGGCGCCACCGCCCTCGGCATCGAACTCGGCTCCACCCGGATCAAGGCGTGCCTGGTCGATGCGGCCGACCCCTCCACGGTCCTCGCAGTCGGCAGCCACGAGTGGGAGAACCAGTTCGTCGACCGCCGCTGGACCTACTCCCTCGACGCCGTGCACGCCGGCCTCCAGGCCGCCTACGCCGACCTCGTCGCCGACGCACAGACCCGCCACGGCGTGCAGCTCACCACGGTCGGCGCGCTCGGCGTCTCGGCGATGATGCACGGCTACCTCCCGTTCGACGCGGACGGGTCACCGCTCGTCCCCTTCCGCACCTGGCGCAACACCAGCACCGGCCCCGCGTCGGCCGAGCTCACCGAGCTGTTGGGCGTCAACATTCCGCTGCGCTGGTCGCTCGCGCACCTGCACCAGGCGGTCCTCGACTCCGAGCCGCACGTCGAGCGGATCGACTTCCTCACCACCCTCGCGGGTTACGTGCACTGGCGCCTCACCGGCGAGAAGGTCCTCGGAGTCGGCGACGCCTCCGGCATGGTCCCGACCGACCCGGCCACCCGCGACTACGACCAGAGCGTCGTCGACCGCTACGACGAGCGCGCGGCAGGCGCCGTGAAGCCGCTGCGCGAGCTGCTGCCGACCGTGCTCCCCGCGGGCGCCGACGCCGGCGCGCTCACCGCCGACGGC
>NZ_LIIN01000087.1 GCF_001634385.1 Rathayibacter tanaceti | reverse complement strand
CCGTCGTCACCTCCGCGCTGCGGCGCGCGGGAGCGGCCTGGCCGGGCCTGGTGCTGCGGGTGGGGACGAGTGCTGCGACGACGCTGCCGGCCCTCGGCGGGGCGCTGCGCTCGGCGCGCTCCGCGATGCTGCTGCCCGGCGCGCCCGGCGACGATGCTCCGGTGCGCGTCAACGACTCGGGCGACGTGACCTCGGCGGTGCAGCTGCTGAGTGCGGTGCCCGACCACCTCCGCTCGGTGTTCGTTGACCTTGTGCTCGGCCGGCTGATCGAGCACGACGCGCGCTACAACTCCCAGCTCGTCGCGACGCTCACCGCGTTCCTCGACTGCGGAGGCTCCTGGGTGCGCACGGCGGAGCAGACCCACCTGCACCTCAACACGGTGCGCTATCGCATCGCGCGGGTGGAGGAGCTGACCCTGCGCGACCTCTCGGACACGGCCGACCGGGCCGACCTGTTCCTGGCGCTGCGGCTGCGCTGACACCCGGCGATCGGCAGGAGCCGGTGCGATCTGCAGCCGATGACGCGCTCAGCCGAGCCGTACTAGCCCGGAGCAGCGACCCGCCGCCCCTGCACGTGCACCGCCGCTATCGCGGGCTCGCGCAGAGTCATCAGCACCGCGAAGAGCAGCTGCGCAGCCGCCTCTTCCTCGTCATCGGCGCGGATGCCGTGCGCGAGCACGTCGGCGAGCGGCTCCCAGAGGCGCGGCTCGATGCGCACGAAGTCCGCGTCCTTGCCGAGATCGAAGTTGCCGAACCGCGCCTCCTGGTTGAGCGCCCGCGCCCCGGCGAGCGTCGCCGTGAACAGCAGCTCGGCCGGGTGCAGCGCGATCGCCGCATCGCCCGGCTCCGACAGATGCACCTTGAACGCGTCGTTGGCGACGCGCGGGAGCAGCCACTCGTCACCGGCGCCGATGTCGCTGCCGAGCGCGATGGTCACCCCGGAGGCGGCCGTCCGCCGCCAGGGCATCGTGCCGGAGCCGAGGAACTGCTGCGACGTGGGGCAGTGCGCGATCGAGGTGCCGGTCTCGGCCATCCGGTGCAGCTCCGCGTCCTGGCAGTGCACCGCGTGGGCGAGGATCGTGCGCGGGCCGAGCAGAGAGGACCCGCCGCGCGCGGATCCGGGCAGGAAGAGCCCGTCGTAGGTGTCGAGGTAGCTGCGGGTGCCGTAGGAGCCGAGCACGGCCGCGATCTCGCCGTCTCCTGGGCGGTCGTTCTCGTTCAGATGGCTGTGCACGTACACACCGCTCGCGCGCACATCGTCGTAGAGGTCGCCGAGTGCGGCGAGCAGCGAGGGCGTCACCGAGAGCGAGAAGCGCGGAACGATCGCGACCTGGAGCAGAGACGTCGTCGCCTCGCCGGTGTCGACCGTGTGCCAGCGCGTGATCTCGTCACTGACCAGCGCGAGCGCGTCTTCCTCCGAGGTGAGCAGTCCCCGGGCGGAGGCGGGCCCGACGGTCTGGATCCCCCGTCCCGAGACGATCCGCAGGCCCGCTTCACGGGTCCGCTCGAAGAGGGCGTCCTGCGCGGCGGGGAACGCCGACCCGAAGACCATCGCGGCGGTGGTGCCCGCCCGCACGCGCCGACGGGTGAAGGCGCGGGCGACGACGTCCGCGAAGTCCGGATCCGCGAGGCGCGTCTCCGCAGGGAACACGGTGCGGTCGAGCCACTCGAGCAGCTGACCGCCTCCGAAGCCGTCCGACGAGAACGTCTGCGGGAAGTGCACGTGGGTGTCCACGAAGCCGGGCAGGAGGATCGCCGACGCGTCGCCCGTGACCGGCCACGAGGCGTACTCGCCCGGCAGGTCGCGGTGCGCGCCGACCCAGGCCACGGTGCCGGCGTCGTCGACGACGAGCGCCGCGTCCGGAATCGACACCAGCGACTCCGCGGCGGTCGCGAGCGTGGCCCGCCCGGCGATGTGCAGGACGTGGCCGCGGTGGACGCTCCGGCGCGGACTCACACCAGCCCCGTGTAGGCGGTCCAGGCCGGCCCTGCGGGAGGGGCGTCGTCGCGCGTGACGCTCGCCTGGATCAGCCCGTACGGGCGGTCGGCGGCGTGGAAGACCTCGTTGTCGTTCTCGACGCCGAATGGTGAGAGGTCGTAGACGAAGTGGTGCTTGTTGGGGGCGGAGAGGCGGATCTCGACGATCTGCGGGTACTCCTCCAGCACCGCCTTCCCCATCTCGAAGAGCGTCTGCTGCAGGGCGAGCGAGTGCACGGTCGCGAAACGGCTCACCATCAGCGCCTTCACGCCCGCGTAGAGCGCCTCCCAGTCCATCGCCGCGATCTCCTCCTCCGACAGCGCGAAGCGCCACGTGGCGACGAGGGAGGTGGCCATCACCCGGTCGTTCGTGGGCTGGAGAACGGTGTACGGGTCGGTCAGGAAGCCGTGGAACTCGGAGCCGGTGGACTTGAGGATCGTGAGGTCCTTGAAGCCGCCGGTGATCCAGACCTGCCGCTGGTCTCCCGTGCCCTCGACGGTGACCGAGGCGGTCCGGGTCTCCTGACCCTTCCTGACCCAGGTGTGATCGTGCTCGCGGCCGTCCACGAGCACACGCTCCCAGGCGAACTCCTCGATCTCGATCCGTGCGCCGTGCACCGGCGAGTAGCCGTCGACGAAGTGGCGGGCGAGCTCGAGGCCGTACGGCTCGATCGAGCGCAGACCCTTCTCCTTGGCGAAGGAGTAGGCGGTCTGCTTCTGCGTGTCGGTGGGCAGGACCGCCGACTGGTCGCCCTCGCGGTGCGCGGCCTCGAAGTCGCCGCGGAGAGCGGTGGAGACGTTGACGTCGTGGATCTCGTGCCGTGGGGTCTCGCGGTAGATCCGCACGACCCGGTTCTCGGCCTTCCCGTACTGGTGGTCTCCGAGGATGATCGACATGTCCGCTCCTGTCCGTTGGTGAGTGCCGCGTGGCGCCCGGTCGTGGATCGGGGCCCGCGAGCCCGTCTGCCAGCCTCCCGCTCCTCGGTGCGGGACCGCCTCGGCGGAGCCGCCAGAATCTCGGCCGACGCCCCGTCGAGTCTTGTGCGATCGGTCCGCCGTGCGCTCACGACCCGCCCCCGTTCACACACCCGAAACCTGCCGGGAACACCCCGCGCGCCACCGCCTGCGGCGACTCCCACGGCCGTGTGCTCGTCGCCCGAGGCGTCCTGCGGGAGGAGGCGGCGTCAGGGCCGGGTGAGGAGGCGGCCGGTGGGCGGCGCTGTCTCGGGGGCGACCCGTCGGCCACCGACCCAGGTGGCGGCGACGGCGCCGCGGAGGACGCGTCCGTCGTAGGCCGAGACGGGGTTCTTGTGCGCGAGCACGTCGACGTCGACCCGCCACTGCGCCTCCGGATCGAAGGCGACGAGATCGGCGTCGGACCCTGCGTGCAGCAGGCCCTTCTGCCCCAGGCCGACGAAGGCGGCTGTGCCCGTCGACATCCACGCGACGACCTGTTCGAGCGGGATCCCCCGCTCGTGCGCCCCGGTCCAGACGGCGCGGAGGCTCAGCTCGAGCCCCGAGATGCCGCCCCAGGCGATGCCGAAGTCGCCGCCCGCGGCGAACTTGAGCTCGGCGGTCGCGGGCGAGTGGTCCGAAGCGATGATGTCGATCGTCCCGTCGAGCAGGCCTTTCCAGAGCAGCTCGCGGTTGCGCTCGTCGCGGATCGGCGGGCAGCACTTGTACTGCGTCCCTCCGTCGGGGATCGAGCCGGCGTCGAAGGTGAGGTAGTGCGGGCAGGTCTCGGCGGTGATCGGCAGCCCCTCGGCCTTCGCCTCGCGCACCAGCGGTAGGGCCTCGGCGGAGGAGAGGTGCAGGATGTGCGCCCGGCACCCGGTCGCGCGGACCGACTCGATCACGTGCGCGATGGCGCTGCTCTCGGAGGCGGGCGGCCGCGAGTCGACGAAGGCGCCGTAGGAGGTGCCCGGCTCGTTCGCGCTCGCCTCCAGCTCGGCCGGGTCCTCCGCGTGCACGATCAGCAGTCCGTCGAAGGAGGCGATCTCGCGCATCGCCTCGGTGAGCTGGTCCCGGCTCAGGTGCGGAAACTCGTCGACTCCGCTCGGCGAGAGGAAGCACTTGAAGCCGAAGACGCCCGCGTCGTGCAGCTCGCGGAGGGTGCCGAGGTTCGACGGGATCGCTCCACCCCAGAAGCCGACGTCGATCTGCGCCTGCGGGCCGGCGGCGGCGCGCTTGGCCTCGAGACCGGCGACGGTGGTGGTCGGCGGGATCGAGTTCAGCGGCATGTCGATGAGGGTGGTCACGCCTCCTGCGGCGGCGGCGCGGGTCGCGGAGGCGAACCCCTCCCACTCGGTCCGGCCCGGCTCGTTCACGTGCACGTGCGTGTCCACGATGCCCGGCATCAGCACCTGGCCCTCGGGCAGGACGACCTCCTCGGAGGTCCGCCACGGTGCGTCGACCTCGCCGACCGCGACGATCAGTCCCTCGGCGATGGCCACGCTGGCGGGTCGCCGGCCGTTCTCGGTGAGCACGTCGGAGGCGCGGATCACGAGGTCGAGGAAAGGAGCGTCGTCAGGCATGGATCGACCCTATACTCGGCATGTTTCCTGCGTGTGAGCCTCCGCCCGCGGCTGCGCAGGCCGGTCCCGGCAGACCCGCCGCCGCCGCCGTGCGACCGAGAAGAGGAGGCCGCCGTGCTCGAACTCGCCCACGCTGTGCTCGAGCGCGTCGAGGCCGGCGGCAGAGTTGCGGTCGTCACCGTCACCCACGTCTTCGGCTCCGCCCCTCGTGCGCTCGGCTCGTCGATGGCGGTCGATCCCGAGGGGCGGGCGATCGGCTCCATCTCGGGCGGCTGCGTCGAAGCCCAGGCGTACGCGCTGGCTCAGGAGGTACTCGGCACGTCGGTCGCTTCCGGCGAGCACTTCGGCTTCGACGACGAGGCGGCGTTCGCCGCTGGGCTCTCCTGCGGGGGCCAGCTGCGCGTCTTCGGCCAGATCGTCGACTCCGGATCGACCGCGGTGCTCGCCGAGCTGCGTGCCGCCCGGGCCGGCCGCTCGGCCGCGCTGGCGATCGTCGTCGGCGGGCCCTCGGCGCTCGTCGGTCTGGTGCTCACGGGAGCGACCCGGGCGCAGGATGTGCTGGGCCCGCAGCTCGACGAGGACACGGTGCGGCGGATCCTGGCAGAGCGCCAGGCGCGTCTGGTCTCCGGCCGCTCGGCGACGGTCGAGATCGACTGTCAGGGAGTGGAGCTCGAGGTCTCGTTCGTCGTGCACGCGGAGAAGCCGCGGCTGCTGATCTTCGGTGCGGTCGACTTCTCGGCCGCTCTCTGCTCGGCGGGGGCGCTACTGGGCTACCGGGTGAGTGTCTGCGATGCACGCCCGGTGTTCGCGACGTCGGAACGCTTCCCGGGCGCCGACGAGATCGTCGTCGGCTGGCCCTCGGACTACCTCGTGTCGACTCCGGTCGATGCGCGCACGGTGATCGCGGTGCTCACCCACGACGAGAAGTTCGACATCCCGCTGCTCGAGACCGCGCTGACCCTCCCGGTCGCCTACGTCGGCGCGATGGGGTCGCGGCGCACGCACGAGCGCCGGCTGCGGCTGCTGCGCGAGGCGGGGGTGGCGGAGGACGCGCTCGCCCGCCTGCACTCGCCGATCGGGCTGGACATCGGCGCCTCGACGCCGGAGGAGACGGCGGTGTCGATCCTGGCGGAGGTGCTCGCCGCGCGGACGGGAGCCTCGGGGGAGCCGCTCGCGGGCCGCTCGGGTCCGATCCACGCGGCGCACTGACTGCACGGAGAACGGGTGAGGGGGTAACGGCCGCGAAACACCCCGCTGCCATGCTCGACACATGCAGCGCCACGTCATCACCGGAGCCCACGTCGCCACGGTCGACGCAGCGGGCACCGAGCATCCCTCCGGCCATGTCGTCGTCGACGACTCCCGCATCGTCGCGGTCGGCGCCGGGGCCCCGCCGGCCTGGGCGCTCGACGGCCGTGCCCCCACCGGCCTGCCCGCGCAGGAGCCCGTCTCGCTCGCCAGAGTCGACGGCCGCGGCCACCTGCTCACCCCGGGTCTGGTCAACACGCACCACCACCTCTACCAGTGGCTCACCCGCGGCTGGGCGCAGGACTCCATCCTCTTCGACTGGCTCGTCGCCCTCTATCCCGCGTGGTCGCGGATCGACGCCGACCTGACCCGCACCGCCGCGCTCGGCGCGATCGGGGTGCTGGCCCGCTCCGGCTGCACGACGGTGGCCGACCACCACTACGTCTTCCCGCGCGGCTCGGGCGACATCGTCGGCGGGATCGTCGACGCAGCCGGCACCGTGGGGCTCCGGCTGCACGCGACCCGCGGCTCGATGGACCTCGGGGCGTCCCGGGGCGGCCTGCCGCCCGACTTCGCCGTCGAGACGACAGCGGCGGCTCTGGAGGCGAGCGCCGCGGCCGTCGAGCGATACCACGATCCGTCACCGGGGTCGATGGTGCAGGTCGCGATCGCACCGTGCTCGCCGTTCTCGGTGACCGCCGATCTCCTGCGGGAGTCGGCCGTGCTCGCCCGACAGCTCGGGGTGCGCCTGCACACCCACGGCTCCGAGACGCTCGAGGAGGACGCCTACACGCGCGAGGCGTTCGGCCTCTCGCCCACCGACTACCTCGACTCGCTCGGTTGGCTCGGCGACGACGTCTGGATGGCGCACTGCGTGCACCTCGACGCGGCCGCGATCGCGCGGTTCGCTGCCACGGGCACCGGAGTCGCGCACTGCCCGTCCTCGAACGGCCGCCTCGCCGCCGGGATCGCGCCGATCCCTCAGCTGCTGGCCGCAGGGGCTCCCGTGGGCCTCGGCGTCGACGGCGCCGCGTCGAACGAATCCGGGCAGCTCGGCTCCGAGATCCGCGCCGCTGTGCTGATGAACCGCCTCCGCGCCGGCGCCGACCGGATGAGCGCGCGCCAGGCCCTCTCCGTCGCGACGATCGGAGGCGCCCGTGTGCTCGGGAGGCAGGACGAGATCGGCTCGATCGAGACGGGGAAGCTGGCCGATCTCGCGCTCTGGCGGATCGACGGCATCGAGCACGCGGGCATCGCCGATCCGGTCGCCGCGCTGGCGCTCGGCGCGCAGCCCCCGCTGACCCTGCTGCTCGTGCACGGTCGGCCGGCGGTGGTGGAGGGCCGGCTGGTCACCGCAGACGAGGATGCGATCGCCAGAGACGTCGCCCTGGCCAGCGCGGAGCTCGCCTCCCGCGCCTGACGACGACCCTGCCGTCAGCCCTGAGGAGCCTCGGCCTCGACGGTCGCGACGGGTGCGGCCTCCGGGTGCAGGAGCCGCCAGATGCGGTCGCGAGACAGCGGCAGCTCGGTGGGCCGCACGCCGATCGCATCGCGGACGGCGTTCGCGAGCGCGGGCGCAACGGGGTTGTAGGGCGCCTCGCTCATCGACTTCGCGCCGAATGGGCCGAGTTCGTCGGCAGTGTCGGCGAAGTACACCTCGGTCTCGGGCACGTCCGCCATCTGCGGGAGGTGGTAATTCCGGAGGATCGCCGTGGTGACCGTGCCCTCGCCGTCGAGGAGCACCTCCTCGTAGAGCGCCGAGCCGATGGCCTGCGCGACTCCGCCCTCGACCTGCCCGCGGCACTGCGCCGGATTGATCACGAAGCCGGCGTCGGCCGACTGCACCGACTGGAGGATCCGCACCTCGCCCGTCGGCTCGTGAACGGCGACGCGGAAGCCCTGCACGTTGAAGGCGAGTGAGCGTCGGGCGCCGTCCTCGCTCCCGGTCGCGGTGACGGGCCCGCCGGCCGCTCGCACCAGGTCGGCGAACTCGACCCGGGTGCCGTCGGCCGCGAGCAGTCCCTCGTCGTCGGGCTCGAAGGTCTCGTCGTGGCCGGTCAGGCGCTTCGCCAGAGCGCGCAACTCGGCGAGGAGGCGGGTCGCGGCCGAGTACACGGCCTTGCCCGCCACGACCGTGCCCGCGCTGCCGAACGCCCCGGTGTCGTAGCGCGCGGCGGCCGTGTCCGACTGCTGGATCCGCACCCGCTCGGCGGAGGCTCCGAACGCGCTCGCGACCAGCTGCGTGTGCACCGTGGTGGTGCCGTTGCCGAACTCCGCGGTGCCGACTCCGACGGTGAGGAGCCCGTCGGCATCGACCGTGACCGTCGCCTCCGAGAAATGGCCGCGCGGGGGGATCGTCGCGATCATCGCGACAGCCATTCCCCGCCCCGTGCTCCAGCCGGGTCCGCTCGGAGCGGCGGCGCCGGTGCCGCGGGCGAGCGCCGCCTCGGTGAGGTCGAGGCACTGGTCCAGCCCGTAGGAGCCGAAGCCGATGTCGTCACCCTCGACGTGGGTGACGACGAGCGGCTCACCGGGCCGGACCGCATTGATCCGTCGCAGCTCGAACGGGTCGATGCGGAGCTCCCGGGCGAGGTCGTCCATCGCGGACTCGATCCCGAAGATCACCTGCCCGAGCCCGTAGCCGCGGAACGCTCCCGAGGGCAGGTTGTTGGTGTAGACCGCCTGCGCGTCGACGCGTTTGTTCGGTGCGCTGTACACGGCGACCGACTCCGAGGTGCCGTGGAACATCACCCCGGGGCCGTGATTGCCGTAGGCCCCGGTGTCCGAAAGCACGTCGACAGCGAGCGCGGTGAGCCTGCCGTCGCGCCGCGCGCCCAGGGTCACATCGACTCGCATCGGGTGGCGGCAGGGCGCCATCGTGAACTCGTCGCTCCGGGTGAACTCGAACTGCACGGGACGCCCGGTCGCGAGGACGGCGAGCGCGACCACGTCCTCGGTCAGGATCTCCTGCTTGCCGCCGAAGCCGCCGCCGACCCGGGCGGTGAAGACACGGACACTCGCGGGGTCGCGGTCGAACAGCCGCGCGATCTCGTCACGCACCAGGAAGGGGACCTGGGTCGAGGTCCGCAGCACCAACTCGTCGCCCTCGAGCCAGCCGATCGTCCCGTGGGTCTCGAGTGCCGCGTGCGCGACCCGGGAGGTCGAGTAGCGGCCCTCGACGACCACGTCGGCCTCCGCGAGCGCGGCGGTCACGTCTCCGTACTCGCCGTGCAGCTCGGCGACCACGTTCGCCTCCGGCCGCGCGATCCGCGACGCGATCGCGTCCTTGTCGGCGTGCAGGAGGGGAGCGCCGGGCGAGCGCGCCTCCTCCGGATCGAGGACCGCAGGCAGCACCTCGTAGTCGATGTCGATCGCGCGGCACGCGGCCTCGGCCTGCGCCACCGACTCGGCGACCACGACGGCGACCCGCTGCCCGCGGAACCGCACCACGGTGTCGAGGATCCGCGTGTCGTCGGGGTCGTCCAGCCGCGACTCGTGCCGGGCCGTCGAGAACAGGACGTCGGGGACGTCGGCGGCGGTCAGCACCGCGACGACCCCGGGGAGGGCGCGGGCCGCGGACGTGTCGATCGTGCGCAGGCGCGCGTGGGCGTGCGGACTCTGCAGCACCCTGAGGTGCAGGAGCCCGGGCACTGCGACGTCGAGGGTGAACGGCTCGCGACCCTGCACGATCCGGCGGCCGGCCGGAGCGCCGAGCGAGCGGCCGACCCTCGACTCGTCGGCTGTGGGGCGCCCGGTGCGGCGGACGGCGGTGAGCCCGGAGACGGGTGCCGTCTGCGCGGCCGTCGAGCACGAGCGGCCCACCGCCTCCCGGATCGGCCGGTACCCGGTACACCGGCAGAGGTTGCCCTTCATCAGCCGGGGGACGTCCTCGGCCCGCACCCCCTCGAGGGCCGTGGCCGTCACCACCATGCCCGCCGTGCAGAACCCGCACTGGAACGCGCCCGACTCCACGAACGCCTCCTGCACTGCGCTGAGCTCGTCGGTGGTACCCAGACCGGCGGCCGTGGTCACCTCGCGGCCCTCGAGGCGGTGGGCGGGGTAGAGGCACGAGTGGAACGGCGTTCCGTCGACCAGGACCGAGCAGGCCCCGCAGTCGCCTGCGTCGCAGCCCTTCTTGACCTCGAAGTGCTCGTGGTCGCGCAGAAGCGTGCGCAGCACCTGGCCGGGGCGGGGGGAGGCGTCGACCGGCTCCCCGTTGACGGTGAATCTCACGGCGTTCCTCTCGAGAGCTCGGTGCGGATCTCCTCGGCCAGCACGCGCACGACGGCGTGCCGCCAGTCGGCGGCGCCGTGCGGGTCGGTGAACCAGCTCGCGATGCCGTCGATCGCCTCGCCGAGCTCGTCCTCGGTGGGGACGGAATCGAAGCGGAGCAGCTCCGGTCGCACCGTCGCGGCCGTCACCGTCAGCACGAACGCGCCGTCGGCGTCCAGGCGCCCGATCACCACCGCGCCGGAGCGGCCGAGCGGCGAGAGCGCCGTCTTGCGGAACGCCGTGCGGGCGTCGAGCGCCGCGCGGGGGAACTCGATCGAGCGGATCACGTCGCCGTGCGCGAGGGTCGTGCTCATGTTCCCGGTGACCAGCTCGGCCACCGGCACGAGCAGGTCGGAGCCGTCGGCCCGCCAGACGAGCGCGGAGGCGTCGAGCGCGGCGGCCAGGCTGATCATCGGTCCCGCGGGGAGGGCGTTGGCGATGTTGCCGCCGACCGTCGCGACGTTCCAGATCTTGAACGAGCCGAGCAGGGCCGTGCAGCACTGGAAGAACAGCGGATGCGCGGACTCGCCCGCGTCCGGCATCGCGGCCAGCTCGCTCAGGGTGCAGGTCGCGGCGAGGGAGAGCCCGTCCGCCGTTCGCACGACCGGCTCCCAGCCGAACCCCTGCAGATCGAGCAGCTCGTCGAGGTGGTCGTGCGGGAGCGAGAAGACCCAGGACCCGCCGCCGATGACCGCCGTGCGCGGCCCCATCGCCGCAAGCTCGGCCCGCTCGCGCACGACGCGGACGCGCTGGATCGTGTTCAGGTCCATGCCGCGCCTCTCCTTGCGCACCCGTCGCACGCCTCCCCAGTGAACCCCACACATGTGACACGCGTGTTTCCCACCGCCGTACCGCGCACTCGCCGCACCGCACCGCAGCAGGATCACCGCCCGCTCGACCCGGGCGCCGGCTCCGCGTTCCAGCGGATCCGTCCGGGCGCCGGCTCCCCGCCCTGCGAGAAGCGCCGCCTCGACAGGCCGACCGCGTCGAGCCCGACAGAAGCGGGTCCAGGAGCCGCGCCGAACCCGCTCACCCCAGCGCCGCCACCCACTCCGAGCTGCCGTCCACGAACGACTGCTCCTTCCAGATCGGCACAGAGGCCTTGATGCGTCGACCAGCGCGGCGCACGCCTCGAACGCCGCCGCCCGGTGCGCCGACGCGACCGCGCACGCCAGCGCCAGGTCGCCCACGACCAGGTCGCCCACCCGGTGCACCGCGGCGATGCGCCACCTCGGGCCAGCGCTCGCAGACGCGGCGGGCGGAGGCGAGCAGAGCGGCCGGCGCGTCCGGATGCGCCTCGTACGAGAGCCGCAGCACCCCGCGGCCCTCGTCGTGGTCGCGGACCACGCCCGCGAAGGTCACGATCGCGCCGTGCCCGGGGGAGTCGACGGCGTGCTCGCACTCGTCGACCGTGATCGCCTCGGCGGAGAGGCGCGCGAGGGCGACCGGATCAGCGGGCATGGTCGCCGCCTCCGAGCTGGTCGAGCAGATGCCCGATCACCGGGTCGAGCACGACGATCCCGTCGCGCACACCGCCCGGCGACCGGGCAGGTTCACCACGACGCTGCGTCCGCTGACGCCCGCCAGCCCGCGGCTGAGCACAGCGGTCGGCACGTGAGCCGCTCCCCGGGCGGCGCACCGCGTCGGCGAGGCCGGGGAGGGGCCGCTCCAGGAGGGGCGCCGTCTGCTCCGGAGTGACGTCGCTCGGCGCGACGCCCGTCCCGCCCGTGGTGATCACCACGTCGATCCCGCTGCCGATCGCATCGGCGACGGCCTCGCCCACCGCGTCCCCGTCGGCGACGACGACCACCCGCGACTCCCAGCCGCGGCTCTCGAACCAGGCGCGCAGGACGGGCCCGGTGCGGTCCTCGTAGACGCCCGAGGCGGCCCGCGTGGAGGCGACGACCGCCACGGCGCGCCGTGCGTCGCCGCTCATTCGCTCGTCCACGACCCGCTCCTCCCGCCCGCCTTCGCGAGCACCCGGACACCCGTGATCACCGCGGCCCGGTCGACCGCCTTGATCATGTCGTAGACGGTGAGCGCCGCGACGCTGACCGCGGTGAGCGCCTCCATCTCGACCCCGGTGCGTCCGCTGGTGCGCACGCGCGCCTCGATGCGCACCCGGTCCTCCTGCGGCTCCAGGTCGATGTCGACCCCATCGAGCGCGAGCGGGTGGCAGAGCGGGATGAGCGTCGACGTGGCCTTGGCGCCGAGGATCCCGGCGATCCGCGCGACTCCCAGCGCCTCGCCCTTGGGCAGCTCGCCCTGGGCGAGCAGCCGCACCACCTCTGCGCGAGCCTCGACGTACCCCTCGGCGACGGCCGTGCGCGCGGTCACCTCCTTCGCGCTGACGTCCACCATGTGCACCGCGCCATCGCCGCGCACGTGCGTGAGCTCACTGCCCTCAGTCATCGATCCTCCAGATCTCGACCGTGTCGCCGGCCGCTGCGTGGTCCGTCCCGACGGGGACGTGGATGAGCACCGTCGAACGCGCGTACGACGCCAGCAGGTGCGAGCTCGGGCCGCCGACCGGGTGCACGAGACCTTCGTCGTCGAGGACACCGCGCCTGATCTGGTGCAGGTGGGCGGGCGAGTCGAGCGCCGCGGCCAGCCGTGCGCGCAGCCGCGGGCGCTCGGCGGGAACCCGGCCCGCCAGCGAGCGCAGCACCGGTCGGAGGAACACCTCGAACGAGACCAGCGCGCTCACGGGGTTGCCCGGGAGCGAGACGACCGGCAGGTGCAGTCCCTCCGCCGCGCGCACCACGCCGAGGCCCTGCGGTCCGCCCGGCTGCATCTCGACGTGGCCGAACTCCGACCCGGCCGGCCGAGCGCGTCGCGGACGACCTCGTAGGCGCCTGCGCTGACTCCGCCGACCGTGATCACCAGGTCGGCCCCGGCCGCGTGCTCCTCGAGGAGGGCGAGCAGGTCCTGCGGCTGGTCGCTCGTGCACGCGGCGACGATCGGCAGCGCTCCGGCCTCGCGCAGCGCCTCGGCCAGCAGTGCGCCGTTGGCGTCGTGGATCTGCGCCTCCTCGAGCAGCGCCCCCGCCGGCCGGATCTCGTTGCCGGTCGGCACGACGAGCACTCTCAGGCGGGGCAGCACCTCGACCTCGGTCAGTCCGAGTGACGCGAGCAGGCCGTAGTGCGCCGAGCGGAGGACCGTCCCGGCCGGGAGGGCGAGCTCGCCCGCGCGGGCGTCGCTGCCGCGGGTGCGCACGAACGTCGAGGCCGCCACCGGCTGCGTGAACGCGACGCGATCCTCTGCCGGGAACCGCGGCGGATCGACGCGCTCGACCGGCACGACCGCGTCTGCTCCGGCGGGCAGCGGCGAGCCGGTCATGATCGGAGTCGCGGTGCCGGGCTCATGCCGCGGCGCGCGGG
>NZ_LIIN01000086.1 GCF_001634385.1 Rathayibacter tanaceti | reverse complement strand
GGCCCCGCGATCTACCGGGCTCGCGGCATCGGCCGCCGCGGAGCCGTCGGCCCGACCGATCTCGAACTGCACCGCGGCGAGATCGTCGGCTTCGCGGGCCTGCGCGGCTCGGGCCGCACCGAACTCGCCTCGCTCGTGAGCGGAGTCGAGAAGCCGGACACGGGCGAGGTTCTCATCGACGGCGAGCCCGCGCACATCGTCGACCCGGTCTCCGGCCTCCGCCACCGCATCGCCCACTCGAGCGAGAACCGCCGCGAGGACGGCATCATCGGCGACCTCTCGGTCCGCGAGAACATCGTGCTGGGCCTGCAGGCGCTGCGCGGCTGGGCTCATCCGCTGTCGGCGGCCGAGACCGAGACTCTCGTGCGCACCTACGTGGAGGCCCTGAACATCGCCCCGGGCGACTCGGACCTGCCGGTGAAGTACCTCTCGGGAGGCAACCAGCAGAAGGTGGTCCTCGCGCGCTGGCTCGCGACCCGGCCGCGGCTGCTGGTCCTGGACGAACCGGCGCGCGGCATCGACGTCGCCTCGAAGGTCGAGATCCAGGCGCACGTCTCGCAGCTCGCGAAGGAGGGCGTCTCGGTCGTCTACATCTCCTCCGAGCTGGAGGAGGTGGTGCGCCTGAGCGACCGCATCGTGGTGTTCAAGGACCGCGAGAAGATCGGCGAGGTCAGCAACGGCCCGTGGCTGACGGTCGACACGATCGTCGAGATGATCGCGGCCGACCGCGACGACGACTCCGACGACTGACGTTCCTCTTCGCCCACGAGGGGTCGCGCACTCGGAGCCGAGGTGGGGAGAGCCGGCCTCCGCGACCGGATCGTTACCGAGACCGACGGGCACGCTGTTGCGGGTCGCATTTTGTTCACGGTAACATTCGGGGGCGGCGCTGCTTCGGCCGGCGCCCACTGCACATCCTGCACTCACCGCACCTCGGGCCGCCAGGCCCGTGTTCAGGGCCCGACGCGGTCCACCATCTCGGGCGCTCTACCGCGCCCGCGATCTCAAGGAGGAGATCTATGTCCACGACGAGACGTATCGGCCAGTTCCTGGGTTTCGCAGCAGTCGGCGCACTCGCGTTCGGCCTCGCCGGCTGCTCCGGCGGCTCCGACTCGGGCTCCGGCTCGGGCGGTGACCTCACCACGATCGGCTTCGTCGCCGTCGGCCCCGAGGGCGCATGGCGCCAGGCGAACGAGACCAACATCGAGGACACGTTCACCAAGGACGCCGGCTTCGACCTCAAGTACGCCCCCGCCACCAACGGAGACCAGAAGTCGCAGATCGACTCCTTCACCTCCTTCGTGGACGAGGGCGTCGACATCATCCTGCTCTCGGCCACCGAGGGCTCCGGCTGGGAGGACTCGCTCGAGCGCGCCCAGGAGGCCGAGATCCCGGTCATCCTGATCGACCGCGGCATCGAGCCGGACAACAGCGACCTCTACGTCACCCGCATCGCGCCCGACAACATCGCAGTCAGCACCTCGGTCGCCGACTGGGCCAAGACCACCTTCCCGAGCGGCGCGAAGTACTTCACGCTCGAGGGCCCCGCGGGAGTCTCGGTCGTCAACGAGCGCAACGAGGGCTGGGACGAGGTCATCGGCGCCGACTCGACGTTCACCAAGGTCGGCGCGCAGACCGCGAACTGGTCGACCGAGGAGGCCAAGAGCGTCTTCGAGACCGTCCTGAAGTCGAACAACAACGACGTCCAGCTCGTCTTCGCCCAGAACGACGAGATGGGCCTCGGCGCGGTCCAGGCCGTCCAGGAGGCCGGCCTCACCCCCGGCACCGACGTCAAGATCGCCACGATCGACGGCACCAAGAACGCCCTCCAGGCGCTGGCCGACGGCGAGCTGAGCTTCGTCGCCGAGTACAACCCGCTGTTCGGCGACACTGCGCTCGACGCTGTCGAGAAGACCCTCGCCGGCGAGACGGTCGAGTCCTCGATCGTCGTCCCGAGCGAGACCTTCGACTCGCCTGAGGCCGCGGCCACGGTGCTGCCCGACCGCACGTTCTAGCCGCTCCGCTCCACTGGTCGCCCGGCGTCGTCACCGACGCGGCACCACTCCCCCGGAGCGACCGGGGTCGGCGCTCCCGCCGGCCCCGGTCGCTCCGCCCCCCGGCGCACCCGCTCGGCTGCGCCCCGCTCGAGAACGGAAACGACGCGACATGACAGGTTCGCCTCCGATCGTCGAGATGAAGAACATCTCGATCAGCTTCCCCGGCGTGAAAGCCCTCGACGGCGTCGACTTCCGCCTGTTCCCGGGCGAGGTCCACACCCTCATGGGTGAGAACGGCGCCGGCAAGTCCACGCTCATCAAGGCCCTCACCGGCGTCTACCGCATCGACAGCGGAGACATCGTGGTCGACGGGGAGACCCGTCGCCTCACCGGCACGGCCGACTCGCAGGCCGCGGGGATCTCCACCGTGTACCAGGAGGTCAACCTCGTCACGAACCTCTCCATCGGCGAGAACGTGATGCTCGGCTACGAGATCCGCGGACCCTTCGGCATCAACTGGAGGGCCACCCACCAGGCGGCGAAGGTCGCGCTCGAGAAGCTCGGCCTCGGCCACCTCAACACCCGCCAGTCGCTCGCGTCGCTCTCGATCGCGATGCAGCAGCTCGTCGCGATCAGCCGCTCGACGGTGAGCGACTCGAGGGTGCTCATCCTCGATGAGCCCACCTCGAGCCTGGACGCGAACGAGGTCGAGAACCTCTTCGTCGTCATCCGGCGCCTCCGCGAGGAGGGCGTCGCGATCCTCTTCGTCTCGCACTTCCTCGACCAGGTCTACGCGATCAGCGACCGTCTGACGGTGCTGCGCAACGGCACCTTCGTCGGCGAGTACCTGACCCACGACCTCGACCGCACCTCGCTGATCTCGAAGATGATCGGCAAGGACATCGCGGCGCTGCGCTCCCTCGACTCCGAGCGCGAGAGCCAGGACCACCTCTACCGCGACGCTCCGCTCTACACGGCGAAGGGCATCGGCAAGAAGGGCTCGATCGAGAGCACCGACCTGACGCTGCACCGCGGCGAGGTCGTCGGCTTCGCCGGGCTCCTCGGCTCCGGGCGCACCGAGCTCGCCCGCCTGATCTACGGCGTGGACAAGCCCGACACGGGCGAGATCACGATGCACGGCACGAAGATCGACGTGCCGACGCCCACCGCCGGCCTCGCGCACAAGATCGCGTTCTCGAGCGAGAACCGCCGCGACGAGGGCATCATCCGCGACCTCTCGGTCCGCGAGAACCTCATCCTCGGCGTGCAGGCCAAGCGCGGCTGGGCGCGCCCCCTCTCCAAGAAGGAGAAGGACGAGATCGTCGGCAAGTACCTCTCGAGCTCAACGTGCGCCCGGCCGACCCCGACCGCCCGATCAGCAAGCTCTCCGGAGGCAACCAGCAGAAGGTCCTCCTCGGCCGCTGGCTCGCCACCGCCCCCGAGATCCTCATCCTCGACGAGCCGACCCGCGGCATCGACGTCGGAGCGAAGGCCGAGATCCAAGAGAAGGTCGTCGCCCTCGCCGGCGAGGGCGTCGCCGTGGTGTTCATCTCGTCCGAGCTCGACGAGGTGGTCCGCCTCAGTGATCGCATCATCGTGCTGAAGGACCACCGCGTGATCGCGGAGATCCTCAACGGTCCCGCTGTCACTGCGGAGTCGATCGTCACTACCATCGCCGCAGAGGGAGTCGTCGACGAGGACGTCGTCGTCCTCGAGAGCGCCACGCAGGAGGCCGCATCATGAGCAGCGACACCCGACCCGCCCGGGGATCCGTCCTCGGCGGGATCATCCGCCGCCAATACTTCTGGGGAGTCGTGGCGATCGCCCTGCTCCTCCTCGTCAACGTCGTGAAGGACCCGGGCTACCTCGCCGTCTCGGTCAGCCCGACCACCGGCTACCTCGTCGGCAACGTCATCGACATCGCCCGCGCCGCCGCTCCGATCCTGATGATCGCCGTGGGCATGTGCCTCGTCGTCGCGACCGGGGGCATCGACCTCTCGGTCGGCTCGATCATGGTGGTCGCCGGCGCGGTCTCGATGGAGTTCCTCAACTCCGCCGGTGCGCCGGACTCGCTGGGCGCCGCGGCGGGGGCCTTCGCGGTCGCCCTGCTGGTGGCCGCCGTGCTCGGAGCCGTGAACGGCGTCCTCGTCTCGGTGGTGGGCCTCCAGCCCTTCATCAGCACCCTGGTCGTGATGCTCGCCGGCCGCGGCCTGGCGAAGGTCATCACCGGCGGGCAGAACACCGCCGCCACCAACGAGCCGTTCCGCTGGCTCGCGAACGGGTACGTCTTCGGGCTCCCCGTCGTGTTCCTCCTCGCCATCGCGATCGTCGTCGTCGTCGGAGTCCTGGTGCGCCGCAGCGCGCTGGGCCTGATGATCGAGGCCATCGGCATGGACCCGAAGGCGGCCCGCCTCGCGGGCATCAACCGCCGCGGCCTCCTGATGACCGCGTACATCGGCAGCGGCATCCTCGCCGGTGTCGCGGGCGTCTTCGCCACCGCGAGCGTGATGACGGTCGACGTCTCGCGCACCGGCTACCAGCTCGAACTCGACGCGATCCTCGCGGTCGTCATCGGCGGCACCTCGCTCGCCGGCGGAAAGTTCACCATCACCGGAGCGGCCGTGGGCGCGATCCTGATCGCCACCCTCGACAAGACCGTCGTGTTCCTCGGAGTCTCGTCCTCCGCGACGCCCGCCTTCAAGGCGATCGTCATCGTCGCGCTCTGCCTGCTCCAGTCGGAGCGCGTCCGTTCCGCCTTCACGTCCCGTCGCGAGGCACGTCGCAGTGTCCCGCAGAAAGAGGCGATCCCCGCATGAGTGCCGTGATGACCCGCTCCGCCCCTCCGGCGAGCACGAAGCGCGCCTCCGGGGCGCGCGGCTGGCTGAGCCAGCACCTCGACAAGCTGCCCACGCTGGCGGCGCTGATCATCTTCTTCGGGATGATCGTCTACGGAGAGTCCGCCTACGGGCGGATCCTGCAGGCCAGCACCCTCTCGAACCTGCTGGTCAACAACGCCCACCTGATCATCCTCGCCGTCGGACTCACCTTCGTGATCCTCACCGGCGGCATCGACCTCTCGGTCGGCGCGGTGATCGCGTTCAGCAGCGTGAGCGGGGTGCTCCTGATCAACGCCGGCTGGAACCCGTGGCTCGTGATGGTCGTGATGGTCCTGATCGGTGCGCTCTTCGGCGTGATCTCGGGCGTGCTGATCCAGTACTTCGCCGTCCAGCCGTTCATCGCGACGCTGGCGATGATGTTCCTCGCCCGCGGTCTCGCCTCGATGCTGAGCACCGTGCCGGAGCGGCTCCCCGAGGACTCGGCCGTGCTGAGCCTCGCCGCCCCGATCAAGCTGATCGACGGTCCGAAGGTGAACGACTTCGTGATCAGCCCGGGCGTGATCATCGCGATCCTCGTGGTGGCCGGCGCGTTCTTCGTGCTGCACCGCACGCGCCTCGGCCGCACGGTCTACGCGATGGGCGGCTCCGAGCAGTCGGCGGCCCTGATGGGACTGCCGGTCGTGCGGACCAAGCTGTTCATCTACACCGTCAGCGGAACCCTCGCCGGTCTCGCCGGAGTGGTCTACACGGCCCGCCTCGGCAGCGCGCAGAACATCACCGGCACCGGTTGGGAGCTCGACGCGATCGCGGCGACGGTCATCGGCGGCACGCTACTTACGGGCGGCGTCGGCTTCGTCCTCGGCTCTGTGGTCGGCGCCCTGGTCCTCGGCCTGATGAACGTCCTCATTACCCGCGACGGCGGCATCCCGCCGGAGGCGACCACGATCATCACCGGAGGCATCCTCCTGGTCTTCGTGCTCCTGCAGCGCGCCGTCATGGCCCGCAGCAAGACCTGACCGGGCCCACCGCCCCGACCGGTGCCCCCTCGTCCCCACGGACGAGGGGGCACCGGTCGTTGTTGCTGAGGTTGTGCTCAGAGGGCACCGGCTCCCCTACGGTGGGCAGCATCGAGAGATGCTCGAAGGAGCCGGTCCCGCCCGGGAGCCAGGCGCCGCCTCCCCGATCGGAGCGACTGCCATGAGCTCGGAGTGGTTCTTCTCTCCCGACGCCGAGTTCCACCGGCCGGGGACCCGGGGTGGTCGCCTCGCCCGGCGGGTCGTCGGACTCGGCCTGCTGCTGCTTCTGCTGGTCGCGATCGTGGGCGCGGCCGTCATGATCGGGGACGACCCGACGGCCGGCACGGTGCCTCCGGTCGCGCCGACCGGAGCACGGTCACCGACATCCTCGGCGCGCTGGACGCGTCCGACCCCGATGCCCTCCGTCGAGTCGTCCCGGCGACCTCGACCGAGCTCCGCGAGCAGGTGGTGCGCAGCTGCGGAGACATCGCGCCGGACGGGCGGTCCATCGACGTCCACGACGACCTGGTGCCGACACGGGTGGGCGCCGAGGTCCGCGGGCACTCGCGACGAGACGGCTCGCGCGCGGTGTGCACGCTCGGTCTGCGCTGGCTGGCGGATCAGGGCTGGGAGGTGTCGGCCCGCTCGGGAGGCTTCGCGGACCGCTGAGGGCTGCGCGGCCGCCTCAGCGCCGACGCCTCCGAGCCGACGCCGTCGCGCCGCCGTCAGTCGCGGTCACCGCCACGCCGAGGCCGGAGATTCAGCGCTGCCCATCCGACCAGGAGCACCACGGCGGTGGCGACCGCGGTGATCAGCACGGTCCCCGGGTCGGTCGCTCCGGCGGCCGACGTTCGGCGCACAGCCGATCGACCTCGACTGGCTCGTCGTGATGATCGACGGAGCGACGGGATCCATCGTCGGCACCTCTGGCGACACCGGCCCGCTGCCCGAGGTCTTCACCCGCTGAACCGAGGATCCGGCCGAGCGAGCGAACAGCCGTCGTCGATGCCGCCGTGCGGAAAGACCGCCGGCGAGGCCCTTCACGGCGACCTCACCATCGTGTTACCGTGAACATCGCTGGCTCGGACGTCGGCCTCCCCTCCCTCTGCAATGGTGCCGACCTAGGAGCAAGCGCGATGAAGCCCTTCCTGCGACCACTCGTCCTCGCGACGACCGTCGCGCTCACGGTCCCCCTCCTCACCGCCCAGCCCGCGAGCGCGACCGCGAGCCCCACCATCGGCCAGACGAGCACCGCCGCCGCCGCGGTGAACACTGCCCCGCAGGAGGCGCTCGACGCCCTCTCGATCGTCCACGCCGACGACATCCGCGGCAACGTCACGCTGCCCGCCACGGCGGGCGCCTACGACGTCGCCTGGTCCTCCTCGAACGCGGCCGTGCTCAGCACCACCGGTGTCGTGACACGCCAAGCCGCCTCGACCGCCGTCACGCTGACCGCGACGATCGCCGGCACCACAGCGACCCGGCAGCTGCCCGTCACCGTCACCGCCGCTCCCGCCGGACTCGACACGGCGTACGACGCGGGCTACCTCTGGACCCACTTCGCCTCGACCGACTACGAGAAGATCTACCTCGGCTCGAGCACCGACGGCCTGCACTGGTCGAAGCTCAACGGCGACAAGGCGGTGCTCGCCAACCTCGCCGGCACGCTCGGCGTCCGCGACCCGCACCTCGTGCGCTCCGCCACCGGCGACGAGTACTGGATCCTCGGCACCGACCTGCACGCCGAGGGAACCGCGGGCGGAGGCTCGTGGGACCAGGTGAACGCCAGCCAGAAGCTCGTCGTCTGGCGCTCCACCGACCTCGTGACCTGGAGCGACCAGAGCCTCGTCTTCGCCGGCTCCCCGAACGCGGGCAACGTTTGGGCCCCCGAGGCGACGTGGGACGAGACGACCGGCCAGTACTACGTCTACTGGTCCGGTCGCGACAAGACGCAGGTCGGCACCGACGACTGGGCGCTGCGCGTCTACGTCAGCACGACGCGCGACTTCGTGCACTTCTCGACTCCGACCGTCTGGCTCGACGAGAACTCGTCGACCAACGACGCCGACGGCCCGAACATCATCGACACCACCCTCGCGAAGGAGGGGGACACCTACTACCGCTTCTCCACCTCGGACTGGCGCACCGTCGTCGACACGGCCTCGGGCCTCGCCGGCCCGTGGACGCGCGTCATCGCCCGCGGCGAGGACACCGCCCACGGCCTGTCGGACCACATCGAAGGACTGACCGTCTACCAGCTGCCCGACGGCCGCTGGGTCGTGATGGGCGACTCCGGCGGCTACCGCGCCTCCGTGACCGACTCGCTCGCGAGCCTGCGCTTCACGGCGCTGCCCACCGGCGCCACGGGTGCGAACACGTACTCCTTCTCGAAGCCCTTCCGGCACGGCTCCGTGCTGCGGCTCTCGAGCGCGGAGGAGACGCGGCTGCTCGCGGCGTACGGCACCTCGACGGGACCGACACCCACACCGGCGAACACGAAGGGCGAGATCCTCCGCTACTCCTTCGACGGAGGATCGGGGACGACCGTGCAGGACGTCTCGGGCAATGGGCAGAACGGCACGATCGTCTCTGGCGGCACCTGGCAGAACGGCTCGGTGAAGCTCGACGGCACCGACGACTACATCGCGCTCCCGAACGACCTCCTCGCCGGGGTCACCGACGTCAGCGTCCAGGCCGACGTCTGGATCGACTCCGCGCAGAGCGGCGCGTACTTCATCTACGGCCTCGGCAACACGACCTCGGGTGCGGGGGACGGCTACCTCTTCACCTCGGGGAACAACTACCGCACGAGCCTCGCGACCGGCAACTGGACCACCGAGCAGACCGTCACGTCGGGCTCGGCCCTGCCCCGAGGGAGGTGGGCGCAGCTCACCTACACGCTCTCGGGCACGACGGCCACGATCTACCTCGACGGCGTCACTGTCGGCTCGGGCACCGTCACGACCGACCCGAAGGACATCGGAGGCGGCACCACCACCGCCAACGCCATCGGCCGCTCGAACTACACCGCCGACAACCGCTTCCGCGGCCAGATCCGAGAGTTCGCGATCTACAACCGGGCGCTCAGTGCGTCGGAGGTACTCGCCGCCTCCGGCAACACGACGGCTCTGGTCGACGTGACGCTCAGCGGAGACGTGCTGAAGACCGCTCCGATCGTCGACCCGGCCTCCCGCACCGTCACCTTCCCGGTGAAGCCGGGCACCGACCTGACGAGGCTCGCCCCAGCCTTCGTCACCGCCGGCGGAGTCACGGCGAGTCCCGCCTCCGGCACTGTCCGCGACCTCTCCAGCCCGAAGACCGTCGTGCTCACGCCCGCCGGCGGAGGCACAGCGACCACCTGGACCCTGAAGGCCGTCACCATGGGGTCGCCGATCATCCCGGGCCTGTACGCCGACCCGAACATCGCGGTCTTCGGAGACACCTACTACGTCTACGCGACGACCGACGGCACCCCCGGCTGGGGCGGCAAGGACTTCTTCGTCTGGTCGTCGAAGAACCTGGTCGACTGGACCCGCTCGGCGACGCCGATCCTCACCCTCGACGGCGCGAATGGGAACGTGCCGTGGGCGACCGGCAACGCGTGGGCGCCGACGATCATCGAGAAGGGCGGGAAGTACTACTTCTACTTCTCGGGCCACAACGCGTCGCTGAACCGCAAGACGATCGGAGTCGCGGTCGCGGACAACCCGCTCGGCCCGTTCACCGCGCAGCCCACCGCGATGATCACCAACGGCGAATCCGTGAACTCCGGCCAGGCCATCGACCCGGCCGCGTTCACCGACCCGAAGACGGGGAAGAGCTACCTCTTCTGGGGAAACGGCACCCCGGTCTACGCCGAGCTGTCCGACGACATGCTCTCGATCAGGGCAGGCACCACCGAGAGGATCAGCGGTCTGACCGGTTTCCGCGAGGGGACCTTCGTCAACTATCGGAACGGGATGTACCACCTCACCTACTCCATCGACGACACCGGCTCCGAGAACTACCGGGTCGGCTACGCGACGTCCACCAGCATCGGCGGACCATGGACCTCCCGCGGGGTGATCCTCGAGAAGAACCCTTCGCTCGGGATCCTCGCCACCGGCCACAGCTCGATCGTGAACGTCCCCGGCACCGACGACTGGTACATCGCCTACCACCGCTTCGCGATCCCCGGCGGCGACGGCACCCATCGCGAGACGACGATCGACAGAGTCGGCTTCGATCCGGCGACCGGCCTGATGCAGAAGGTGACGCCCACCCTCGAGAGCGTCGCGCCGCAGGTCGTCCCGACTGCGCCGATCGCGGTCACCGCCACCGCGGGCACGCGCTGCATCGCGGGGAAGATCGTCGTCACTGCCGTCGCGACGAACACCAACGCGTTCGCCGCGAGGATCGTGGTCCGCTCCCCCTGGGGCTCGAAGAGCGTCGCCGACGTCGCCCCCGGCGCCACCGTCTCGGCGGCGTTCAGCACCCGGACGACCAGCGTGACCGGCGACGCAGTGACCACGACGGCGACCGCCTTCGTCGGCGGCGCGCCGGCCACCGCCTCCACGACAGCCCCCTACTCAGCAGCCCACTGCGGCTGACTGCGCTCCACCCGACACCCACTGAGATCGAGCCGGCGACGACGCCGGCCGGAGAACGGAGAACACCCGATATGAACACCCGATCCCTTCTGATCCGCGGCGCCGCAGGCCTGGCCGGAGGCGTCCTCCTGCTCGGAGTCGCCGGAACGGCCGTCGCCGCCGAGGACCCCACCTCCTACGGCAGCGATGACGTCGACGTGAACGTCGACATCGCCGAGCTCCCCGGGACCGGCGCCCTCTCGATGACCGTCGCCGGCACCTCCACCGTGCTCACCGAGTCCGGGTCGGACAACGTGCGGCGCCAGTTCACGGGCAAGCTCCCCACCGTGACCGTCACCGACACGCGCGACGCCGCCGACATTCCCGACGACGCCGGCTGGTACGTCCTGGGAACAGCCAGCCCGTTCACCTCGCCCGACAGCACCAGTGTCATCGGCCCGGAGAACCTCGGCTGGACCCCCGCCCTGGTCGAGGGCGGCGAGTCCGGACTCGTCGCCGCGGGCGATCAGGTCGACACCGCCATCGACGGCGGAGTCAACGGAGTCGGCCTGCAGGGCGAGGAGCTCCTCGCCCTCGCCATCGACTCGCAGGACATCAACGCTGAAGGCACCTGGAGCGCCGACGCCGACCTGTTCCTGCGCACGCCGGTGAACGTGGACGCGGGCGCCTACAGCTCCACCGTCACCCTGTCGCTCTTCGAATGACCCGCGGCCGGGCACCGGGGGCCCTCCCCGCGCCCGGCTTCCACGGCCGTCGCGGCCGGGCTCGCCGGCCCGGCCGCGTCCTGCTTCCCCGTGCCACCATGAGGTTCTGATGACTGCTCCGCGCCGCTCCGCCACTCCCCGCCGCCCCGTCCTGCCCGCGCTGCTGGCGCTGGTCGTCGCCCTGCTCGCGATCGGCGTCGCCCCGCAGTCCGCGGCCGAGGAGGGGGCCATCACCTGGGCGGTCAGCCCGTCGACCGACGGCGTACCCGACAAGCGCTCGTGGGTCGAGCTCGACCTCGCACCGGGGACCGGGGCCTCGGACGAGGCCGTCGTGCGCAACCTCAGCGACCAGCCCGTGACCTTCAGGATCAGCGCGGCCGACGGCTACTTCACCGACAAGGGCCGCTTCACCATGCTGAACTCCGACCAGGAGTCGGTCGACGCGGGCACCTGGATCTCGGCTCCCGAGACGGTCACCGTCGACCCGGGCGGCAGCGGGGTCGTGCCGTTCACGGTCACGGTGCCCGACACTGCGACTCCCGGCGACCACGCGGCCGGGATCGCCGCGTCCGTCGTCTCGCAGGGGGCAGAGACCGGCGGCTCGAGCATCGGAGTCGAGAGCCGCATCGGCTTCCGGGTGATGACGCGGGTGACCGGCGAGGTCGCTCCAGCCCTCTCGGTCGAGAACGTCGCCGGCGACTACCGGCTCTCGTGGAACCCGTTCCAGCCCGGCTCCCTCTCGCTCGTGACCGACGTGGTCAACACCGGCAACGTGCGCCTGCTGCTCGACGGCACGGCGAGCGCGCAGGGCACCTCCGCTCCGCTCGTCGCTGCCGAGGGCGTGCAGCAGGAGCTGCTGCCGGGCGACCGTCGCAGCGTCTCGGTGCAGCTCGACGGCGTCTGGCCGCTGTTCGGAGTCGGCGCCGACCTGACCGTCGCGCCGACCGTCGTCGCGCCCGACCAGGCCGAGGCCACTGTGTCGCCGGTGACGGAATCGGTCACTGTGACGGCCGTGCCGCTCCCGCAGCTGCTCGCGCTCCTGGGGGTCGGTCTGGTCCTCGCCGCCCTGCTCGCCGGACGCGCCCGCTCCCGACGCCGCATCGCCACTCTGGTGCAGCAGGCCAAGGAGGAGGGCCTGCGCGAGGGCGCCCGCTCCGGCGCCTGAGCCCCCGCGGTGCGACGGTGCCGTGCACCCCGGCCGATCCCTCGCCGGAGACCGCATGCCCGCCTTGAGGGGCCACGGTGCACACGGCGGAGGCCTCGACGGGTTCCCTACCCGGTACGAGTCGAGAGCAGCACGGCGATCACGACGGGAGAGGCACGACGAGACCGCACGCGCTGGCCGGAGCGTGGTCGCGCCGCATCGACGATGCCGGCTCGTGTCCATCGCCGCTGACGCACACCACGATCCTCCAGGCGCGCCACCACTCCTGACCGCCGTCCTCGCCGTACCGCTCCAGCCTCATGGGCGGGAACGGGGCGGGCTACTGGTAGGTGACGAGGTCGGGGAGGGGGCGGACCTCGTCCATGGTCTCGGCAGGGGTCAGCATCGGCCGGTCCTCGTCGTAGAAGTTCTTCCACCCCCAGGCGAGGCCCTCGGGGGCGCCCTGGTGCAGTGCCTCCCAGGTGGCCTGTTTGTCGGGCTGCGAGCCCTGGCCGTCGACATGGATCAGGAACTCCAGCTCCGGGCGGTCGAGGCGGATCCGATCGCGGTCCTGGAGCATCGAGAGCCGGAACTGGTGCAGCACGAACATCTTGGGCGGCAGGCCCTCGCTCCGCACGAGGTCGGCGAGCCACTCCGAGACGCTGTCGACCTCGGCCGCTGAGACGCGGCCGATCTGCTCGAGCGGCTTCTGCCCCGGCATCAGGCGCCACTCCGGGTCGAGGGCGAGCCCCACGTTGGGCAGGCGCAGCAGATCCGCGTACCGCTTCGCCTGGGTGAGGAAGTCGGTGAGCCCCGACTGCAGGTCGAGCACCACGTACATCCCGGCCTCCTGCGCGGCGTCGATGTAGGGGCGGAGGTCGGCGGCGTCGAGCTCGTTCGAGTAGTCGCCGTCGGAGCCGGGGTCGCCGGCCGCGACCGTCGTGATGATCTCGAGGCTCGGCACCACCCTCTTGTCGGTGAGGGCGCGGTACGGTTCGGCTACCGTCTCCGCCCGCGCGATCGTGGGCTCGAGGCTCTGCTCGCCGAGCACACCGAGCACCGGCGCCCCCGGCGTTCCGTAGATCGCGACGAAGAGATGGCCGCCGAAGAGCCGCTGGCCGCCGCCGGGCAACTGCCAGCCGCTCGCGGCGGCGCGCACGGCCCACTCGGGCTCGGGCTGGGCGGCGAGGGCCGGCCCGAGCAGCACCGTGCAGGAGGCGTCCGCGTCGGCGATCGCGGTGACGGCGCCCGGCGAGGCGAGCAGGTCGTCGCGTCGACCACGGTGACGGGG
>NZ_LIIN01000085.1 GCF_001634385.1 Rathayibacter tanaceti | reverse complement strand
TCGCGGGCGACCGCGGCCTTCTCGCGGGCGTCGCGCGCAGCCTGCTTGCGGTCGGTCACCACGAGGGGACGCTTGCGCGCCAGCTCCTGCTCGCGACGTGTCGGCGTCGGCCGCCCCTTGCCTGCGGCGGGGCCGGCCTCATCGGGCGTGTCGGGTGCGATCGGGTGCTTGGCCACGGTGAACGTCCTTGGAATCGGGGGTCTCTTAAGATTACCTCCATGGCTCACGACGCTCCGACTCCGTCCGCTCTCTCGTCCGAGGAGGAGGCCGTCCTCTCCGCCGTGCGCGACGACCTGCCGCGCTCGTTCGCGCAACTGGGGCAGCTGGTCCGCATCCCGTCGGTCTCGTGGGACGGCTTCGACGCGTCGCGGGTCGCTGCCAGCGCGGAGGCGATCGCAGAGCTCGCGCGCGAGTCCGGCGCTTTCGACGATGTGGCGATCCACAGCGCGACGATCGGCGACTCCGGCGTCCTCGGTCAGCCGGCCGTCCTGGCGACACGCTCGGCGCGCAACGGCGCGCCCACGATCCTCCTCTACGCGCACCACGACGTGCAGCCTCAGGGCGCCGAAGCGGCGTGGGAGACGCCGCCGTTCGAGCCGACCGTGCGCGGCGACCGTCTGTACGGGCGCGGCGCCGCCGACGACAAGGCCGGAGTCGTGTCCCACCTCGCCGCGGTCCGCGCTCTGCGCGAGGTGGCCGGTGACGAGCACGACCTCGGCCTGGTGCTGTTCATCGAGGGCGAGGAGGAGTTCGGCTCCCGCTCGTTCCCGACGTTCCTCCGCGACCACCACGAGGCGCTGCGCGCCGACGCGATCATCGTCGCCGATAGCGACAACTGGGATGTCGACACTCCGTCGCTGACGGTCGGACTGCGCGGCAACGTCACATTCACCCTCACGGTGAGCACGCTCGCTCACGCCTCCCACTCCGGGATGCTCGGGGGAGCGGTGCCCGATGCGATGCTCGCGGCGGTGCGCCTGCTCTCGACTCTCTGGAGAGAGGACGGCTCGGTCGCGGTGGAGGGACTCATCGAGCACACCGGAGCCGTCCCCGAGACGACCGAGGCCGACCTGCGCCGCGATTCGGGCCTGCTCGACGGAGTCTCGCCGATCGGGACCGGTCCGATCCTCTCGCGCACCTGGTCGAAGCCGGCCGTCACGGTGACGGGGATCGACGCGCCGAGCGTCGTCGACGCCTCCAACACGCTCCTCCCCTCGGTGCGCGTCAAGATCAGCGCGCGCATCGCGCCGGGCCAGGACGCGTCGGAGGCGTTCACCGCCCTCGAGCGGCACCTGCGGGCGCACGCTCCGTTCGGTGCGCACCTTGCCATCGACGACGTCAACACCGGCGAGCCTTTCCTCGTCGACGCCTCCGGCTGGGCCGTCGACCTGGTCAAGGGGGCGATGGCGGACGCCTGGGGCCGTGAGCCGCTCGAGACGGGTATCGGCGGCAGCATTCCCTTCATCGCTGATCTGGTCCGCGAGTTCCCGGCGGCGCAGATCCTGGTCACAGGAGTCGAGGACCCGGACTCGCGCGCGCACAGCCCCAACGAGTCGCTGCACCTGGGCGTCTTCAAGCGGGCTGCACAGGCGGAGGCGCTCTTCCTGCTCCGCGCGGCCGCCCGCCGAGGCTGACGCGCAACCCTGCGGAACGGCTAGGGGATCCGCGGAGCACCTCCGGGCTCTGCGGATCCCGGGCTCTGCGGAATACCCCGGCCCGCACGCGGGTTGCAGCCGTAGAATCCCGGAAGCACGACGACCGTTCCGCCCGTTCCCCTGAGGAGTGACATGTCCGACACGACACTGACCGACCAGACAGTGACCCCCGTCGCCACCCGGGCCGACGCGGCCCACGGCGTCTCGATGACCCCCACCGCCGCGGCCAAGGTCAAGAGCCTCCTCGAGCAGGAGGGGCGCGACGACCTCCGTCTGCGGGTCGCCGTGCAGCCCGGAGGCTGCTCCGGCCTGATCTACCAGCTCTACTTCGACGAGCGCACCCTCGACGGCGATGCCGCTGTCGAGTTCGAGGGAGTCGGTCTCGTCGTCGACAAGATGAGCGTCCCCTACCTCGACGGAGCCTCGATCGACTTCGAGGACACCATCCAGAAGCAGGGCTTCACGATCGACAACCCCAACGCGGGCGGCAGCTGCGCCTGCGGCGACAGCTTCCACTGACGCGCCGCGGCGTGAGCCGCAGGATCGCCCTCGGACGGCGCCCGACAGGCTGCTCCGGCGGCCAGCTGGGCGCCGTTCGTCGTGACTGCACCCCTCGGGCGCGAGGTCAAGAGCGCGCGGACGTGCACCGAGCCGCCGAAGCGGAAGGGTAGGCTGGACCCGGTCTAATACAGTTTCGTGTGAACTGGTCCCCAGTCTTCCGAAAGGTCACCGGTGCGCTTCAATCGCCGAATCCGCAGATGGGTCGCTGCCCCCGTCGCAGGAGCCCTCGCCCTCGTCCTCGCGGGCTGCACTCAGGAGCAGCTCCAGGGTTGGCTCCCCACCGAACCCGGGACGACGAACCATGTCGACCGGGTGATCGGACTCTGGGTCACCTCCTGGATCGTCCTACTGGCCGTGGGTGTCGTCACCTGGGGTCTCACCATCTGGGCGGTGGTGGTCTACCGACGCCGCAAGGGGCAGACGGGTCTGCCGGTCCAGCTGCGGTACAACATGCCGATCGAGATCTTCTACACGATCGTGCCGCTGATCCTGGTCATCGGATTCTTCGCCTTCACCGCGCGCGACCAGGCCGCCATCGAGCAGGCCTATGACGACCCGGACGAGACCATCCAGGTCTACGGCAAGCAGTGGGCGTGGGACTTCAACTACGTCGATGAAGACGTCTACTCGGCCGGGATCCAGGGCCAGTACCAGGAGGGTGGAGACGCCGCTGGAGCGCTCGTCGAGTCCGAGGTGCCCACCCTGTACCTGCCCGTCGGGCAGAAGATCAAGATCCAGCTCGACTCGCGCGACGTGATCCACTCCTTCTGGGTCGTCGACTTCCTTTACAAGAAAGACATGATCCCCGGCAAGACGAACTACATGTACGTCACGCCGCTCAAGGAGGGGACCTATGCGGGCAAGTGCGCCGAGCTCTGCGGCGAGTACCACTCCGCGATGCTCTTCAACGTCAAGGTCGTCTCGCAGGGCGAGTACGACGACTACATCGAGTCCCTCCGCGATGCGGGGCAGACGGGCCAGCTCGGCGCCGACTACGACCGCAACAGCAACCTTCCCGGCACCGGCGCGCGGCCCGAACAGAGAACGAGGAGTAAGGGAGCATGAGCACCGCCACGGCACCCGCCCCCACCCGCGCACTCGGGACCCCACCCGTACAGCGCAAGGCGAACGTCCTCGTTCGCTGGATGACCTCGACGGACCACAAGGTCATCGGGTACATGTACCTGATCACGTCGTTCATCTACTTCTGCATCGCCGGCGTGATGGCGCTCGTCATCCGCGCCCAGCTGTTCGAGCCCGGCCTCAACGTCGTCGAGACGCGTGAGCAGTACAACCAGCTCTTCACGATGCACGGCACGATCATGCTGCTGATGTTCGCGACGCCGCTCTTCGCGGGATTCGCGAACGTCCTCATGCCGCTCCAGATCGGGGCACCGGACGTCGCCTTCCCTCGGCTCAATGCCTTCGCCTACTGGCTCTACAGCTTCGGCTCGCTCATCGCGGTGGCCGGCTTCGTCACTCCGCAGGGTGCGGCGTCGTTCGGTTGGTTCGCGTACGCGCCACTGTCGAGCACGACCTTCTCCCCGGGGTTGGGCGGCAATCTCTGGGTGTTCGGGCTCGCGCTCTCGGGCTTCGGCACGATCCTCGGCGCAGTGAACTTCATCACCACGATCATCACGATGCGCGCCCCGGGCATGACGATGTTCCGCATGCCGATCTTCACGTGGAACATCCTCGTCACGTCGATCCTCGTGTTGCTCGCGTTCCCCGTCCTCGCCGCGGCGATGTTCGCGCTCGGTGCCGACCGCGTGTTCGACGCGCACATCTACGACGCGGCGAACGGCGGTGTCCTGCTCTGGCAGCACCTCTTCTGGTTCTTCGGCCACCCCGAGGTGTACATCATCGCGCTGCCGTTCTTCGGAATCGTGTCCGAGGTGTTCCCCGTCTTCAGCCGCAAGCCGATCTTCGGCTACAAGACCCTGATCTACGCGACGATCGCGATCGCTGCCCTCTCCGTGACGGTCTGGGCGCACCACATGTACGTCACCGGCTCGGTCCTGCTGCCCTTCTTCTCGTTGATGACGATGCTCATCGCGGTTCCGACGGGCGTGAAGATCTTCAACTGGATCGGCACCATGTGGCGTGGATCGGTGACGTTCGAGACCCCGATGATCTGGGCGATCGGCTTCCTGATCACCTTCACCTTCGGCGGACTGACCGGCGTCATCCTCGCCTCGCCGCCGCTGGACTTCCACGTATCCGACTCCTACTTCGTGGTGGCGCACTTCCACTACGTCGTCTTCGGAACCGTGGTCTTCGCGATGTTCTCGGGCTTCTACTTCTGGTGGCCCAAATGGACCGGCAAGATGCTCAACGAGACGCTGGGCAAGTGGCATTTCTGGCTGCTGTTCATCGGTTTCCACACCACGTTCCTCATCCAGCACTGGCTCGGTGTCGTCGGAATGCCGCGCCGCTACGCGAGCTACCTGCCCGAGGACGGCTTCACCTGGATGAACCAGGTGTCGACGGTCGGAGCCATGATCCTCGCGGTCTCGCTGATCCCGTTCTTCCTGAACGTCTACATCACCGCCCGTAAGGCGCCGAAGGTGACGGTCAACGACCCGTGGGGCTTCTCGCGCTCGCTCGAGTGGGCCACGTCGTGCCCGCCGCCCCGCCACAACTTCACGTCCATCCCGCGTATCCGCAGCGAGGCTCCGGCCTTCGACCTCAACCACCCCGAGGCCGGCATCCCCGTCGGCATCGGTCCGGCGAAGGACGCTCCGGACGCCCCCACGTACGACAAGTCCGAAGGCACGGTGAAGTAGGGCCATGCGCGCCAATGTCAACCTGTTCTGGCTTCTGGCCGGCTTCTTCCTGCTCGCCGACATCATCTACATCGCCTGGTCGCTGATCGACACCGGCCAGGTCGAGTGGGTGGGAGCGGTCGGTATCGGCCTCTCGTCGGTGCTGGGCGCCTTCATCGCGTTCTATGTCGGGCGGGTCCACAAGGCTCAGCAGGGCGAGCTCCCCGAGGATCGTCTCGACGCCGACATCGACGACGGCGACCCCGAGCTGGGCTTCTTCAGCCCGTGGAGCTGGTGGCCCCTGATCCTGGGAGCCTCGGCCGCGCTGGGCTTCCTGGGCCTCGCGGTCGGCTTCTGGATCACCTACATCGCGGTCGGACTCTTCCTGGTCGCGATCGCGGGATGGGTGTACGAGTACTACCGCGGGTACTTCGCCCGCTAGGTGTCGCCCCCGGTGAGGGTCGGGTGCAGGTGGACTCGTCCTCCGGCATCCGGCTCAGCACTGCGACCGGGCGATGCGATCATCGGTCGGAGTAGGCTCGCGCGATGACCGACCGTGCGGTGCCGAACCTGCCGTCACGCGACCTCGACTCCACGATCGCCTTCTACGGCGGCTTCGGACTCAGCCCGACGTATCGGGGCGACAGCTGGCTGATCCTCCGCTCAGGAGGGCTCGAGCTTGAGTTCTTCCTCTTCGCCGACCTCGTCCCCGCCGAGAGCAACGCCATGTGCAGCATCCGGGTCGACGACGTCGACGCGCTGTATGCGCGGATCAGGGACTCCGGGGTGCCGGAGCGGAGCAGCGGCCATCCACGGCTCGTTCCCGTCCGGAGGCAGCCCTGGGGGCTGCGTGCCGGGTTCCTGGTCGACATCGACGGCTCGCAGCTGCAGCTGATCGGCAACGGCTCCTAGGGCCCGTCGCAACCCGGCACCGAGGGAACCCCGAACCGTCGAGGGAGCCGGCACGTCCGGGCGGCCTCAACGGGCCCGGGTTCCCTCACTGTCGTCACGGGCGGGGGAGGATGGGCGCATGAGCTCTGTTCCGTACTTGTTCTTCGACGGTCGCGCCCGAGAGGCGCTGACGTTCTATCGCGGGGTCTTCGGGGGCGAGCTCGAGTTGCACACCCTCGAGGAGTTCGGGCGCTCCGATGGCAGCCCGGAGGCGATCGCGCACGGCGCGCTCAGCGGCTCTGTCGCGATCTTCGCGGCTGATGAGCACGGCGCGGAGCTGCGGATGGACGGGCTCGTCCTCGCGCTCCTGGGTGCTGCTGACGCCGTCACGACCGCCGCCTGGTTCAGGCGGCTCGCGGACGGTGGCACCGTCACGGATCCGCTACAGGAGCGGCCCTGGGGCGACCACGACGGCCAGGTGATGGACCGGTTCGGAGTGCGCTGGCTGCTCGGCCACTCGGGCTGACATCGGCGCTATCTAGCAGGCACACCATCCCGCACGCACGACGAAGGGCCCGGACGACGCGGATCGTCCGGGCCCTTCGTAGTCAGTGCTCGCTGTGCGAGCTCTCGAGCTCCTTCTGGGTGACCGGGGTGATGCGGTCCTCGAAGAACCAGCGGGAGAGGCCGGCGCGGACGCGCTGCGGTGCGGTGATGCGGCCGCGGGAATCCGGACGGATCATCAGAGGCTCGTATTCCTCCTGGCCGACCAGCTTCCAGCGCTCGTACTCGTCGAGCTGCTGGTGCACCTCGATGAACTCGCCACCCGGGAGCCGGACGATACGGCCCGACTCGAAACCGTGCAGAGCGATCTCGCGATCCTTCTTCTGCAGCGCGAGGCAGATCCGCTTCGTGATGAAGTACGCGATGAACGGTCCAGCGATCAGCAGGAACTGCAGTCCGTGGATCACGCCTTCCATCGTGAGGTGGAAGTGCGTCGCGATGAGGTCGGACGAGGCGGCGGCCCAGAGCACGGCGTAGAAGGTGACTCCCGCGGCTCCGATCGCGGTGCGCGTCGCGGCGTTGCGCGGGCGGTCGAGCAGGTGGTGCTCCCGCTTGTCACCGGTGATCCATGCTTCGAGGAACGGGTAGAGCATGACCGCGACGATGAACAGGCCCAGGCCGACGAGCGGGATGAGGATGTTGAACGACAGGGTGCCGATCCCCGGGATCGCCCACTCCAGCCCCGGCGGAACGAGACGCAACGCGCCGTCCGCGAAGCCGATGTACCAGTCGGGCTGGGTTCCCGCAGACACAGGGGAGGGGTCGTACGGTCCGTAGTTCCAGATCGGGTTGATCGTGAACAGAGACGCGATGAGGACGACGACACCGAACACGATGAAGAAGAACCCACCGGCTTTGGCCGCGTACACCGGAAGGACGGGGTAGCCGACGACGTTCTGCTCGGTCTTGCCCGCGCCCGGGAACTGGGTGTGCTTGTGCACGACCACGAACACGAGGTGCAGGGCGATGAACGCGAGCACCAGTGCCGGCAGAAGCAGGATGTGCAGGGTGTACAGACGGCCGACGATGTCTGTCCCCGGGAACTCCCCGCCGAAGAGGAGGAAGGAGATCCAGGTGCCCACGATCGGGATGCCCTTGACCATGCCGTCGATGATGCGGAGGCCGTTTCCCGAGAGCAGGTCGTCGGGGAGGGAGTAGCCGGTGAAGCCCTCGGCCATCGCGAGGATGAAGAGGACGAAGCCGATGACCCAGTTGAGCTCGCGGGGCTTGCGGAACGCTCCGGTGAAGAAGATCCGGAGCATGTGGAGGCCGATCGACGCCACGAACAGCAGCGCCGCCCAGTGGTGGATCTGGCGCATCAGGAGGCCGCCGCGGATGTCGAACGAGATGTCGAGCGACGATGCCATGGCCGCGGACATCTCGATGCCCTTGAGCGGCAGGTAGCTGCCCTCGTAGTGCGTCTCGACCATCGAGGCCTGGAAGAAGAAGGTGAGGAAGGTGCCCGACAGCAGGATGATGACGAAGCTGTAAAGCGCGACCTCGCCGAGGAGGAACGACCAGTGGTCGGGGAAGATCTTGCGGCCGAACTCCTTCACGACCGCGGAGATGCTCGTGCGCTCGTCGATGTAGTTCGACGCGGCTCCGACATAGCCCTTCTGGAGCTTGCCGCTGCCGAGGATGACGCCGTCTCCGGGCTCCGCGGGGGAGCTGGAGGGGCGGGAAGGGGTGGTGGTGGACATGTGAGTCATCGCTCCCAGAAGGACGGTCCGACGGGCTCCGTGAAGTCGCTGCGGGCGACCAGGTATCCCTCGGCGTCAATGGTGATGGGGAGCTGCGGAAGCGGACGCTTCGCCGGGCCGAAGATGACGGCGGCCTCGCGCGTGATGTCGAATTGCGACTGGTGGCACGGGCACAGCAGGTGGTGGGTCTGCTGCTCGTACAGTGCCACAGGGCAGCCGACGTGCGTGCAGATCTTGGAGTAGGCGACGATTCCGTCGTAGTTCCAGGTCTCGCGACCCTCACTGACGACGAGGTCCTCAGGCTTCAGGCGCATCAGGAGGACAGCGGCCTTGGCCTTCTCCTCCAGCTTGCCCTCGGCGTCGTTGAGGCCTTCGGGGATGACGTGGAAGGCGGAGCCGATGGTCACGTCCGATGCGAGGATCGGCGCTCCCGACGGGTCCAGGGTGAGCCTCGTGCCCTCTTGCCACAGCGTGGTCTTGAGGAGGTCGACGGGGTTCTGGTCCTGCGGGCCGAGGCCGCGGAACAGGATCACGGCGGGCAGCGGGAACACGACGAGCGAGGCGATCAGGCTGTTGCGCACGAGCGAGCGACGGCCGAAGCCGGACTCCTTGTCGGACTGGTCGAAGATCTCGAGCGCACGGGCCCGGGTGGGCTCGGCGCTGCGGACGGGGTGCCGGATGTCGATGCCCTCGTGGTCGGACATCAGCTGCTTCCCCCAGTGGACGGCCGCGATGCCGATCCCCAGCAGGGCGAGTGACATGCCCAGACCGATGAACAGCGTGTTCAGCCGGACGGAGGAGACGTCCTCGGTGATCGGGAACGCCATGTACGCGGCGACCGCGAACAGGGAGCCCGCGAAGGAGAGGTAGAAGAGCGTGTACACCGTGCGCTCGGCACGCTTCTCGACCTTGGGGTCGAGATCGGTCATCCGGGGGCGGTGCGGCGGGAGGCCCGGGTCCTGGACGCGATCCCGCGTCACGACCGCGGTGCCGGCCGGAGCCGTCCCGTGCCCGGTGGCCGACGAGGTGGCGAGGTCCGTGCCACCCTCATCGTGCTCTGCCATGGTTCTCCTTTTCGCGCCGTATCGGCACCGGACGGTGCCGTGGGTCAGTCGCGCCCGTCAGGGCGTCGAGGTCGTCTAGTTGGATCGGGCGGTGATCCACACCGTCAGCGCCACGATCGCGCCGAGGCCGAAGATCCAGAGGAACAGGCCCTCCGCGACCGGCCCGAGCGAGCCGAGCGCGAATCCGCCCGGGGACGGGTTGGCCTCGATGTACTTGAGGTACGAGATGATGTCGCGCTTGTCCTCGGGCGAGATGTTGAGGTCGTTGAAGACCGGCATGTTCTGCGGGCCGGTCACCATCGCCTCGTAGATGTGCGCTTCGGTCACGCCTCCCAGCGGAGGAGCGAACTTGCCCTCGGTCAGCGCGCCGCCGGCTCCGGCCACGTTGTGGCACATCGCGCAATTGATGCGGAACAGCTCGGCGCCGTTGGCGCTGTCGCCCTGTCCGTCGAGGACCTCGCCCTCGGGGATCGCGGGCCCGGGCGCCAGCGAGGCGACGTAGGCGGCCAGCTCGGCGACCTGGTCATCGGTGAACTGGACCGGCTTCTCGAGCGCCTGCGGGCCGTGCATCTGCATGGGCATGCGGCCGGTGCCGACCTGGAAGTCGACGGAGGCGGCGCCCACGCCGATCAGCGTCGGCGCGTTGTCGGTCCCTGCGGCGTCGAGACCGTGGCACGTGGCGCAGTTCGCGGCGAAGAGCTTGGAACCCTCGTCGATCGTCTGCTGGCTGGTCGCGGACGTCTCTGCCGATGCCGAGGTGGCCACGCCGACCGCGGCATAGGTTCCGCCGGTGAGTCCGAGCCCGATGGCGATCAGGGCCACTGTGGCGAGCGGATGACGGCGACCCTTCTTGGCTCGGCTCTTGGTCTTCGGGGAGGCCATCGAGGCGTCCTTCCTGCGGGGATCGGTGGTGGGGTTGTTCAACGGAGAGCGCGTCACTTGAGGAAGTAGATGACGGCGAAGAGGCCGACCCACACGACGTCGACGAAGTGCCAGTAGTAGGAGACGACGATCGCGCTGGTCGCCTCCTTGTGGCCGAAGTTCTTGACCGCGAAGGCTCGGCCGATCACGAGGAGGAAGGCGAGGAGGCCGCCGGTGACGTGCAGGGCGTGGAAGCCGGTCGTCAGGTAGAAGGCGGAGCCGTAGGCGTTGCTCGAGAGCGTGATGCCCTCGGAGACCAGGGTCGCGTACTCGAGGACCTGGCCGGAGACAAAGACCGCGCCGAGCGCGTAGGTGACGAAGAACCACTCGACCATTCCCCACTTGAACGGGCTCAGACCGGTGGCGCGGGGCTGGAGCCGCTCGGCCGCGAACACGCCGAACTGGCAGCTGAACGACGAGGCCACGAGGATCACCGTGTTGACGCCCGCATAGGGCACGTTGAGGATCTGCGTCTCGGCGCCCCACAGCTCGGGAGAGGTGCTGCGCAGCGTGAAGTAGATCGCGAAGAGGCCCGCGAAGAACATGACCTCGCTGCCCAGCCAGACGATCGTTCCGACCGCGACCGGGTTGGGTCGGTTCACTACGGGCGCGGTGGCCGTGGGGGAGAGAGAGGTGCTCGTCACACAGACCATTATGGCCGATGCCCGAGGGGGGAAGTCGCACTTCCCGGGAGGCGATCCTCGTCGCATAATCTGTGAGCCATGTCGGAAACCCTGTCCTGGCCGCATCTTCTCAGCGCACTCCTCGACTCCTCGGATCTGAGCGTCTCGGAGGCGACGTGGGCGATGGAGCAGGTGATGGAGGGCGTGGCGACCCCCGCACAGCTCGCCGGGCTCCTCGTCGCGCTGCGGGCGAAGGGCGAGACGGTGGACGAGATCGTGGGCTTCCGCGACGCGATCCTCGACCACGCGGTGCCGCTGGAGGTGGATCCGATGGCTCTGGACATTGTGGGGACGGGGGGCGACCGCTTCGGGACCGTGAACATCTCGTCAACCGCGTCGATCATCGCGGCGGCGGCCGGGACCCCGGTCGCAAGCACGGGAACAGGGCCGCCTCGTCGTCATCGGGCTCCTCTGACGTCCTAGCCGCGCTCGGGGTCGACCTCTCGCTCTCGCCCGAGCGCGTCGCGGAGGTGTTCCGTCGGACGGGCATCGCCTTCGTGTTCGCCGCGATGTTCCACCCCGGCTTCCGGCACGCGGGCGCGGTCCGTGCCGAACTGGGCGTGCCGACCGTCTTCAACTTCCTTGGGCCGCTCTGCAACCCGGCGCGTCCGGAGGCCTCGGCCGTCGGCGTGGCGCACCTGGATCGGGTGCCACTCGTGGTCGGCGTGTTCCAGACCCGCGGCGCCACGGCTCTCGTGTTCCGCGGCGACGACGGTCTCGACGAGCTGACGACCACCGGGCACAGCCACATCTGGGAGGTGTCCCGCGGCTCGGTGGTCGAGCACGACCTCGACCCGCGCGACCTCGGGATCCGCCGCGCCCGCATCGAGGAGCTGCGCGGTCGCGACGCCTCCTACAACGCCGGTGTCGTGCGCTCGGTGCTCAGCGGTGAGGAGGGGGCCGTCCGCGACATCGTCCTGCTGAACGCCGCGGCCGGTCTCGCCGCCTTCGACCTCGCGCGGGAGCCGGACCTCGTGCGCACCCCGATCCTCGACAGGCTGCGATCCGCGATGGAGCGTGCTGCCGAGGCGGTCGACTCCGGAGCCGCGACCAGGAAGCTCGAGGAGTGGGTGCGCGAGACCCAGCGCGCCGGGTAGCCGCCGCCGGCCGCGAGAGCGCAGGGCGTAACGTGGGAGCGCTGTCCGCGACGGTGCGGGCGGCGATCCACCACGTGCAGGTTCGCCCGGAGGTCACGGGACGCCCGAGTGGTGGCCCGACCCTGGAGGAGACCTCGATGAAGAAGCTCATCAACGACCCGAAGAACGTGGTGACCGAGTCCGTGGCCGGTTTCGGCCTGGCCCACTCCGACCTCGTGCGCGTCCAGGAGGATCCGCTCTTCGTCGTGCGGGCTGACCCCCCGCGCGCCGGAAAGGTCGGCATCGTCAGCGGAGGCGGCAGCGGTCACGAGCCGCTGCACGCGGGATTCGTCGGCGTCGGGATGCTCGACGCGGCGGTCCCCGGGGCCGTCTTCACCTCGCCCACCCCCGATCCGATCGTGGGGGCGACGAAGGCCGTCGACGGCGGCGCGGGCGTGCTGCACATCGTCAAGAACTACACGGGCGACGTGCTGAACTTCGAGACGGCCGCCGAGCTCGCGGGCGCGAGGGCATCGAGGTGCGCTCGGTCATCGTCGACGACGACGTCGCCGTCAAAGACTCGCTGTACACCGCGGGACGGCGCGGCGTGGCGGGGACCGTGCTCGTCGAGAAGATCGCGGGTGCGGCGGCCGAGCGCGGCGATTCGCTCGACGAGGTCGCCGCGATCGCACAGCGGGTCGTCGCGAACGTCCGATCGATGGGCGTGGCGCTCACGCCGTGCATCGTGCCGCACGCCGGCGAACCGAGCTTCGAGCTGGGCGAGGACGAGATCGAGATCGGCATCGGGATCCACGGAGAGCCCGGGCGCGAGAAGATCCGCCTCGAGTCGGCCGACCGGATCGTGGACCGCATCCTCGAGCCGATCCTCGAGGACCTCCCCTTCTCCTCCGGAGACGAGGTGCTGCTGTTCGTCAATGGGATGGGCGGCACTCCGCAGATCGAGCTGTACATCGCCTACCGCCGTGCCGCCGAGGCGCTGGCCGAGAAGGGCATCACGGTCATTCGCAGCCTCGTCGGCAACTACACCACCTCGCTCGAGATGCAGGGCTTCTCGCTGTCGCTGCTGACCCTCGACGAGCGGCTGACCGAGCTCTGGGACGCCCCCGTGCAGACGGCCGCGCTGCGGTGGGGACGCTGAGCACCGGTGCACGGACGATGACAGGGACGACAGCCGCGGGAGCGGCACAGGAGAAGGGCACGGCGATGCAGGACGGACAGCGGGCGGCGGGACTCGACGCGACATGGGCGACGGTGTGGATCCGCCGCGCTGCTGCGGCGATCGGGGGGCATCGGGTCGAGCTGATCACGCTCGACCGGGCGATCGGCGACGGCGACCACGGGGAGAACATGGACCGCGGCTTCCAGGCCGTCGTCGCGAAGCTCGACGCGGCGCCGGCCGCCGCCACGCCCGCGGAGGTGCTCACGCTGGTGGCGACGACGCTGATCTCGACGGTCGGCGGCGCCTCCGGACCGCTGTTCGGAACGGCGTTCCTCAAAGCGTCCGGGGCTGTCGCGGGCCGGGAGGTGCTCGACGGCTCCGCGATCGCCGCACTGCTCGCCGCGGCGCGCGACGGCATCGTCCTGCGCGGCAAGGCCGAGGTGGGGGACAAGACGATGGTGGACGCGTGGACGCCCGCGGTCGACGCCGCGGCGTCCGCCGCCGGGCAGGGGGCGGCTCCTCGGGCCGTGCTCGAGG
>NZ_LIIN01000084.1 GCF_001634385.1 Rathayibacter tanaceti | reverse complement strand
CGCTGCAGATCGGACGCGCGCGCGGCGACCGCCGCGACGAGGCCAGAGCCTGCTCTGCGGCCTGCTGGCCGGCCCGCAGGAGCACGGCGGCCCGTCCGGAGTCGCCGCTCTGCACGGCCTGCTGGGCGGCGGCGAGCTGGTCACGGGCGAAGCGGAGGCGGTCCTCGGCCTGGTCGGCGTCGTCGCTCACGTCGTCGATCGCGCTGGGCGCGTAACGGGTGGCCAGCTCCGCCAGCAGCGCGCGGGTCGGAGCGAGGCGCTCGCCGAGTTCGGCGACGCGGGTCGTGAGCGCAGCGGCCACCGCCGGCGCGTTCTTCTCGAGGTCGCGCAGCTCCTCGAACGCGCTCGCGCGCTCGTCGAGCGTCTGCTCGGCGTCGTCGCAGAGCTGCAGGATGCGCTGGTAGCCGCCTCGGCGCTCCTCATCGGTCTCGGGCTCGGCGTCGTCGAGCCGCTGCTGCAGGGTGAAGGCCTCGCCCAGCATCCGCTTGGCCGTGACGAGCGCCTCGCGGAACGGACCTGTGGTCTCGTCGCCGAACTGCGCCTGGGCGAAGCCCACCTCCTGCTCGCTGGTACGGACGGCGTCGTCGGCGTGCACGAGGGCCGAGCCGGCCCGGGTGGCGAGTTCGTCGAGGGAGGCCTCCGCCTCCTCCGCGGCGCGTCGCCGACGCGAGCGGCGTACGAGGAGCCAGATCACGACGCCGGCGACGGCGAGCCCGACGAGCACGACGAGCGCGATCAGGAGGCCGGAGCCGATCGTCGCGGCGGCGCTCGGCGCGTCGAGGCGCTGACCGATCCCGTCGGCCGCGGCGACGGCGGCTCCCGACCAGTCGCCGGCCACGAGGCGCGGCTCGATGTCGTCCGTCTGGAGCGACGACACTGTCCCTCGTCGAGGGCGACGCTGTCGGCGACCGACAGCTGGTACTGGCGTCCGTCCACAGCCACGGCGAGCAGGACGTCGTCGGTGCCCAGGCCGTTCAGCGTCGCCGTGCGCTCCGCCCACGCGGTGCGGTCCGCCGGATCGCTGAAGGTGTCGACGAAGGCGACGAACAGCTGCACGCCGTGCGCGTCGTAGAGCTCGCTCGCAGCCTGCTCGACCTCCGCGGTCTCGGCGGTGCTCAGAGCGCCCACGGTGTCGAGCACGGGCGAGGAGGAGAACGAGACGGGCGGCTCCGCCACGGCCGCGGTCGCCGGGACCAGCGCGAGCGCTGCGGCGGCCAGCAGGGCCACGAGCGTCGGCACGAGCCGGGACCTCGCGGGGTGGTGGGGTCTCGCCGGCATCGCGCACACTCCTTCGTCGTCGCCTCCCGAGTGTAGACAGCCCGGGCGCGTCGAGCGGGCCCGGGGCGGGCACGTGCCGAACCCGCAGAGCGGCCGGACACCGTCGAGCGGGATGGGAGAACGCCGGGAGGAGGAATGGTCGAGCACCGGCGACCGTTGCGATCGGGAGTGCGCGGCGTCTGCGCACGACGCTCCCTCCGAAGAAAGGCGATCCCGTGGATCCGTTCTCCCCCCTCACAGCCGGCGACCTCGACCTCCGCAACCGACTCGTGCTCGCGCCCATGACGCGCCTGCGCTCGGACGAGCAGGGCGTTCCAGGCCCGATCGTCGCCGAGTACTATGCGCAGCGCGCGAGCCTGGGTCTCTCATCAGCGAGGGAGTGTTCCCGAGCGCCGAGTCGAAGGGCTACCAGGGTCAGCCGGGCATCGTGACCCCGGAGCAGGCCGAGGGCTGGCGCGCTGTGGCCGACGCTGTGCACGCCGCCGGTGGGCGCATCGTCATGCAGATCATGAACGCGGGCCGCGTCTCGCACACCGCCATCACGGGCACCGAACGGATCGTCGCTCCGAGCGCGATCGCCATCGACGGACAGGTCCGCACGCCGGGCGGTATGCAGCCGTTCCCGGTTCCTCATGCCCTCACCACGCAGGAGCTCGCGACGATCCGCGACGAGTTCGTCGCGGCAGCGTGCCTCGCGGTCGACGCCGGGTTCGACGGTGTCGAGGTGCACTCCGCCAACGGCTACCTGCTGCACGAGTTCCTCTCGCCCGCCTCGAACGTGCGCACCGACGCTTACGGCGGATCGCCGGCCGCCCGTGCCTCGTTCCCGATCGAGGTGACCCGCGCGATCGCCGACGAGATCGGAGCCGGCCGCGTCGGGATCCGCGTCTCGCCCAGCCACAACATCCAGGACGTGCTCGAGACCGACGCGGACGATGTGCGCGCCACCTACGAGGCTCTCATCGACGGGCTCGCCCCTCTCGGGCTCGCCTACCTCAGCGTGCTGCACGCCGAGCCGGCGGGCGAGTTCGTGCAGGACCTCCGCTCCCGCTTCGGCGGCGTCCTCGTCGCCAACAGCGGCTTCGGCTCGCCGACCAGCCGCGAGGAGGCGACCTCGCTGATCGCGGACGGCCACGCCGACGCGGTCGCCGTCGGGCGTCCGGCCATCGCCAACCCCGACCTGGCCGAGCGCTGGCAGGGCGGCACCCCGAGAACGAGGTCGTGCAGGCGACGGTGTACGGCGGCGGGGCCGAGGGCTACACCGACTACGAGCGCCTCTCGGCCTAGGCGTTCGCCGGAGACGCGGAAGGCCCGCTCCCTCCATGGGGAGCGGGCCTTCCGCCGGGGGCCGGCTCAGTCCTCGCCGGCGCTTCTGAGCTCCGCCTCGATGTCCTCGGTCTGCTCGGACGAGAGTTCGACCTCATCGGGTTCCGCCGCCTCGCCGCGGCGGCCCTCGCCGAGGGCGCGGATCGAGGCGAGTTCGTCGCCGAGCGTCGGGTCGTCGCCGGGGCCGCTCACGATCCGGTCTCGATCTCCCCGGCCGAGACGGCCTCCGCGTACTTGCGGAGGTCGGGTCCGGGTTCGAAGTCGATGAAACGGTCCTTCAGCCGGGAGTTCAGCTCGGCGAAGACGTCCTCCCAGGGCTCGCCCCTGCTGCTCCCGGCGAGGTCGAGCACGGCCTCCCGGAGGACCCGGTCGGAGTCCTCGAGGATCTTGTCGCGGGCTTCGTCGTTCCAGCGGATCTCCTGTGCGTCCATGCTCCGACCGTAGGTGCGGTGGTGCGGCGACCGCAGGGACTTGCGGAGCAGCTGCGGGAGGCGTAGGCGGCAGTGCGACGAGGTCCTCCTGTCGGGTCGCCCCGCCTCCGACGGCGCCCCGGCGACCCGCGGAGTCGTAGGCTTCCCTCGATGCTGACCTTCACCGAGGACCTCGGCCTCCCCGTCCTCGCGCTGATGATCCTCGCCGCCTTCGCCGCCGGATGGATCGATGCAGTGGTGGGAGGCGGCGGCCTGCTCCAACTCCCCGCCCTCCTGCTCGTACCGGGGATCTCGCCGGTGCAGGCGCTGGCCACCAACAAGCTGGCCTCGGTGTTCGGCACGACCACCAGCGCTGTCACGTTCTTCCGACGCGCCAGGCCCGACCTCCGCACCGCGCTGCCGATGGCCGCGGTCGCCCTCGCCGGCAGTTACGGAGGCGCGACGCTCGCGGGTCTGCTCCCCGCCGCGGTCTTCAAGCCGATCATCGTCGTGGCCCTGATCGTCGTCGCCGTCGTGACGATCGCGCGCCCGGCGCTCGGGAGCGTCACCGTGCTCAAGCACGCGGGCCGTCGGCACCTCGTCACGGCCGCCGTGCTCGGACTCCTCATCGGCTTCTACGACGGACTGATCGGCCCCGGCACGGGGACCTTCCTGATCATCGCGCTGATCACCGCCCTCGGCTACGATTTCCTGCTCGCCAGCGCCAAGGCCAAGATCGTCAACGTCGCGACCAACATCGGCGCACTGCTCTACTTCATCCCCGGCGGCCACGTGATCTGGCTCCTGGGCCTGGTCATGGGTGTCGCCAATCTCGCCGGCGCGTACCTCGGCTCGCGGATGGCTGTCGCGCGGGGGAGTCGCTTCATCCGCGTCGCCTTCCTCGTGGTGGTCGGCGCGCTGATCCTCAAGGTCGGCGCCGACGTGTGGAACGAGAACCTGGCTCCGCTGCTGCGCTGACGCCGCCCGCGCGGGTTAATGCTGCCGAAACACCGGAGTAGCGGTGCTGCAACACCGGTGCAGTTGAGTGGTGCTCCCGCGTCGGCTCGCCCCGGGTCGGCCTCTCGCCTACGGAGTCCCATGACGTTCAGAGTCCTCCAGCATCCGGCCGCTCAGATCGGCATCGCGGCGATCGCCGGCGTCGTGTTCGGCCTCGTCGTCGGCGACTGGGCGGGCAACCTCGAGTTCCTCGGGCAGATCTTCATCCGGTTGATCCAGATGGCGATCGTGCCGCTGGTCATGGCGTCGGTCATCGTGGCCACCGGGTCGATGGGAGGCGCGGGCACGGGTCGTCTCGCCGTGCGGACGTTCGGCTGGATGATCGGCTTCTCTCTCGTCGCGGCCGTCGTCGCGGTCGCCCTCAGCCTCTCACTCCAGCCCGGAGCGGGCGCGACCTTCTCGGGCTCGCTCGATCCGTCGCTGGAGCAGTCGGCGTCGGAGGCGGCGGGCTGGCAGGACACGATCCTCGGGTTCTTCTCGACCAACATCGTCGCCTCGATGTCGACCGCCACGATGGTGCCGATCATCGTCTTCTCGCTGCTGTTCGGCATCGCGCTGAACGTCTACGTCTCGTCGACCGGCAACACCCTGGTGCTCAAGGGCCTCGAGCAGCTGCAGGAGGTGCTGCTCGTGCTGATCCGCCTCGTGATGCGGATCGCTCCGCTCGGAGTCTTCGCGCTGCTCGCCGTGCTCGCCGGTCAGGTCGGCGTCGCGGTGGTCACCACCGCTCTCGCGTACCTCGGGACGACCCTGCTCGGAGTCGTGCTGCTCACCGTGGTGTTCGTGGCTGTGGTCAGCCTGCGCACGCGACTCGATCCGCGTCGCCTCCCGCGCAAGCTCGCCGAGCAGACCCTCATCGCGATCACGACGACGAGTTCGGCGGTCACCTACCCGACGGTGCTGCGCGACACGGTCGAGAAGGTGGGGGTGAGCCGTCGGGTGGCGAACTTCACTCTGTCGATCGGTCTGACGATGGGCTCCTACGGTGCCGTCCTCAATTACACGATCGTCGTCTTCTTCCTCGCTCAGGCCGGAGGCGTCGCCCTCTCGCCCGCGCAGGTCCTGCTCGGGATGGGGCTGGCGATCCTGCTGAACATGGGCACGATCACGGTGCCGGGCGGCTTCCCGGTCGTCGCGCTCTTCCTGGCGGGGACCCTCGGTCTGCCGATCCAGGCCGTCGGCCTGCTGATCGCGGTCGACTGGTTCACCGGCATCTTCCGCACGTTCCTGAACGTCAACGGCGACACATTCGTGGCCATGCTCGTGGCGCACGCCGACGGCGAGATCGACCGCGAGGTCTACTCCGGGGCCCGCACGAGCACCGGGACGATCGACGCCCGCAGCTCCTCCTGACCCCGCCGACGGAACGACGTCGGGCGGCCCCCGTACGAGGACCGCCCGACGTCGTCAGAGGGCAGGATCAGCCGAACGGGATCGAGCCGACGACGACTCCCACCGCCAGCATCACCAGCGAGACGATCACCGCGCGCCAGAGTACCTTGCGGTGGTGGTCGCCGAGGTTCACCGCAGCGAGGGAGACGAGCAGCAGGATCGCGGGAACCAGCGGACTCTGCAGGTGCACGGGCTGCCCGGTGATGGAGGCGCGGGCCATCTCGACCGGCGAGATGCCGTAGTTGGCCGCGCTCTCGGAGAGCACGGGGAGGATCCCGTAGTAGAAGGCGTCGTTGGACATGAAGAACGTCATCGGGATGCTCAGCACGCCCGTGATCACCGCGAGGAACGGGCCGAGGGTCGGCGGGATGACCGCGACGACCCACTCCGCCATCGCGTCGACCATGCCGGTGCCGTTGAGCACGCCGATGAGCACGCCCGCGGCGAGCACCATCGACACGACGCCGACGATGCTCGGCGCGTGCTTGACGATCTCGGAGCCTGGTCCTTCATCGTCGGGAAGTTGATCAGCAGCGCGATCGCGGAGCCGACCATGAAGACGAACGGCAGCGGCAGGACGTCGGCGACCAGCAGCGTCATCACCGCGAGGGTGAGCACGAGGTTGACCCAGATCAGCTTCGGACGCAGCGTCTCGCGCTCGGGGTCGAGCATCGTGTCGGCCATTGCAGTGTCGGCGTCGTCGGCCTGCACTCGGGCGGCGACCGCCACCTGGGCTCCGCGCAGGGACTGCGGGCCGCGGAGGAACGAGAAGCGCTCGCGGGCGACGGTGCGGATGCCTCCGGTGAGGGCGGCGAAGCCGCCGGTGCGCGGCGCCCTCACCGGCGCGCCGACGAGCTCGGGCTCGAGCATCGGCTCGGCCAGTGCGAGCGAGCCGAGGCGGCGGCGCTCACCGAGGCCCAGGAACCAGGCGAAGACGAGGGTGACGGCCAGGCCGACCGCGAGGGACGGCAGCATCGGCACGAAGATGTCGCTCGGCGAGACCTGGAGGGCGGCAGCGGCGCGGACGGTCGGGCCTCCCCACGGCACGATGTTCAGGGTCCCGTTCGCGAGGCCCGCGACGCAGGTGAGCACGACGGGGTTCATCCCGAGCCGGAGGTAGATCGGCAGCATCGCCGCGGTGGTGACGATGAAGGTGGTCGAGCCGTCGCCGTCGAGCGAGACAGCGCCGGCGAGCAGGGCCGTGCCGAGCACGACCTTCGCCGGGTCGTCGCCGAGTGCGCGGACGATGAAGCGGATCAGCGGATCGAAGAGCCCGACGTCGATCATGATGCCGAAGTACATGATCGCGAACATCAGCAGGGCCGCCGTCGGTGCGAGGCTGCCGATCGCCTCCAGGACCATGTCGCCGATGCCGAGGCCGGCTCCGGCGAAGAGGCCGAAGATCGTCGGGACGACGATCAGAGCGACCATCGGCGTGAGCCGCTTGGTCATGATCAGGGCCATGAAGGCCAAGATCATCGTGAATCCGAGTACTACCAACACAGCTGACTCCTTCGTCCGGTGCCTCCGCCCGGGCGCGGCGAGAGTCCGGCCGGGGGTCCTGGAAACCCTAGGGAGCCGCGCGCTCGGCGCCCGGGTATCGCTCATTACGACGACATCTGCGCATAGTGTGGGTTCTGCGCATTCTGCGCACGACGACGGCGAGGAGAGGCGATGCGCTTCGCGACCCACGTGCTGGTCCTCCAGCTCGCGACCGTCTCGGCCGCCGTGCTGGTGTGCGCCGGACTGGTCACAGCGCTGAGCGTCCAGCAGCTGCGCGGCGAGGCCGAGAAGACGGCGCTCGCCATCGCGCGCACCGTCGCCGAGGACCCGGACGTGCGCGACGCCGTCACCGCCTCCTCCACCGAGCCCGGCCCGCCCACGGTCGACGAACTGCGCAGGGGCCCGCTGGAGGACGTGGCCGCCGCAGTCGAGCAGCGCACGGGCGCGCTCTTCGTCGTGATCACCGACGACCAGGGGATCCGCCTCGCGCACCCCGAGGAGGACCGGCTCGGCGAGCGCGTGTCGACGAGTCCCGACGAGGCGCTGGCCGGCCGAGAGAGCGTCTCATGGGGCACCGGCACGCTCGGCGCGTCGGCGCGGGCCAAGGTTCCGGTGTTCGCCGACGGAGAGGAGCGGGTCGTCGGCGAGGTCAGCATCGGCTTCGCGCGCTCCAGCGTTTTCACTGATCTGCCGACCGCGCTGCTGGGCGTGCTCGCCGCAGCGCTCGCGGGCCTCGTGCTCGCCGCGGTCGCGTCCGTCTTCATCCGCCGGCGCCTCCTGCGGCTGACGCTCGGCCTCGCCCCGGAGGAGTTGACCGCCCTCGTGCAGGATCAGGCGGCCGTGCTCGACGGCGTCGACGAAGGAGTGCTCGCGCTCGACCGCGACGGCCGCGTGGGGGTCTGCAACGCCCGCGCCGCCGCGATCCTCGGCTCGGACGATCCGACCGGGCGTGCGCTGCACGGCCTCCCGCTCGCCGAGCTCGCCCTGCCCACCCCGCTGGCCGACGCGATCGGAGCGGCATTGCACGCGCAGGAGCCGCCGCGCGTCGCGGGCGAGGAGGGCTTCGTCGTGCGCTCTCGCATCGTGTACGTCGACATCCGGAGAGTCACCCGCGGCGACCGCGACCTGGGCGTGGTCGTGGTGCTGCGCGACCGCACCGACCTCGCCGCGCTCAGCCGGCGCCTCGATGCGGTCGGCGCCATGACCAATGCCCTCCGCGTGCAGCGCCACGAGTTCGCGAACCGCCTCCACGTGGTCGCCGGACTCCTCGACGCCGGGCGCACGGAGTCGGCCCGCGACTACCTCGGCGAGGTGCTGACCCGAGGACCGCTGAAGTATCCGGTGCAGCACGCCGACCGCCTGCAGGAGCCCTACCTCCAGGCGCTCGTCGGCGCGAAGGGCATCGAGGCCGCCGAGCGCGGGGTGCTCCTGACGCTCGGCGAGGAGACGCTGGTGCGCGGCACGGTCGTCGAGCCAGAGGATGTCGCCACGGTCGTCGGTAACCTGGTCGACAATGCCGTGCGCGCGGCCGTCGAGGGCCGGCGCGACGTGCGCTTCGTCGAGGTCGAACTGCTCGACGACGGCGACGCTCTCTTCGTGACGGTCGCCGACTCGGGAGACGGCGTCGCCGATCCGGAGTCGCTCTTCGATCGCGGCACCGGGGTAGACCCGGCCGAGGACGACGGCCGCGTGCACGGACGCGGATTCGGACTGCCGCTCTGTCGCGAGGTCGCGGCACGCCGCGGGGGCGAGGTCTGGCTGGCCGACCCCGGCGGAGCGGAGTCGGGAGCCGTGCTCTGCGCGCGCCTCCCCGGAGCGGTGCGGCCTCCCGATCACGACGGCGACGAACGATGAGCGCGGACACGGCGCGGGAGCGCACGGTGCTGGTGGTCGACGACGACTTCCGTGTCGCGCAATTGCACGCGGATCTTGTGGAGGCCCGGCAGGGTCTGACCGCGCTCGCTCCGGTGCACACGGCCCGAGCAGCGCGAGCGGCCGTCGCCGAGCACTCGCCCGACCTGCTCCTGCTCGACGTGCACCTGCCGGACCAGAGCGGCATCTCGCTGCTGCGCGAGCTCGACACCGATGCGTTCGTCGTGAGTGCCGCCTCCGATGGGGCGACGGTGCGGCGGGCCCTGCACGCCGGCGCCCTCGGCTACCTGATCAAGCCGTTCGAGGCGCGGCTGCTCGGCGAGCGGCTCGACGCCTACGTCCGCTTCCGCAATGTGCTCCGCGATGACCGTGCGGCCGATCAGGAGGCGGTGGAGCGGGCGCTGCGGATCCTGCACTCGGGCGACGCCGCGGCCGCCCAGCCGTCGCGCTCGGCGACCGAGCAGCTGGTCCTGGCGCGTCTGGCCGAGTCGGGAGTAGAGCTCTCGGCCCTCGAGGTCGCCGAGCGGGCCGGTATCTCTCGCGCCACCGCTCAGCGCTACCTCTCGGGTCTCGCCGGGCGCGGCCTCGTCGAGATGACCCTCAGCTACGGCTCCACGGGTCGCCCGGAGCACCGGTACCGCGCTCGCTGACGTCATAACGAAGGCTGGGACCCGCGTTCCGGGCCCTGCGGCCCTGGAACGGCGTCCCAGCCTTCGTTGTGCAGACGGTTCAGTGCGTGGCGTCCACGTCGGCGTCCGTGGCCTCGGCCACGCGGCGGCGCTCAGCGGCCTCGGCGGCCATGCGGCGGCCCTTCGGGCTGACGAGGGAGGCGATCACCGTCACGACCAGGACGCCCACGATGACGGTCAGCGAGAGTCCGGTGCCGATCTCGAAGACCTCCACGTGCTCGCCGTTGTTGATGAACGGCAGGTTGTTCTCGTGGAGCGCGTGCAGGATCAGCTTCACGCCGATGAAGGCGAGGATCGCGGCCAGGCCGATGCTGAGGTAGACGAGGCGGTCGAGCAGCCCGTCGATCAGGAAGTAGAGCTGACGCAGGCCCAGCAGCGAGAACGCGGTCGCCGTGAAGACGAGGAAGACGTCGCTGGTCAGGCCGAAGATCGCCGGAACGCTGTCGAGCGCGAACAGGATGTCCGTTCCGCCGATCGCCGCCATGACCAGGATCATCGGCGTGAGGACCTTCTTGCCGTCGATGTGCGTGTAGAACTTGTCGCCGTCGTACTGGTCGCTGGTCTTGAAGATCCGCTTGGCCAGGCGCACCATCACGTTGTCGCTCGAATGGTCGTCTCCCGGCTTCACCAGGTTGAAGGCGGTGAGCAGCAGGATCAGGCCGAAGATGTAGAAGACCCAGGCGAACGAGTTGATCAGCGCGGCGCCGAGGAAGATGAAGCCCGTGCGGGCGATCAGCGCGAAGACGATGCCGAAGAGCAGCACCTTCTGCTGGTCGGCGCGCGGGACCTTGAAGCTCGCCATGATGATCAGGAACACGAAGAGGTTGTCGACCGAGAGCGCCTTCTCGGTGATGTAGCCGGCGAAGTACTCGGAGCCCGGGGTCGGTCCGCCGAAGACGAGGACGCCGAGCCCGAACAGCACGGCGATGCCGACGTAGAGCGCCGACCAGAGCGCCGACTCCTTCAGAGTGGGCTCGTGCGCCTTGCGGACGTGGAAGAAGAAGTCGAAGAGCAGGAGCAGGACGATGAAGACGATCGTCAGCGTCCAGATCAGGGGCGACACGGTCATGAAGGGGCAGGCCTCGTTCGAGAAGGGGATGGGGACGGTCGCGGGGTCTCGCTCGTCTGTAAAACGGTAGCGATCCCGGACCCGGCGCAGGATGTCTCCCGCGCGATCGTGAGTATCCTCTCAGTTCGCGGCGCCGGTGGGGCGCCGAGCGGCCGCTGGGCCACACTGGAGCCCATGCCCGGCACCGCTGTCGACAGGACCTTCGAGGATGCGCACGGCATCACGATCCACTACCGCTGGTGGCCGCATCCGAGACCCCGGGCGATCGTGCAGATCGCGCACGGAGTCGGCGAGCACTCGGGACGCTACGTCGAGCTCGCCGAGGCACTCGTCGCGGCGGGCTACGCGGTCGCTGCCGACGATCACCGCGGCCACGGGCGGACCGGGCTCGAGCAGCACGGCGGCGACCCCTCACGACTGGGGCTGCTCGGCCCGGGCGGCCTGCGCGCGACGGAGGCGGCGATCCGCCGGCTGACGTGCGAGGTCGCCGCCGAGAGCGCGGGCGTGCCGATCGTGCTGCTCGGCCACTCCTGGGGCTCGCTGATGGCGCAGCGGATCGTCGACCGGCACTCGACCGATTACGCAGCGCTCGTGCTGAGCGGCACGGCCTACCGCCTCCCGGGCTACATGAACGCGGGCGACCTCGCCCGGCGGCACCGCGTGCCCGGCGGGCTGGGCCTCGAGTGGCTCTCGCGCGACGAGGACGTGTGGCAGCGGTTCCACGACGACCCCCTCACCTTCACCACGCCGCTCGCGAAGCGGATCGGACCGGTCGAGACCCTGCGGCTACTGGGGCGTCCTGCTCGCCGCGGCGCGCCCGCGCTGCCGCTGCTGCTGCTGGTCGGCACCGACGACACGCTCGGCGGGGAGCGCTCGGTGCGCGCTCTCGCCCACGCCTACCGCCGGCGCGCCGGCTACACCGACGTCTCGGTGCGGGTGTACCCGGAGGCGCGGCACGAGCTGTTCCAGGAGCTCAACCGCGCCGACGTCACCGCTGATCTGGTGGAGTGGCTGGACGAGCGGTTCGCGGGCCCTGCTCGCGCCTAGGCTGGCGTCATGCATGGCGAGTACAAGGTCCCCGGCGGAAAGCTCGTGGTCGTCGACCTCGACGTGGTCGACGGGAGGTTCGCGGGCTTCCGGCTCGCGGGCGACTTCTTCCTCGAGCCCGACACGGCGCTCGCCGACATCGACCGGGCTGTCGTCGGGCTGCCGGTCGAGACCGACGCGAAGTCGATCGCCGCGGCGATCCGGCAGGCGCTGCCGAGCGATGCGGTGCTCCTGGGCTTCACTCCCGAGGCCGTGGCGGTCGCGATCCGCCGTTCACTGCAGAAGGCGACGAGCTGGCGCGATTACGACTGGCGGATCGTCCACGACCGGGCCGTGTCCCCGGCCATGCACCTCGCCCTCGACGAGGTGCTCACGGCCGCCGTCGGCGAGGGCCGCCGCGAGCCGACGTTGCGGATCTGGGAGTGGGACCGGCCGGCCGTCGTCATCGGCAGCTTCCAGTCGCTGCGCAACGAGGTCGACCTCGACAACGCCCAGAAGTACGGCATCGAGGTGGTCCGACGCGTCTCGGGCGGAGGCGCGATGTTCATGGAGGCGGGGAGCGTCGTCACCTACTCACTCTCCGTGCCCGGCGACCTGGTGCAGGGCCTGACCTTCGCCGACTCCTACGCCTTCCTCGACGAGTGGGCCGTCAGCGCCCTCCAGTCGCTCGGGATCGACGCCGTCTACCAGCCGCTGAACGACATCACCTCGCCCTCGGGGAAGATCGGCGGAGCCGCGCAGAAGCGCCTCGGCTCGGGTGCGGTCCTGCACCACGTGACGATGAGCTACGACATCGACGCCGAGAAGATGGTGCAGGTGCTGCGGATCGGGCGGGAGAAGCTCTCCGACAAGGGCATCGCCTCCGCGGTGAAGCGTGTGGATCCGCTGCGCAGCCAGACCGGGCTGAGCCGCGCCGAGATCATCGAGCGGATGACGGCGACGTTCGTGCAGCTGCACGGGGGCGAGGCGGGGTCTCTGAGCGACGAGGAGTACGCAGCGGCCGAGGAGCTGGTGCGCACGAAGTACTCGACTCCGGAGTGGCTGCGGCGCGTGCCCTGAGCCCGACCGGGTTCAGCTCGCGAGGAGCTCCTGGTAGTCGGGGTGGCCGGCGATGAAGTCGGCGACGAACGGGCAGGCGGGGACGATCCTCGAGCCGAACCGCTCGTGCGCGTCGTCCAGGGCCGCCTCGACCAGGGTCGCGCCCAGGCCGGCGTCGCGGTGCTCCGGCGCGATCTCGGTGTGCAGGAACACGATGTCGCCGGCGCGGACGGCGTAGTCGGCGATCCCGACGTTCTCGCCGTCGACCCACAGCGTGTACCGGGAACCGTCCGCGTCGTGACGCACCTCTGAGACCATCGCGCCACTCTACGCGGGGGTCTCCTGGGTGCCGCCTGGAGCCCCCCGCGACTCGCCGACGTGTCGCCGGGTCCGCTCGCACTGGCACAATCGACGGGTGCCCAGGACGATCCAGATCGCGGACGGCGTCCCGGAGACACGGAGCGCGGTGTTCCACGCCGACAACCTCGAGGTCCTGCCGCATCTGCCCGACGGGGCCTTCACGGTCGTCTACCTCGATCCGCCCTTCAACACCGGGCGGGCGCAGGTGCGCACCTCGACCACATCGGTGCGCTCGACGACCGGCACGATCGCGGGCTTCAAGGGCCGCAGCTACGAGCGGATCCGCGGGGATCTGCTCCGCTACGACGACCGCTTCGAGGACTACTGGTCGTTCCTCGAGCCGCGCCTGGCCGAGGCGTGGCGGCTGCTCGCCGACGACGGCACCCTCTACCTGCACCTCGACTACCGCGAGGCGCACTACGCCAAAGTGCTGCTCGATGCGCTCTTCGGCCGCGAGTGCTTCCTGAACGAGATCATCTGGGCCTACGACTACGGAGCGAAGGCCACCCGCCGCTGGCCGACCAAGCACGACACGATCCTCGTCTACGTGAAGGATCCGCGCGGCTACCACTTCGACTCCGCGGCGGTCGACCGGGAGCCGTACATGGCACCCGGCCTGGTCACTCCCGAGAAGGCGGAGCGCGGCAAGCGGCCGACGGATGTGTGGTGGCACACGATCGTGTCGCCGACCGGCCGCGAGAAGACCGGCTATCCGACGCAGAAGCCGGAGGGGATCCTCCGCCGCATGGTGCAGGCGTCGAGCCGCGAGGGCGACGCCGTGCTCGACTTCTTCGCCGGCTCGGGCACGACCGGAGCGGTCGCGCACGCGCTGGGCCGCCGCTTCGTGCTCGTCGACGAGCACGCCGATGCCGTCGCGGTGATGCGGCGCCGCTTCGCCGCGCTCGACCCGGCGCCGCTCTTCCTCTGAGGCGGGCCGGCCTCGACCTTGGCTCCGCCCCGCC
>NZ_LIIN01000083.1 GCF_001634385.1 Rathayibacter tanaceti | reverse complement strand
AGCTCGGGCATCGGCGCATCCTGCACCTCGACGGCGGCGACGCGGCGGGAGCAGCAGCGCGCCGCGCCGGGTTCCTCGAGACCGCCGGACCCGACGCGCGACTCCTGCCGGGCGGGGTGGACGAGGAGGCGGGAGCCCGCGCGGCCACCGCCCTCCTCGACAACGGCGAGGAGCTGCCCACCGCGGTGTTCGCCTTCAACGACCGCTGCGCGTTCGGTGTGCTCGACACGTTCCTCCGCCGCGGGATCCGCGTGCCGGAGGACGTGTCGGTGCTCGGCTTCGACGACAGCCTGCTCTCGCGGCTCGAGGTGGTCGGGTTGAGCACGATCGCGCAGGATCCGCTCGGTCTCGCCCGCGCCACCCTGGACCGGGTCGTCGCGGCCGTCGACGCGGCCGCCGCCGCTCCGGTCGAGGTGGTCCTCGAGCCGGCCCTCGTGGTGCGGAGGACGACGGCCGCGCCGCGCGACTGAGCCGCCGCTACTGCGACCGGGCTGTGTAGATCGCCCCGGTCGTGACGTCCTCCTCGATCGCCTCGAGCGTCCGCCCCCGCGTCTCGGGCACCTGGGTGGCGATGAAGATCAGGGCGAGCACCCCGATCGCGGCGAAGGCGAAGAAGGTGCCCGAGATGCCGATCGTCGCGACCACCGACGGGAAGTAGAGGCCGAGGAAGGCGTTGGCGATCCACCCCCAGAACACCGAGAGGCCGATCGCGAACCCGCGGATGAAGAGCGGGAAGATCTCGGCGAGCATCACCCAGATGGCGATGTTGAGGAAGGTCTGCATCGAGCCGACGAACAGCACGACGAGCAGCAGGATCACGAAGGGCCGGGCCGCGGTGCCCACGGGGAGCGCGATCGAGGCGATGCCGATCAGGAAGTGCATGGTGGTGGTCAGTGAGAAGCCGATCAGAAGGGTGGTGCGCCGGTTGATCCGCTGCATCAGATTCAGGCCGATGATGCCTCCGATGACCGAGATGACGCCCGGGGCGATGTTGGCGATCAGCGCCGAGCCCTGGTCGAAGCCCGCCTCGGTGAGCACGGCCTGGCCGTAGTACATGATCGAGTTGATGCCCGTCAGCTGCTGGCCGACGGCGATGCCGACTCCCACCAGCACGATGCGCAGGATCCACTTGTCCTTCAGCGAGCGCCAGCCTCCGCGGGGCCGCACGGTCTCCTCCCGGGCGATGCTGTCGATCTCGGCGAGCTCGGCCTTCGCGCGCTCGACGCTGCGCACGGTCGAGAGCACGGCGAGCGCCTCCTCGGTACGGCCCTTCGAGATCAGCCAGCGCGGCGACTCCGGCACCCGCAGCATGCCCAGCAGGAGGGCCGTGGCGGGCAGGGCGCTGACCGCGAGCATGTAGCGCCAGACGCTGCCGTGCTCTGCCCAGACGGTGCCGATGATCGCGTTGATCACGAAGGCCGACAGCTGGCCGACGACGATCATCAGCTCGTTGCGTCCTGCGATCGATCCGCGGATCTCGTAGGGCGCGAGCTCCGAGAGGAACACCGGGACGACGACGGAGGCGCCGCCGACAGCCAGGCCGAGCACGACCCGGCCGACCACCATCACGCCCAGCCCGGGTGCGAGCACGCAGGTGACCGCTCCGAGGATGAACAGGGTCGCCAGGAGCACGATCGTGCGGCGTCGGCCCCACTCGTCCGAGAGGCGTCCGCCGAGCAGTGCGCCGACGGCGGCGCCGAACAGGAGCGAGCTCGTGACGACGCCCTCGGTGAACGGGGTGAGGCCGAGGTCGACGGCCATCGGCGCGAGGGCGCCGTTGATGACTCCGGTGTCGTAGCCGAAGAGCAGACCGCCGAGGGTGGCGATGAGCGCGACGAGGCCGAGCCGGCGACTGTGAGGGCCGGAGGTTAGAGGGGGCAGCGGCGCGGCGGTGGCCGCGCGGGCAGGGGCAGACATGGGACTCCTTCGTCGTGATGACATGCGGGCGCGTCCGTGTGACGCGCTGTGCCCGCGCCTCGTCGGGCGGTCTCGGAGGAGCGGACTAGATCGATCTAGCTTCCACGATAGCTTGTGTTATTGTAAGAACATAGAGTCCGTTCTCCAGTCGAGGAAGCCGTACACCGTCGTATGAACCAGTCACTCCAGCGCGCCCTCCGCACCGGCGGCACCCGATGAGGGCCTCTGTCGCCGGCGCTCCCGTCAGCTTCGGGGTCTTCGAGCTCACGCCGGAGGGCGCCGATGTGGTCGGCCCCGACGAGCTCGTCGACATCCTCGCCGAGACCGGCTACACCGGGATCGACCTCGGCCCCGTCGGCTACCTCGGGCGGGGCGCCGAGCTGCGCGGCCGGCTCGACCGCACGGGCCTCGATCTGGCAGGCGGCTGGATCCAGCTGCCCTTCTCGGACCACGAGGCGTTCACCGCCGCACTCCCCGCGCTGCACGAGACCCTGCGGATCTTCGCCGAGGCCTCGGAGCGCGGCCCCGGGCGGCTCCCCCTCCCGACCTTCGCCGACGACGGCTCGGACACGCGGCGCGCCTCCCCGGGACGCGGAGCCGACACCGACCCGCTCGACGCGCAGCGCTGGTCGATCCTCGTCGCGAACGTCGAGCGCGCCGTCGAGCTCACCCGCGCCGCCGGGTTCGAGCCCACGTTCCACCACCACGCGGGCACCTTCATCGAATCGCCGGACGAGATCGACCGCTTCCTCGGCGCTCTCGACATCGGACTCACCCTCGACACCGGCCACCTCGTCATCGCCGGCGGCGACCCCCTGCTCGCCCTCGAGCGCTGGGGCGAGCGGATCAACCACCTGCACCTGAAGGACGTCGACCTCGCCGAGCTCGAGCGGGTCCTCGCCGCGGGCGGCGGGATGCGGGAGGTCTGGTCCTCCGGCTCCTTCGTCGCGTTCGGCCGGGGGGACATCGACCTCGCCGCCGTGATGACCGAGGTCGACCGCACCGACTACGACGGGTGGATCGTCGTCGAGCAGGACGTGCTGAACGCTCCGGACGCCGTGATCGCCGAGTTCCGCGACGAGCGCAGCGCCGACCAGCGCATCAACCGCGAAGCGCTCCGAGACTGGGTCTGACCCCCACCCTCCGCCCCGACCCGGGGCACCCGACCGACGCCCTCCGGGCAGCAAGGACATCGACGTGACCACGACTCCCCTCCGCTTCGGACTCATCGGCACCGGCCGCATCGGCCAGGTGCACGCCGCGAACATCGCGGCCGACCCTGAGGCCTCGCTCGCGTGGATCTGCGACCCCTTCCTCGAGGGAGCTCAGGCCGTCTCGGCCCGCTACGGCGGGAGTGTGACCACCGACGCGGCCGAGATGTTCGCCTCCGGTGGTGTCGACGCCGTGCTGATCGCCTCGCCCACCGCGACCCACGTCGACCTCCTCGAGGCGGCGATCGACGCCGGGATCCCGGCGCTCTGCGAGAAGCCGATCGACCTCGACATCGCCCGGGTGGACGCGCTGCTCCCACGCGTCGAGTCCTCGGGTGTGCCGATCGCGCTCGGCTTCAACCGCCGCTTCGACCCGGCCTTCGCCGAGGCGCGCGAGCGCGTGGCGGCCGGCGAGATCGGCGAGCTCGAGCAGCTCTCCATCATCAGCCGCGACCCGGCGGCTCCGCCCGCCGCGTACCTCGGAGTCTCGGGAGGCATCTTCCGCGACATGACGATCCACGACTTCGACATGGCCCGGTTCTTCCTGCCGGACATCGTCGAGGTGACGGCGACCGGCACCACCACCTTCGACCCCGGCGCCCGCGAGCACGGCGACTTCGACACGGCGATGGTGACCCTCCGCTCCTCCTCGGGAGCCCTCGTCTCGATCACCAACTCGCGCCACAGCGCCGTCGGCTACGACCAGCGGATCGAGGCGTTCGGCGCCCGCGGTTCACTGCACGTGTCGAACGCGCTCACCAGCCTCGTCAGCCTCTCGACGGCCACGAGCGTGGAGGCGAAGCCGCCGTACCAGGACTTCTTCCTGGAGCGGTACTCCGCCGCCTACGCCGCCGAGCTGCGCGCGTTCCTCCGCCTGGCCCGCGGCGAGGACTCGACGAGCCCGACCTTCGCCGACGGCCGTGCCGCGCTGATCCTCGCCGACGCCGCCGCACGCTCGGCCGTCGAGCGTGTCTCCGTGCCGGTCGAGCTCTGACGATGAGCCTGCGCCTGGCGGCCTCGGCCGAGATGCTGTTCCGCGAACTGCCCGTCGTCGATCGCGTCCGTCGGCTCCACGGGCTCGGCTTCGAGGTCGAGATCTGGGACTGGTCGACGAAGGACCTGCCCGCGCTCGCCGCCACCGGCGCGACGTTCTCGTCGATGACCGGCTACCTCGCGGGGGACCTGACCACTCCCGAGGGGATCGCGGAGCTGCTGCGCACGGCGGAACTCTCGCTCGCCGCCGCCGAGACGATCGACTCTCCGCGGCTCAACCTGCACGGCACGGGGCTCGACCCCGAGGGCCTGCCCGTGCGCCCTGGCGCCGCGGTCTCGGCCGAGGACCGCGAGCGGGCACGCGACACCCTGGCCCGGGTCGCCGAGCTCGGCGAGCGGAACGGCCGCGTCTTCACCCTCGAGAACCTCAACACCGCCGTCGACCATCCGGGCACCCCCTTCGCCCGCGCCGAGGACACCCTCGCGCTCGTCAGCGCCGTCGACAGCCCGGGCCTGCGTCTGAACCTCGACCTCTACCACGCGCAGATCGGCGAGGGGAACCTGATCGAGCTCGTTCGCCGCGCCCTGCCGTGGATCGGCGAGATCCAGGTCGCCGACGTGCCCGGGCGCTGTGAGCCCGGGACGGGTGAGATCCGCTACCCGGCGATCGCCGACGAGCTGCGCGCGCTGGGCTACGACGGGGTCGTGGGTCTGGAGGCGTGGCCCTCGGGCGACTCCGAGGCCGCGCTCGAGCACTTCCGCGCCGCGTTCGCCTGATGACGGGACGACGGAGGGGGCGGGCGCCGAGCGTTCCCGCCCCCTCCCCCGTCTCAGAGGTCGTACGTCGTGTCGCCCTCCACGGCCTGGACCGCTTCCCAGGCCCGTGCCCGGTCGCTGCGGACAGCCGCCTCGACGATCTCCGCGGCCGACCAGGCATCGGCGGCGGACGGAGCGAGCTGACGCCCCTCCAGCACCGAGCGCAGGAACAGCTGCGCCTCGATGGTCTTGAGGTCGTCGAAGCCCATGCTCGTACCGGCGCCGGGCTGGAAGCGCGCGAAGTCGCCGAATCCGGGCTGGGCCATCACCGTGCGGTAGCCGCTGGTGTCGTCGGCGAGCTGCAGCTCGTTCAGGCGCTGGAAGTCCCAGCGCAGCGAGCCCTTCGTGCCGTACACCTCGAGCGCGTACTCCGCCCGGGGTCCGATCGCGATCCGGCTCGACTCGAGCACCACGACAGCGCCCGACTCGAAGCGGCCGAGGAGCGCGGCGTAGTCCTCGTTCTCGACGGGCCCGGTCGCTCCGCCCTCCTCGCCCTTGCTGAAGTGGCCCGCGGCTCCGGAGCCGGGCAGGGGCCGCTCGCGGATGAAGGTCTCGGTGAGCCCCGTGACGGAGTCGATGCGGCCGGCGACGAACTGCGCGAGGTCGGCGCCGTGCGACAGCAGGTCGCCCAGCACTCCGGAGCCCGCCCTCTCGCGGACGAAGCGCCAGGTCAGAGCGCCGAGCGGATCAGCGGAGTAGTCGGCGAGCAGGCTCACCCGGACATTGGTGACGGTCCCGATCGCGCCGGAGCGCACGAGCTCCCGGGCGCGCGCGACGGCGGGCGCGTGGCGGTAGTTGAAGCCCACCGAGGTGACGACGCCCGCCGCAGCCGCGGCGCGCGCGATGTCGGAGGACTCCGCGGCGGAGCGCCCCATCGGCTTTTCGATCCAGAACGGCTTGCCTGCGGCAGCCGCGGCGAGCGCCACCTCGCGGTGCAGAAAGTTCGGCGCGCAGATCGAGACGACATCGACCTCGGGGTCGGCCAGCACCTCGCGGTAGTCGGCGGTGGTACGACGGTAGCCGAGCACCTCCTCGGCGCTGCTGCGGGCGCCTGCATCGGTGTCGGCGGCCGAGACGAGCTCGACGGTCACGGGCAGATCGGGGTAGTGGTCGCGAACGGCGCGGTACGCCCGCGAGTGCAGGCGCCCCATCCATCCGAGGGAGACGAGACCTACTCCGACGCGAGGCGTTGACGACACGGGGCTCCTGACCTTGTTCGACGATGAATGCCCGAAGCCTACCGCATGACAGTATGTGTTGACATTTGGAGGCGTGGGTTCAGCGCGCGGAACCGTCCGGTGGTGCTGTCGGGGCGCGCGTCGGCGGCGCCGGGCATCCCCTCCCCCGGGCCGAGGTCGATGCTGCGGTCCGCGGAGACGCCCTTCTTGAGCCACCAGTCGAACCGAGGGAGTCCGTTCGGTGACCGTGTCTCGGCCGTCGACGACGTTCGGTTGGAGAGACAGCCGTTGTCATCTTTCCAGTGACGCCGTAGGTTCGAAGGAACACGATCAGCGCTTTGATCAGCGGGGCCCAACCCTCGGGGTACATATGAAGATGTCCAAAATTGCAGCGTGTTTCGGGGGGTTTTGTTGTGCGCAGGCGCGAATGCACCGCCATCAGCCGCAGACTCGGCGGGAGGACGGTGGGATGAGGTGAGGGCGGGTTATGCATCTCTCGGCACCCCTGAAGGAACCATCGACGCCCTGGTCGAGAAGCTGAGCAGTGGACAGCCTGTAGACGCCCTCCTTGGGGGCGCACCGGTTTCGACTGATACATTCACGCAGGTGGGCGAGGGGTCGCTTGCATCAGACGGATCTGTGGTCACGGTCTCGACATGTGCACATGGTTCGGCGAATACGGTAGCCGTAGAAGCCTCCGCCGGTCGTGATCGCCCCGCTAGCGGGATGACGACCATGGCGGAGATCGGCTGGAACGCTTGGCTCGCACTGAACGTCGGCGGAGACCGCGGATATGCGACGTCATCCTAGGAGGAGAAATGCCGGACGTCACTGGTGAGATAGAGCCAACCGCAGGACTCTTCGTCGCGAGCGCGGCGTGGTATGCGTTGTACGCCGCTCTGATGACGATCGCGATCGTCATCATATTCCGATCGCGAGGCACTCGATCGGAAAAGCTCCTGTGGCTCGCCGTGGTCGTGGCCGTACCCTACCTCGGCGCAATCGCACTACTAGCATCGGCGATGATCAAGAAGAGAAGAGCCGCGAAAGCCGAGTCGCTGCAGCGCACATGAACACGAGGCTCACGAAACGCATTTTCCGACTTCCGCGGATTACTCTCCTTCATGGAGAACAACGCAGATCGTGCAGAAGCCTCCCCGTACTCCCCAGAGGTCGCCTTCTGCTTGACGGAACGAAGCGCCACGTCAAGAGGGCCGAGCGGAGTAGTCGGCGTGCAGGCTCGCCCGGACGTCGGTCACGGTCTCCATCCCGCCGGAACGCACGAGCTCACGGGCGCGAGGCGAGAGAGGAAGCCCACCGAGGTGACGACGCCCGTCACGACGTCGTGACAGCGTGTGTCGACGGAGAGACGCTCGTTCAGCGGGCGAGGAACCGCCCGGTGACGCTGTCGGGATGCGCCGCGACCTCCTCGACGGTGCCGGTGGCGACGATCCTGCCGCCGGCATACCCTCCGCCGGGGCCGAGGTCGATGAGGTGGTCCGCGTCGGCGATCATGTCGAGATCGTGCTCGATCACGACCACGGTGGCTCCGTTGTCGATCAGGCGCTGGAGCACCCGGAGCAGCACCCGGACATCGAGCGGATGGAGCCCGATCGAGGGCTCGTCGAAGACGAAGAGGCTTTCGCGCTGGTCGCGGTCGATGTCGGAGGCCAACTTGAGCCGCTGGGCCTCGCCGCCGGAGAGGGCAGTGGTCGGCTCCCCCAGCGTGAGGTAGCCGAGACCGAGATCGACGAGGAGCTGGAGGCGGGAGCGCACCTTGCGGAGGTCGCCGAGGACGTCCAGAGCGTCCTCCACGGTGAGGCGGAGCACGGCGGGCAGACTCATCGCCTCGTCCGGCCCCTCGCGATCGGACCGTCGCCGCGTGACAGCCAGAGCGTCCGGCGAGTAGCGCGTGCCTGCGCACGCCGGGCACTCGATGTCGACGTCGGGGAGGAACTGCACATCGAGCGAGACTGTCCCGGTGCCCTCGCAGGTCGGGCAGCGGAGGGAGCCCGTGTTGGAGGAGAAGTCGCTCGCCGTGTAGCCGAGGGCCTTCGCCTCGGGCAGAGCGGCGTACACCCGCCTCAGGTCGTCGAGGACGCCGCTGTAGGTGGCGACCGTCGATCGGACGTTCGCGCCGATCGGCGACGCGTCGACCACGTGCACGCCGGTGACGCCTGCGGCGTCGACCGACTCCACGTGGGCCGGCAGCGCGGCTCCCTCAGCCGCCGCGCGGAGGGCCGGCACCAGGCTCTCGAGCACGAGCGTGCTCTTGCCGGAGCCGGAGACTCCGGTCACGGCGGTGAGGCGCCCCTTCGGGATCTCGAGGTCGAGGGCGTGCACGGTGTGCAGAGGCGACGTCCGGAGTCGGAGACGCCCGCGCTCGAAGACGTCGGCCCCTGCCGCGCGGGAGCGGACCGGCTCGAAGCCGCCGGGCGCGAGGAACGGAGCGATCCGCGAGCCTGGAGTGCCGGCGATCTCGGACAGCGGGCCGGAACCGATCACACTGCCGCCGTGCCTGCCCGAGCCGGGTCCGATCTCGATCATCCACTCCGCGGCGCGGAGAACCTGGACGTCGTGGTCGACCACGACGACGGAGTTGCCGTCGTCGAGGAGACCACGGACGACATCGAGCAGTCCGTCGATGTTCGACGGATGCAACCCGATCGAGGGTTCGTCGAGCACGTAGAGCACACCGGTCGTCCGACTGCGCACGGCGCGCGCGAGCTGCACGCGCTGACGCTCCCCCGTCGACAGGGTCGAGGAAGGACGGTCGAGGCTCAGATAGCCCAACCCCAGCTTCGTCAGCATCCGGGCGACGTCGAGCAGAGCGGTGACGATGCTGTCGGCCATCAGCGCCATCGCGGCCGGCGAGCGGACCGGCATCGGGAGAACCCACGCCACCAGCTCGTCCAGCGTCTTCCGAACGGCCTCCGTGATCGGCAGGCCGTCGACGAGAGTCGAGCGGGCGCGCTCGTTGAGGCGGGTCCCCTCGCACGCCGAGCACGTGCGGGTGCGCAGGAACCGCTCGAGGCGCTGGAGGCTCGTCTCGGAGTCGGCCTTCCTCAGCGGATCGGTCACCGACACCCGGGCGTTCTGGAACGTCACGTTCAGCTCGACGACCTTCCCGCCTCTGGAGCGGAAGGGGATCACCCTCTGCTCCGCAGGGCCGTGCAGGACGAACTCCCGCTCCTGCGCGCTCAGCTCGGCGAACGGGACATCGATACGGACTCCGAAGGCCTCGGCGAGCTGCACGTTCGCGGTCGATCGGAATGCCGCCCAGGAGGCCACCGCTCCCTCACGGACGGACAGTGTCTCGTCGGGGACGAGGGCCGACTCGTCGACCTCCCGCACGGCCCCCGTCCCCTCGCACTCGGGGCAGGCTCCGGTGCCGTTGAACGCGAAGTCCTCCGCGCCGGGAGGATCGAAGACGGCCCCGCACTCGGGGCAGGTCAGCGGCGAGCCCGTCGCCACCTTCTCGGTCGGCGGCACGTGGTGGCCGTTCGGGCACCGGTGGGAGCCGAGCCGGGAGTAGAGGAGACGGAGGCTGTTGAGCAGCTCGGTGGAGGTGCCGAACGTGGACCGGACTCCCGCGGCGCTCGGACGTTGCCGCAGGGCCAGCGCGGCGGGGACGTGCTCGACGGCGTCGACCGCGGGTCGCGCGGCCTGGGTCATCCGGCGCCGAGTGTAGGTCGAGAGTCCCTCCAGGTAGCGGCGGGAACCTTCGGCGTACAGCACGCCCAGAGCGAGCGAGGACTTGCCCGATCCGGAGACCCCGGCGATCGACACCAGCTGGTTCAGGGGCACGGAGACGTCGATGTTCCGCAGGTTGTGCACGCGGGCGCCGCGCACCTCGATCGTGCTGGGCGGCGTCGGGCGCGGAGCGCTCATGCGGGTGTCCTTTCGCTGCGGTCTCGAAGGGGAGCGTCTCGTCTCCGCGAGTCGCGGCTCCTGTGGGCCGCTGTTCCGTGACGGGGCGCTCCGCCGGGAGCGGAGAAGCGATCAGGATAGGCGTGCGTGTGCTGAACGTCTCCTCCGCATGCTCGGCCTCAGGGGCCTCTCTGGTCGACCGCCGGATGCCCGGCGTGCGCCGGGGCCCTCAGACGCGGCCGAGCGCGACGATGTCCTCGAGGAACTCCGCGGCGACCTGCGGAGACACGGTCGCGCGAGTGGAGGCGATCGCCGCGGCGTAGTCCTCGACCGTCGGGCCGGAGTCGCTGTCGCCGCCGGCGTAGACCGCCGCCTCCAGTGCCGCCTGCGAGGCCTTGCGGGCCGCGTACTCGATGTCGGCGGGCGAGAAGCCCTCCGTCCTCTCCACGAGCAGGTCGAGGTCGACGATCGCGGCCGGAGGGATGTAGCGCGCCCAGATCGCGCGGCGCGCCTCGGCGTCCGGCAGACCGATGGGGATGACGTAGTCGAAGCGGCCGTGGCGCAGGAAGGCCGAGTCGATCGAGCGGATGAAGTTCGTGGCGCAGATCAGCAGCCGGTCGGGCTGCTCCCGGAAGGTCGGGATGAGCTTGAGGAGCTCATTCGTGACGCCCTGGGTGGGCGAGGGCGGCTCGCCCTGCCGGTGCGAGGCGATCTCCTCCACCTCGTCGAGGAAGACGACGGCGCGCTCGAGGCCGGCGATCGTCTCGAACGTCTCGCGCAGGCCGCCGGCGAGACCGGCCGGATCGGCGGCGAGGCGCGAGGGGAAGACCTCGACGAACGACCACTCCAGCCGCGAGGCGATGGCCTTCGCGAACGTGGTCTTGCCGGTGCCGGGCGGGCCGAAGAGGACGACGGAGCGCGGCGGAGCGACTCCGTAGCGCTCGGCGAGCTGCGGCCGGGCCAGGGGCATGACCAGCCGGCGCTCAAGCAGCTCCTTCTCGGCGGTCATGCCGCCGACCGCGTCCCAGAGGCCGCGCGGAAGCACCCGCCCGCCGAGCTCGGCGAGGAGCTTCAGCTCCTCCCGCTGCACCGGGACACGGCGCTCGAAGTAGTGCAGGTTCTGCCCCAGCTCGAAGCCTGGCGCAGGAACGCGCCCACCCGGGTCTCGGCCGCGGGCATCAGCGCCGAGAGCTTCGAGATGCCGGCGGGTGCCATCCGCGCCTCGAGCGCTGCGAGCAGCGCCGACCCGATGCCGCGCTCGCGGTAGTCGGGCGCGGTCGCCAGGAACACCACCCAGCCCTGGGCGTGGGCGGCGCGGCCGACCGCCGCTCCCACCACGCGGTCCTCGACGACCGCGACGACGGCGTGGTCCTTCGCGCACGAGGCCAGGACCTCGGCGAGGCTGTACACGGGCGGCGCCTCGGAGGCGTTCACCTGCTCCCAGAGGCGCAGCACACCGTCGACGTCGTCGGAGTGGTGATCGCGGATCCGCCAGCTGGTCATGAGCGCTCTGAGAGCCGGGTGGAGGCCGGGCACGGGCTCGACGGGTGCGCCGGGCTCGCTGGGGCTGACGCGGTGCTCATGGCTGCTCTCTCTCGACGGGCCGGTCTCGGTGCCGAATGCACTGACTTAGTCCTGATGTCCGAACATACTATTCTGTTTATGCTTGCGCGACCCGACAAACTGCCCATATGTCAGGATGGAAACTCGACGATCGAGAGCGAGGACCATGCCGCAGGACGAGCAGCTGCTTCCCCCCGACTTCTTCCTCGGGCTTGATCGCTCGGGCCCGGTCCCTCTCTACTACCAGGTGTCGAACCTGCTCGAGAAGGCGATCCTCGAGGAGACCCTCCCCGCCGGCGCCCGGCTCGAGAACGAGGTGGCGCTGAGCGCTCGACTCGGACTCTCCCGCCCGACGATCCGCCGCGCCATCCAGGAGCTCGTGGACAAGGGCCTCCTGGTGCGCCGCCGAGGCATCGGCACGCAGGTGGTGCACGGCCGCGTCACCCGCACCGTCGAGCTGACCAGCCTTTACGAAGACCTCGAGCGCACGGGGCAGAAGCCGGAGACGACACTGCTCTCGTTCTCGGTCGAGGGAGCAGACGAGAAGACGGCGGAGGCGCTCGGCGTCGCGGTCGGCAGCCCGACCCTCCACCTCAAGCGCGTGCGCTCGGCCGACGGCGTGCCCCTCGCGATCCTCGACAACGTGCTGCCCGAGCCGTTCGCCGACCTCGAGAGGGACTCCCTTGAAAAACACGGGCTCTACCAGCTCCTGCGCGGCCGCGGCGTCACGATGCGCGTCGCGAAGCAGCGGATCGGCGCTCGCTCGGCCACCACCGCCGAGAGTCGGCTGCTCGACCTGCCCAAGGGCGCGGCCGTACTCACGATGGGGCGCACCGCCTTCGACAGCTCCGGCCGTGCCGTGGAGTACGGCCAGCACTGCTACCGGCCGGACCTGTACTCGTTCGAGATCACGCTCGTCGAACGCTGAGCGCGCGGCTTCGGCGCGGCGCGACCCGTCGATGGGCGCCAGATCGTGGGGCGAGCGCGACAGATCCGCCGCCCGATCAGGCCCACAGGCCGCATTCCCCGGGGAACCCGACACGGTCGACTCGAGACGGCGTCATCCGCCACGCCCCGCGGGTCGGCCCGCCTGACGGGCCGCGAGGCACGGTTCTGTCAGGATCGTGAGAGCACGCTCATCCGCCCTGTCCGGCTCCGTCGGACCCCTCCCGCGACGTCTCGACGCGACGGGAGCGGCGCGACGAGGGCCACACAGCGAGGGAAGGGCTGGGAAGGGCACAGTGGGAATTCGCGAGTACGGACGTCTCCTCCGTCGGGGCTGGCTCGTCATCTCGATCTTCGTCGCACTCGGACTCACGGTCGCCTCGGTGGCGACAATCGCCTCCGACTCCGAGTACCGCGCGCAGACCACCGTCTTCGTCTCGGTCTCGACGGCCGACAACCAGTCGAGTGCCGAGGTCGGCGCCTCGTTCACCAGCGCGGAGGCGCGGGTCGCCTCCTACGTCGCGCTGGTCGATTCGAGCTCGGTCCTGCAACCGGTCATCGACGAGCTCGGGCTCGATCTCTCGGTCGGCGAGCTCGCAGCCGAGGTCACTCCCGCCGCCCTCCCGGGCACGGTCATCATGAGCATCGACGTGGTCGACGCGGATGCGCGGCGTGCCGCGCAGATCGCCGACGCGGTCGCCGAGAGCCTCCGCGGCTACGTCGCCGAGATCGAGCGCCCCGTGGGCGGCGGAGCGAGCCGCGTCGACGTGAAGGTCCTCGAGGCCGCGTCGGTGCCGAGCTCGCCGCTCAGCCCTGACCTGCTGGTCTACCTCGTGCTCGGCGGCGCCACCGGGCTGATCCTCGGTGTCGGCCTCGTCGTGCTGCGCTCGCTCGGTGACGCGCGCATCCGCTCGGCGAAGGACATCGCGGCGGGCACCTCGCTGCCCGTGCTCGAGTCGATCCCCTACGAGGCGGCGATCCGCCGCACTCCGCTCGTGGTCGACGGGCGCAGTGCCACCGCCGAGTCGTTCCGGATGCTGCGCACGACGATCCTGTTCGGCTCGGGCACCCACGAGCGAACCCTGCTCGTCACGTCCGCCCGTGAGGGCGACGGCAAGAGTGTCGTCGCCGCCAACCTGGCGGCCTCGATCGCACAGATCGGCCGCACCGTTGTGGTGGTCGACGCCGACCTGCGCGACCCGGTGCAGTCGGCCGTGTTCCGCGTCCCCACCGGAGGGCCGACGCTGGCCGAGCTCCTGCGCGCGGGGGGCCTGCCGGCCGACGGCACCCTGCCCGTGAGCGCTCAGGGCGTGTCCGTGCTGCCGGCGGGCGGCAGCCAGGCGAATCCGAGTGACCTGATCGGCACCCCGGCGATGGAGCGGATCATCGGGCACCTCGCGCGCCGCTTCGACCACGTGATCGTCGACTCCCCCGCGATCCTCACCGCCACCGACGCGGTCCTGCTCGGCAAACTGGTCGCGACGACGGTCCTCGTCGCCGGGGTCGGAGTATCGACCACCGCCGACATCGTCGCCGCGGCCGACCGCCTACGCGATGTCGGAGGCGACGTGCTCGGCACCGTGGTCGCGCAGGCTCCGCGCAGCGCCGTCGTCACCGCCGCTGCGGCGGCGTCCACTTGAGCCGCGGAGCCGCCCTCGCCGGCCCACAGCGTGGGCCC
>NZ_LIIN01000082.1 GCF_001634385.1 Rathayibacter tanaceti | reverse complement strand
AGCGACGGGTTCCGCCATGCGGCGCGACCGCGGGCCCAGCCGGCGCTCGTCTGGCGCCGCCGCCCTTCGAGCTGCTGCTCCTTTTGCACGGGTTGCTGCCGGTCGTGCTCGCGGTCGCAGTCGCCCTGCTGGGCGCACTGTCCGCCTCGCTGCTGCTGCCCGGGTCGGCGCTGCCGGTGGCCGCAGCCAAGGCCGTGGTCGCTGTCGCGGCCCGCGCGATGGACGCCACCCGCGGTCCGCTGCCGCCGAGTCTGCTCGGGCCGGTCCCGCTGCCGTTCGGCGACGGTGCGGGTGCCGTGGTGCTGCTCTGGAATCTGGCGGGTGTCCTCGTCAGTGCGGCGGCGGCGGTGGCGCTCGCCTCCGCGCCCGCGCTGGTAGCGGGGGTACCGCTCGTGGCGGCCTGCTGCCTCCTCGTCGCACGCCGTCGCCTCGCCCGCGCCTGAGGCCGGGGGCTGACCGTTGCCCCGGTGCTCGTGCCCGATCCGCCCGCACCCGGATGCGAGGATGGCCGGGTGACCGCGCATCCCCGGCTCGACGAGCTCATCCGCACCGTCCACCTCCTTCGCGCTCCTGGCGGCTGCCCGTGGGACGCCGAGCAGACCCACGAGTCGCTCGTGCGCTACCTGATCGAGGAGTCGCACGAGCTGGTCGACGCCATCGAGGCGGGAGATCGGGCCGATCTGATCGAGGAGCTCGGCGACGTGCTCTACCAGGTGCTGTTCCACGCCGATCTCGCCGCCGAGAGCGCGGAGCCCTTCACCATCGAGGACGTCGCGGAGCACATGAACGCCAAGATGATCGGCCGGCACCCCCACGTCTTCGGTGACGCGACCGCCGAGACCGCCGACGACGTCATCGCGGTGTGGGACGAGCTCAAGCGCACCGAGAAGCCGCACCGCACCAGCGTGCTCGACGGCATCCCGCAGGGCATGCCCGCCCTCGCGCTCGCCGACAAGGTGATCGGCAAGGCGACCACGCTGGGCATCGTCGACGCCGGCCAGGGGCCGCTGCCCATCGAGTCGGAGGAGGATCTCGGCCCGCTGCTGCTGGCCATCGTCGCCTCCGCCCGCGCTCAGGGACTCGACGCCGAGCGTGCTCTGCGCACCGCCACCCGCGATCTGCAGGACGAGATCCGCGCCGTCGAGCAGGAGCAGCGCGAGGGCTGACGGCGACGCGCCGTCAACTGAGAGCCCACCTTCTCCACGAGGTCGGAGGAGACCCGTTCCGGCTGACGCTGCGCTCCAGCCATCGCCGACTCGCCCCGGCCGATCTGGGAGAATCGCCGTCATGGCCTCCCCGATCACCCCACCCCGCGGCATGCGCGACTTCCTCCCCGCCGACAAGGCCAAGCGCGAGCACGCGCTGGGCGTGATCCGCCGCGTGTACGCGGCCCACGGGTTCGACGAGATCGAGACGCCCGTGGTCGAGGACTTCGACCGCCTGCACTCCGGGCTGGGCGGCGACAACGAGAAGCTCGCCTTCAGCGTCCTGCGCCGCGGACTCACGCGCGAGGACCTCGCGGCCGCCGACGATCCCTCCTCCCTGGCCGACCTCGGGCTCCGCTTCGACCTCACTGTGCCGCTCGCCCGCTTCTACGCCTCGCACCGTGCCGAGCTGCCGACGGTGTTCCGCGCTGTGCAGATCGCCCCGGTCTGGCGGGCCGAGCGTCCGCAGAAGGGCCGGTACCGCCAGTTCGTGCAGTGCGACATCGACATCATCGGCGAGCCTGGGCAGCTCGCCGAGGTCGAGCTGATCACGGCCACGGCGGATGCGCTCGACACCCTCGGGCTGCGGGACTGCACGATCCGCATCAACGACCGCCGCATCCTCCTCGGGATCCTCGAGCACTGCGGCTTCGCCCCCGAGCGCTTCGATCCCGCCCTCATCTCGATCGACAAGCTCGACAAGATCGGCGCCTCCGGAGTGGTCGCTGAACTCGAGGCCGACGGCCCCGACGCCGCTGCGGTGCTCGGCGGCTACCTGGCCCGCATCGAGGCCGCTGTCGTGGCCGGGGGAGTGGCGCTCGAGCAGTCCGCGATCCTCGACGTGCTGCCCGAGGGCGTCGACCCGGAGGCGGTGCTCGCCCTCGAGACGCTCGCTCGCTCCCTCCGTTCGCTGCCCGCAGGCGTCTCGCTCCGCTTCGACCCCACCCTGGTGCGCGGCATGGGCTACTACACGGGGACCATCTTCGAGATCGCGCACCCCGCCTCCGGCTCCTCGGTCGGAGGCGGCGGCCGGTACGACGGGATGATCGGCCGCTTCCTCGGACAGGACGTCCCGGCCTGCGGCTTCTCGATCGGCTTCGAGCGGATCGTCGAGCTGATCGAGCCGGCAGAGTCCGCCCGGGCCGACGCCGTGGTCCTGGTGCACGAGCGCGACGCCCCGCCCGAACTGCTGCTCGCCCTCAAGCAGGAGCTGATCGCCGCGGGGGCGCGGGTGCGACTGGAGCGCCGCTCGAAGAACCTCACCCCGCTGCTCGACCGGGCGGCCGCCGCCGGGTTCACCCGGTTCGCGCTCGTGCCGCGCGACGCCACCGCGCTCGGCGATGTGAGCTTCAAGGAGCTGGCCTGAGGGTCGCCGAGCCGGGCTGATCTGAGGAGGGACTCAGACGATCCGTCGGTGGATCGGGTCCCGATGGTCGGATCCTTGTCGGATCCGTGAGAGCCTTAATACCCGCGAAATCTGCGGACACACCTGAGAAATCTCCCGAGGTTAGCGTCGAGGCACCCGATCGGCGCGGCTTGGCGCGCCTGCACGGGCACATCGACGCGACCCCGCGCACCGCACCGCAGCAGCCCCGACGATCCCACCCGAGGAGTCCCCCTTGACCCTGTCGCCCCTCCGCTCCGCTCCGCACTTCGACCGCCGCAGCCTCCTCCGGATGGCGGGCGTGGCCGGCCTCGCGATCGGCGGTTCCTCCGTCCTCGCCTCGTGCGCCTCCGACTCCTCCGGTGCGACGGCCGCCGACGGAGGCGACCTCGGCACCCTGAAGGTCCAGCTCTCGTGGATCAAGAACGAGGAGTTCGCGGGCGAGTTCTTCGCCGACTCCAAGGGCTACTTCACCGACGCGGGCCTCTCCGGCATCACGCTCACCCCCGGCCCCTCGACCGGAGTCGCCGAACTCCTCTCGGGCAGCGCCGACGTCGCGCTGAGCGACGCGGTCTCGATCGGCACCGCGATCGCCCAGCAGGAGGCGCCGCTGAAGATCCTCGGCGCGACCTACCAGAAGAACCCCTTCACCGTCCTCTCGATCAAGACCGCCGGCAACATCGCCACGCCGGCCGACCTCGCCGGCAAGAAGATCGGCGTCCAGGCGTCGAACACCTCGCTCTTCCAGGCGCTCCTCAAGGCGAACGGTCTCTCGGAGTCCGACCTCACCGTGGTCCCGGTCGAGTACGACCCCTCGGTGCTGGTCAACGGCACCGTCGACGGCTTCATCGCCTACCTCACCAACGAGTCGATCACCGTCGCCGCCGAGGGTTACGAGGTGGTCAACCTGCCGTTCGCCGACAACGGGCTCCCGTTCGTCGCCGAGACCTTCTCGGTCACCGAGCAGGCCATCGCCGAGAAGCGCGAGGCCCTCAAGGCGTTCCTCGTCGCCGAGATCAAGGGCTGGACCGACGCCGTCAATGACCCGGAGGCGGGCGCCATGCTCGCCGTCGAGAACTACGGCAAGGATCTCGGCCTCAACGAGGAGTCCTCCAAGAAGGGTGCCACCATCCAGGCCGAGGAGCTGGTCGTCTCGGACGAGACGGCCTCGAACGGCCTGTTCACCATCTCCGAGACGCTGCAGTCCGAGACCATCGCGTCCCTCGCGGGCGCCGGGATCGACGTGACGGCCGAGGACCTCTTCGACCTGACCCTCCTCGCCGAGGTCTACGACGAGAACCCCGAGCTGCTGAAGTACTCGGCCTGATCCAGATCCACGAAGGGCACCACTCGTGACCGACACGACCGACGCCGGCACCCTGCGCGATCAGGGTGCCGGCGGCACCGGCATCCAGATCCACGGCCTGTCGAAGACGTTCCGGATGGGCTCGCGCAGCGTCGCCGCGCTGCAGGACACCGACCTGCACACCGACCAGGGCAGCTTCCTCGCTCTGCTGGGCCCGTCGGGCTGCGGTAAGTCGACGATCCTCCGCATCCTCGCCGGCCTGGAGGAGCCCACCGCCGGCTCGATCCGGGTCGACGGTCGCACTCCGCAGGAGCTCCGGCGCGACAACAAGCTCGGCATCGCCTTCCAGGACCACGCGCTCCTGCCCTGGCGCAGTGTGACGGCCAACATCCGGCTGCCCTTCGAGATCGCAGGCTCGCCGGTCGACCAGTCGTACATCGACGAGCTGATCGACCTGGTGGGTCTGCGCGGCTTCGAGAAGGCCAAGCCGGCGCAGCTCTCGGGAGGCATGCGCCAGCGCGTCTCCATCGCCCGCTGCCTGATCCTCAAGCCCGAGGTCCTGCTGCTCGACGAGCCCTTCGGCGCCCTCGACGACATGACCCGGCAGAAGCTCAACCTCGAGCTGCTGCGGATCTGGACCGAGAAGCCCGCGACGACACTCCTCGTCACGCACGGCATCTCGGAGGCGATCTTCCTCTCCGACCGCGTCGCGGTGATGAGCCCGCGCCCCGGCCGGGTCAAGGAGATCATCGACATCGACCTGCCCCGCCCGCGCACCCCCGAGATGCAGCGGACCCCCGAGTTCCACGCCTACGTCGACCAGGCCTCCGAGCTGCTGTTCGGCGACGGCGGCGCGGCCGCCGACGACCACTAGGAGTCCCGTGGCCACCACGCTCCCCGCAGCCCCGCGCCGCGCCCTGTCCCTCCCACCATGGCTCACGGGCCTGATCGGCGTGGCCGCGATCGTCGCCGTCTGGTGGATCGTGGCGCTCGTCACCGCTCCCACCGGCGCGGCGACCTACGCGCCGGTCCCCACTCCCGTGCAGGTCGTCCAGACCGCGATGGAGGACGGTGCCGGCTTCTACTGGCGCAACTTCTCGGTCACGATCGGCGAGGCCGCAGTCGGCTACTTCTGGGGCAATCTGATCGCGCTCGTGCTCTCGGCGCTCGTGCTGGTCCTGCCCTGGCTCGAGGGGGTCGTCTCGCAGCTCGCGGTCATCACCTACTGCGTGCCGATCGTCGCCATCGGCGCGATCGTGCTGCTCATCCTCGGCGGCGCGGACGCGCCGGGGAAGGCGAGTCCCACCGCGATCTTCCTCGCCGGCCTCTCCGTCTTCTTCACCACGGTCGTCGGCAGCCTGCTCGGGCTCAAGGCGGCCGACAGGGCGGCGCTCGACGTGGTCACGGTGTACGGAGGCTCGCGTTTCACCCAGCTGCGCAAGGTCCGCCTGATCGCAGCGCTGCCCAACATCCTGTCGGCGCTGCAGATCGCGGTGCCCGCGGCGTTCCTCGGCGCGATCCTCGGCGAGTACTTCGGCAAGATCGAGACGGGCGTCGGCCCGATCCTGGTCGCGGCGCAGGTCTCGCTGAACTCGCCCCGCGTCTGGGCGCTGTTCCTCCTCTGCGCGGGAGTCGCGCTCCTCGGCTACGGCATCGTCGGAGCGATCGGGCGCCTCGTCGCGCCCTGGTCCTCCGGAAAGCGGGCATGACCATGACGACCACCGTCCCCGACCGCACCGAGCAGTCCACGGCCACGTCGATCCTCGCGGTCGACGAGCTGCGGCGGCAACTGCGGACGGCCGCTCTCGGCGCGACCCTCAAGACCGTGCGCAAGAGCCTGCTGGTGGCTCTGTCGACGGTCGTGATCGTGCTCGCGATCTGGATCGCCGTCGTCCTCTTCAGCGGGGTCTCGCCTCTCGTGGTCAAGGGCCCGTGGGACGTCTGGGAGCACCTGGTCACCGACGCGAAGGCGGCCGACCACCGCGCGGAGCTCGGCGGCCTCTTCGCCGTGACGATGGGCGACGCGCTGATCGGCTTCGCGGCCGGTCTGGTCGTGGCGATCCTCGGCGCAGTCCTGTTCCGTCTGTCCAAGGGCCTCGAGCACGCGCTGATGCCGTTCGCGATGCTGCTGCGCTCGGTGCCGCTGATCGCGATGGCGCCGCTGATCATCCTGGTCTTCGGGACCGGCTCGGTCGCCTCCGTCGCTGTCATCGGCGGGATCGTCGTCCTGTTCCCCGCGCTGGTGACCATCGCCTTCGGCCTCAACAGCGCCTCCCCGCAGATGCTCGACGTGGTCGCGGTCTACGGCGGCAGCACGTTGACGGCGATCCGGAAGGTCGCGATCCCCGGCTCCCTGCCCTCCCTCTTCGCCGCCATCCGGATCTCGGTGCCGGGAGCGATCACGGGAGCGCTGCTCGCCGAGTGGCTCTCGACCGGAGACGGCATCGGCGGCGCGATCAACTCCTGGTCGGCCCAGGCCCGCTTCGCCGACGTGTGGTCGGCCGTCGTGCTCGTGACCGGCGTGTCGCTCGTGCTCTACATGCTCGTGCAGGTGCTCGAGACCTTCGTCCTCTCGCGCATGTCGCTCGCCCTGAGCTGATCCGGCGCCCCTTCGACGGGCCGCCGGGGAGAGAGGTGCGGAACGCGGCGACGGGGCCGCGTCAGACGGTGACGATCGCGTCGACGCGATGGCCGGCCAGCAGATCGCGCCCACCGAGCCCGTCGAGCTCCATCACGACGGCGATCCCCTCGAGCCGCCACCCGGCGCGCTCGATCAGCCGACGGCTCGCATCGAGGGTTCCGCCGGTGGCCAGCACATCGTCGACGAGCAGCAGCCGGGACCCGCGCGGAGCGGCGTCCTCGTGCACCTCGAGCGTGGTCGTGCCGTACTCGAGCGTCGCCTGCTCCTCGAGCACCGCGCGCGGCAACTTGCCGGGCTTGCGGATCGTCACCACGCCGAGCCCGGCCGAGTAGGCGGCAGCCGCAGCGAGCAGGAAGCCGCGGGCTTCCACCCCGGCGATCGCGTCGATCCGGCCGCGGTACGGCTCGATCAGCGCGTCGGCGACGGCGCGCAGAGCGTCGCCGTCACCGAAGACGGGAGTGAGGTCGCGGAACAGGATCCCCGGCTTCGGGAAGTCGGGGACGACGGCGGTGAGGCGGTCGACGAGGTCAGCGGCGGTCGTGGTCACGGGGAACCTCCGGGTCGGCGGGAGCACCGAGGGCCGTCCGGGCGATCGGGCCCTGGGAGTCTACGGCCGCCGGTGCGCCCGTCTGCCGGGAGGTGGTCAGTAGACTCCTTGCGACCGCTCCCGCCCTCCGGGAGCCCACCCGTCAAGAGGAGATAGTTGTGGCCCTTATCGAGGCAGTCGTCGCCCGAGAAATTCTGGACTCGCGGGGCAACCCGACCGTCGAGGTCGAGGTCCTGCTCGAGGACGGCGCGTCCTCGCGAGCGGCCGTTCCCTCCGGCGCCTCCACCGGCGCGTTCGAGGCGTACGAGCTGCGCGACGGCGACTCCGAGCGCTATCTCGGCAAGGGCGTGCAGAAGGCGGTCGACGCCGTCATCGACGAGATCGGCCCGGCCATCGAGGGCTTCGACGCGACCGACCAGCGCCTCGTCGACGCCGAGCTGATCGAGCTCGACGGCACCGAGAACAAGTCCCGTCTAGGCGCGAACGCCATCCTCGGCGTCAGCCTCGCCGTCGCGAAGGCCGCCGCGCAGTCGGCCGACCTCGATCTGTTCCGCTACGTGGGCGGCCTGAACGCGCACACCCTGCCCGTGCCGCTGATGAACATCATCAACGGAGGCGCGCACGCCGACACCGGTGTCGACATCCAGGAGTTCATGGCCGTGCCGCTGGGCGCCGAGTCGTTCTCGGAGGGCCTGCGCTGGGGCGTCGAGATCTACCACGCGCTCAAGTCGCAGCTGAAGAAGGCCGGCTTCGCCACCGGCCTCGGCGACGAGGGCGGCTTCGCCCCCGACCTGCCCACCAACCGCGAGGCGCTCGACTTCATCCTCAAGGCCGTCGAGTCGGCCGGATTCACGCCCGGCACCGACATCGGGCTCGCGCTCGACGTCGCGTCCTCGGAGTTCTTCGAGGACGGCGCCTACTCGTTCGAGGGCAAGAAGCTCTCTGCCGAGGAGCTCTCGGCCTACTACGCCGACCTCGTCGCCAACTACCCGCTCGTCTCGATCGAGGACCCGCTGGCGGAGGACGACTGGGCCGGCTGGACCCACCTCACCGAGACCATCGGCGACACGGTGCAGATCGTCGGCGACGACCTCTACGTCACCAATCCGGTGCGCCTCGCGAAGGGCATCGCCGAGAAGGCGGGCAACTCGATCCTGGTCAAGGTGAACCAGATCGGCACGCTCACCGAGACGCTCGATGCCGTGGCCCTGGCCCAGCGCAACGGCATGACGGCGATCCTCTCGCACCGCTCCGGCGAGACCGAGGACACGACCATCGCCGACCTCGCCGTCGCGACCGACGCCGGCCAGATCAAGACCGGTGCCCCAGCCCGCTCCGACCGCGTGGCCAAGTACAACCAGCTGCTGCGCATCGAGGAGATCCTGGGAGGTGCGGCCACCTACGCGGGTCGCTCCGCCTTCCCGCGCTTCTCGGCGTAGTCTCTCCCCGCCGGAGCGGCCCCGGAGCCCCGCACCTCGGTGCGCACCGGGGCCGCTCCTCGTCCCACCCCCGTCGCGCTCGAGGAGGCACCCGCCCATGGCCCGTCCGCCCCGCCGACCCTCGGCTCCCGGCAACGCGCCGCGCACCCCCTCGCCTCCCGTGAAACACGGGGGTGCGAAGGGCAGCGCGTCGGGCTCGAAGCCGTCCTCCGCGAAGCTGCCCTCGACGAAGGCCCCCGCAGCGAGGTCCTCGTCAGCGCCGTCGAAGCCCGCGGCGGCGCGCCCCGCCGCCTCCCGACCTCCGCGCACGAAGCAGCCGTCCGCCCCGCCGTCGTCGGCCTGGCTCGCCGGTGTCCGCGGCTCCGGCTTCACCCTCCTGGTGATGGGCATCATGATCCTCGCGGTCGTCGTCCTCGCCCCGAGCATCAAGAACTTCGTCGAGCAGCGCGCCGAGATCGCCGAATTGCAGCGTTCGGTCGATGCGGCCAAGACCCAGTCGCAGAACCTCGACGAGGAGCGCGGGCGCTGGTCCGATCCGGCGTTCATCCGGGCGCAGGCGCGCGAGCGGCTCTACTTCGTCATGCCGGGCGAGGTCAGCTACCTGGTGCTCGACGATGTGACCGTCGCGCAGCAGGACACGCAGGCCGCCAGCGACACCGTGCAGGAGACGAAGACCGACTGGGCCGGCTCGCTGCTCTCGTCGATCGCCGCGTCGGGACTGGGCGAGCCGACGACGGGGGAGCTCGCGCCGGCCCCCTGATCGGCCGCCGCGTACACTGGAGCGTCCTTCCGGCCGTCCATCCTCTGGAGCCCCCGTGACCACGCCCCCCTTCGATCCGCCGTCCGAGCGCGACATCGCGATCGTCTCCGCGCAGCTGGGCCGCCCTGCCCGCGACGTCGTCGGGATCAGCGCTCGCTGCATCTGCGGCGATCCGACGGTGGTCTCGACGAGCCCGCGCCTGTCGGACGGCACTCCGTTCCCGACCTTCTACTACCTGACCCATCCCGCCGCGACGGCTGCGATCTCGCAGCTCGAGGCGACGCAGGTCATGGTCGAGTACACCGCGCTGCTGGGGGAGGACGAGGAGGTGCGCGAGGCCTACGCCGCTGCGCATCGCGCCTTCCTGGCCGACCGTGAGAGTGTCGGGTCCGTCCCCGAGATCGCGGGCATCTCCTCCGGAGGCATGCCCACCCGGGTCAAGTGCCTGCACGCCCTCGCCGCGCACGCCCTCGCTGCGGGCCCCGGCGTCAATCCGATCGGAGACCTGGCGCTCTCCCGGGCCGACTGGTCGCCCGAGCGCTGCGCCTGCAGGCCTGTCGAGGACTGAGCGCCCCCAGCGCCGCGAAGACGCCACCACCGGCGTCCTCTTCGCTAAGCTCTTTCCCTGTCGGGGTCAGTGCTGCCACCCGCGTCGAGAGCGGGCACTTCGCGTTGAGTGGGGGTGTTCGCATTGTCCATCCCTCTTGGAGAGTCAACCGTGCCCAAAATCCTGATCGTCGGAGGCGGCTACGCCGGTTTCTACACTGCGTGGAAGCTCGAGAAGCAGCTCCGCCCGAACGAGGCAGAGGTCACGATCGTCGACCCGCTGCCCTACATGGCGTACCTGCCCTTCCTCCCCGAGGTCGCTGCAGGATCGATCGAGCCCCGTCACGCGATCGTGTCGCTCCGCCGCCACCTCAAGAAGACGGCGATCCTCGCCGCGAAGGTGACGAAGATCGACCACGCGAACCGCACGGCGACGATCACCCCGACCATCGGCGAGCCCTACGACTTCGTGTACGACCAGATCGTCGTGACCGCCGGATCCGTCTCGCGCACCTTCCCGATCCCCGGCGTCGCCGACACTGCGATCGGCCTCAAGACGATCGAGGAGGCGACCGCGATCCGCGACCGCATCCTCACCAACTTCGACAAGGCCGCGTCCCTCCCGGCCGGCCCTGAGCGTTCGCGCCTGCTGACCGTGACGGTCGTCGGAGGTGGTTTCGCCGGCATCGAGGTCTTCGCCGAGCTGCGCTCCTTCGCGAGCGCTCTGCTCAAGCGCTACCCCGAGATCGACTTCGAGGAGACGCAGTTCCATCTCATCGAGGCGATGGGCCGGATCATGCCGGAGGTCGCGCTCGAGACGAGCCACTGGGTGCTCAAGAACCTCGACCAGCGCGGCGCCACGGTGCACCTCGACACGCAGCTCACGTCGGCCGAGAACGGCGTCATCCAGCTCTCCACGGGCGAGAGCTTCGAGTCCGACCTCATCATCTGGACCGCGGGCGTCATGGCCAACCCGTCCATCAAGAACTCCGACCTCCCGATCGAGGAGCGCGGCCGTCTGCGCGTGCGCGCCGACCTCCGCGTCGGCTACGACGACGTGCTCGTCGAGGGCGCCTGGGGCGCCGGCGATGCGACGGCAGTCCCTGACCTCACCGGGGGAGGCGTCGGCGGCTTCTGCGTCCCCAACGCGCAGCACGCCGTCCGCCAGGGCAAGCTGATGGCCAAGAACATCACCGCGGTCCTGCGCGGCGAGAAGCCGGTCGACTACGTCCACAAGAACGCGGGAGCCGTCGCGGGCCTGGGCATCGGCATCGGCGTCTTCCAGTCCGGCAAGATCGCGATCAAGGGCTTCCCCGCCTGGGTCATGCACCGCGGTTACCACGGTCTCGCGATGCCGTCGTGGGAGCGCAAGTTCCGCGTGGTCTGGGGCTGGTGGAACAACCTCTGGCTCGGCCGCGACATCGCCTCGATCGAGGCCCGTGAGTACCCGCGCGGCTCCTTCGAGACCTACGCGTCGCGCCCGCGCCCGGCGGCGCCCGCCGCCGAGGCTCCTGCCGCGCAGGCTCCGGCGCAGATCCCCGGCCAGGCCGGTGCTCCCGTTCCGGTCGGCGGCGAGCCCGCCAAGTCCTGACACCACCGTCGGGAGGCACGCTCCTCCCGATGGTCGCCCCCATAGCCCAATCGGCAGAGGCAGACGACTTAAAATCGTCTCAGTCTGGGTTCGAGTCCCAGTGGGGGCACCTCCGCACCGGTCTGGTGCGCGTCGGTGAGCCTAGGCCGCTCGCGCCTTCGCGCCTCTGCGGGCCGACTCGATGAGCGTCGACTCGATGAGCGTCGACTCGAGCAGCGTCGACTCGAGCGCTTCGGTGATCTCGCCCGGGGTGCAGTCGGTGCAGAGCACCACGAGCTCCTCCTCGGTGTCCCTGCCGCCGGAGCGGTCGAGGACGACGGCGTCGGTTCCGCAGAGTGCGCATTCGATCATGGGGGTACCGTACGTGCGACCCCCGACAGTGCCGGGGCGGCGCGGCGGCGCGTCCGGAGCGGGTCGGCCCTGGGGCTTCTTCGCCATCGAGGTGGAGAGGTGCTCCGGGTGATCGGGGCGCTCGGATCCGTCCTCTCTGACCGAGCCCCCGACCGGCGGCGTACGAGTGCGGCGGAGCGTCGCGTGCGGGAATCGGCTGTCGACCCCGCGCGCTCGCGCCACCTCGCATAGAGTCGTGCCAGGCGGTTCCACGCCCGGGCGCTCGCGTCCGGAGGCGGTCCCTCCGGTCCACGGCGGGTGTCGCGAACGGTACCCGCTTCTCGTGCCCTCGGGCACCGTCACACACCGCCCGGCGACGGGCGGCCGGGAGGCCCCCATGGGGAAGCTGCTCTACGGAGCCTCGGGAGTCGAGATCGAGTTCGACGACCGCACACTCACGCACGTCCAGATCGTCATCGCCAACAAGCTGCGCCGCCGCGAGAGCTTCTTCTTCTCCTGGCGCGACGACCCGGCGGTGGGCGACGGACGTTCGAGCATCTGGCTCGACCCCTCCGTGCCCCTCTACTTCAAGTACTTCGGCGGCCGCGTCCCGTCGATCAACCGCACCTGGATCGACCTGCTGACCGTCTCGGCGAACTCGTCCGGCGGCCTTCAGCTCGTGCAGGAGCCGGACGCGGCACCGACCCCGCCGCCGAAGGGCGAGCAGGGAGCCTGACCCCCATTCCGTCGACAAGGAGCCCGCATGCAGCGTGACGTCTCGGTCCACCTCAGCCTCGACGTCGCGGCTCCGGCTGCGCTCGTCCTCTCGGTCGCCGTCGCCCAGGCGTACGGCGCCGAGGAGACGCTCGCTCTGAGCGTCGACGGCCGGCCCCTCGTCGCGCGCGAGGTGCTCGATCAGCACGGCACCCGGCTGCACGTGCTCGACGCCCCCGTCGGCCGCCTGGTCGTCGACTACGCGGCGCGCGTCTCCGGCCGCCTCGCGCCTCTCGCGGGGGAGGAGGTGGATCGGCTGCGCTACCTCCGGCCGAGCCGCTACTCCGAGTCGGACGTGCTGTGGGCGACGGCGCGCGCGGAGTTCGCCGGGCTCTCGGGCACCGGGCTGCTCACCGCCGTGAGCTCGTGGGTGGGGACCCGTCTGGCCTACGTGCCCGGGTCGAGCCTCCCGACCGACGGCGCCGAGCGGACGCTGCTCGCCCGCCGCGGGGTCTGCCGCGACTTCGCGCACCTCGTCGTCGCGCTGCTGCGTGCTCTCGACGTACCCGCCCGGCTGGCCGCGGTCTACGCGCCGGGCTTGCAGCCGATGGACTTCCACGCCGTCGCGGAGGCCTGGATCGAGGGGGAGTGGCGGGTGGTCGACGCGACGACCCTCGCCCCGCGCTCGAGCCTGGTCCGGATCGCGACGGGGCGCGACGCCGCCGACACCGCGTTCCTGGGCGTCTACGGCGGGATCGCGACGCTCGACGAGCTCGTCGTCAGCGCCGTCGTCGATCTGCTCCCCGACGACGACCTCGATCAGCCCGTTTCGATCGGGTGAGCGCCCCCGCTACTCGACGTAGCGGCGCCAGGCCCAGATCGAGGTGCAGACCGCGCTGAACGCGACGACGGCGAAGACCACGGGGCCCGCACCGCCGTCGGTCCTCCATGCGGTGATCGTCGGAGTGAGCAGAACGAAGAGCATGGTCGTCGCGAGCAGGGTGAGGCCCAGCCAGAGCAGCGGCGACCACTGCAGGATGCTGCGGCCCGCGGGTCGTCCGACCGGGAACAGGAGCACCACGCTCGAGCCCACGGATACCAGGGTGGTCGCGTTCAGGATCTCGGCGGCCAGCACCGTGCCGAACGTGCCGTCCACGGTCACGAGCGCGGAGGCTCCCCAGGCCGCTCCGGCGAGGGCGAGCAGGGAGACCACGCGGACCGTGGCCAGCCGTGCGCGGTCCACGGTCGAGGCGCCGTGCGGCAGGACCAGCCCGATCACGACTCCGAAGAGGAACGCGGGGTCCAGGCCCGCGAAGCGCGAGAGCAGCGCGGCTCCGGCGACCAGCACGAGCGCGCGCGGAGCGGCGACCACGCCGACGGCGGACAGACCGAGGCGGCGGGCGACGACGGCCGGGACTCCGGCAGCCACCGCGTTGACCAGGGCGACCGCGACGATCACGGCGATCAGCAGTCGCAGGTAGGCCGGCTGGCTGTCGACGCGGCCGGAGAGCAGCACGAGCCCGGCAGCGCAGCCGATCATCCCGACCACCATCAGGCTCGGTGAGACGGGGCGAGTCTCCGGCGTGTCGTCGTACTCGACGGCGGCACGGTTGCGTCCGGTGAGGCGCCAGGTGCGGGCCACGCGCGGGGCGCGCCCGGCAGCGGCCAGCCGCGCGGGCACGACGACGAGAGCGAGGGACAGCAGCGCGAGCGCGAGTGAGCGCATCCAGTCGGCCATCGAGACCATCGGAGTCCCGGCCGAGAGCGCGGTCGTCATCCCGGTCGCGGAGCTCCAGCCACCCGGCTC
>NZ_LIIN01000081.1 GCF_001634385.1 Rathayibacter tanaceti | reverse complement strand
CACTGACTACTCAACCACCACGCCGAGGGCGCACTCGTCGCCGCGCGATGGCGTCGGCGTTGATGGCGGTTGCGCTCACCATCACGGGCCTAACCGTGGGTGCTACCCCGGCACACGCCGTTGTGGTTGATGCTTGCACGATCAAGGCCAACAACCCCCATCCGTCCGGGCATGTTTCCGGTGCGGTCAACGCAGAGGGATCTTTGCGTTGATCGGTCGGGATGACCGAAATCTACATCCGGGCCTACCTCGAAAAGTCGGGAGGTTCCTCCTGGGGCGGGAACACGGAGTCTGGTTGAATACTCCTGCGGGCAAGACTTACAGCAGCTTTGCGAACACCTCGTGTTCGCAGGCGCCAGGCACCTTCCGAGCCCGCGTCTCGTACACGTTCACGTCGCCTTCTGGAGTGAGCCCCGCTTACACGGCGAACACCATCTATTCACCGAGGACAGGAGTCGCCTGCGGCGTGTCTCGCGTCGCGCCGCACTCGACTGACGGTGCCGATACGAAGTGGACCAGCGAAAAGGCGCTTCCCGATGGGGTCACCCTGAAGAATGCCCCCGGCGACGCGGAACTGACCTTCACGTTCCAGAACTGACCGTCGCGAAATCTTCGCGGCGGTCAGTTCTTGTTCGTGCACCGACACAGGCGTACTCACGCGGCCGTCGCCGGGGCTCTGCGGCCGGCGTAGCCAGACGCCCGCCTCGGCCCAGGTAGATCGCATGACACGGAAGGTCTTCGGCACGGCCCCCGCCACACAGCCTCAACGCCGAGCGCCGTTCTCCGACGACATCGTCGGCCGATCCAGAAGCGGACGAGCGGTCGACGGCATCGCGCAATCCCCTCAAGGAGTGGCGCGTCACCACCGGCGACCCCGACGTCGCCGCGCGAGCGGTGACGCTACTCAAAAGTGGGGGAATCACGGAGGAGGAGGGCCTCGAAGTGTTCACCGCCTCGCCGGCCGACGACATCGTTATCGAGGGCCCGACGTCGCTCCGCCAGCGGATGCAGCTCTGGAAACAGGCACGCAAGCTCGTGATCAACTCAGACGGCGAGACCCTCGCCGACGGCACACAGGACCCGGATGCCGACCTCACCTTCGCGCAGCGCAACGAAAAGGCCCAGAACCAAAACACCCAGAACGAAAAAGCACAGAACGAAAAAGCACAGAACGGCGTAGGCCCCGAGCCGTCGATCACCCTCCTCTTCCGCCTTGCGGCCGACCTCGACCTGGGCATCGTCGAGTTCCGCTCCAGCTCCTGGGGCCTGGCTCGCGAGCTGGCCGCGGAGGACGTGGACGGCACGCTGACCGAGGCAGACGGCCCCTCCGACGCCGTGCTCGGCCTGGAGGAGGTCTCGTTCGTCGCAGAGAACGGCCCCGTGCCGACCAGTCGGTCCGCTCCACTAAGGGCGCAATCTCGGACGTCCGCCCGGTGCAGTCAACACATCACGGACGACGCGAATCGAACACCTCGCAGGCAGGGTTGCCGCCAGCCTAAAGTGCGCAAGGCCCGGATCCTCGCGTCCCCGCGAGATTCCGGGCCTGACCGTGCACCCCCTCGGACTTGAACCGAGAACCCACTGATTAAGAGTCAGTTGCTCTGCCGATTGAGCTAGAGGTGCGTTGCAGTCGACGCATCGTGCGTGCCGAACCGAGGAGTCACACTATCAGCGCCTCCCCCCTGCTCGTCAAATCGGGAGCGGCGGACCGCACCGGTATCGTGAGCGTGTGACCCCGAGCAGCGACGACACGAGCCTCGACGACGACCTGCGACTCGCCCTCCGGCTCGCGGACGCCGCCGATGCGATCTCGAGTGAGCGGTTCCGCGCCCTCGATCTCGTGGTCGACACCAAGGCCGACAGCACCCCCGTCACGGACGCCGATCGTGCCGTCGAGGAGGCGATCCGCTCCCTGCTCGGCGCCGAGCGGCCCGACGACGCGATCCTCGGCGAGGAGTTCGGCACGTCGGGCGCGGCCTCGCGGCAGTGGATCGTCGATCCGATCGACGGGACGGCGCACTTCCTCCGCGGCATGCCGATCTGGGCGACGCTGATCGCGCTCGCTGTCGACGGCGTGCCGGTGGTGGGGGTGGTCTCGGCCCCGGCGCTCGGCAAGCGCTGGTGGGCGGCCGCGGGATCCGGGGCCTGGACGGTGGAGACGGAGTCGCGCGCTGCGCCACGGCGCCTCCGCGTCTCGGGCATCGACACACTGGCCAGGGCGGCCTTCAGCTACAACAGCATTCAGCAGTGGGCCGGAGCGGGCCGCCTCGATCAGTTGCTCGCGCTCGCCGACGCGGTCTGGCGCGACCGAGCCTACGGCGACGCCTGGCCGTACATGCTCGTGGCGGAGGGGCTGCTCGACGGGGCCGGCGAGTTCGACGTGAAGGCCTACGATCTGGCCGCCCTCGTGCCGATCGTCGAAGAGGCCGGTGGCCGCTTCACCTCGGCCGACGGCGAGGACGGCCCCTGGCACGGCAGCGCGATCGCGACCAACGGGGCCCTGCACGACGAGGTCCTCGCGATCGTGGCGCGGCGATGAGAGGTCGAGCTGCGGCGCTCGCCGGGGCATCGCTACTGCTGGCCCTCTCGGGCTGCGCCTCCCCGGTCGGCCCCGACGGCCCGGAGGCGGTCCGCGACGAGGCCGGCACGGTCATCGCCTCCGGAGTCGCGGACGTTTTCTCGCTGCGCCGCGGCGACTGCCTGCGGAGCCCGGCCGAGGACAGGATCGCGGATGTCGAGGTGGCCCTCTGCTCCGAGGAGCACGCGCTCGAGGTCTTCCACTCTTTCCCGCAGGCGGGCGATCGCTACACCAGCCGCAACACCCTGATCGCCCAGGCCGCCGCGGGCTGCGAGCCGGAGTTCGGCGCGGTGATGGGCATCGCCTACGGCGACTCGGCGCTCGAGTACCGCGCACTGGTCCCCTCCGAGGTCAGCTGGCGGAACGGCGATCGCACGATCGTCTGCGCGGTCTTCGATCCGGCCGCGGAGGAGACCACCGGCAGCCTCTTCGGCTCTGCACGCTGACGCCGCGGCTCGGTACGAGGCACTGCCCGGGGAGTGTCCAGCCCGAGGAGAAGCGGCCCGAGGAGAAGCGGAGGACGGCTCCTGTGTGCGACGGACTCCTGTGTGCGACGACGACCGGGTGTGGAGATGGGGGGAATCGAACCCCCGTCCATCGCTGTGATTCTGCGCCTTCTACGGGTGTAGCCGATGAGAGCGTTCTACTCGGCCCCGACCGTTACCACCGGCGCATCGGTCGACGGGCCCAGCCCGAGTGCAAGTCCCGCGTCGCCCTCAGGCGTAACGACGCAGCAAGTCCTCTCAATGACGCCAGGACCCGGGGCGAGGACGCACCCACGGGCTGACGGACTATCTACTCTGGCTTAGGCAGCGAGAGCGAAGTCGGTGCGCTTCTGTTCGGCACCTGTGTTTTCCAGGGATCGTTAACGAGATGACCTTGGATCCTCGACCCGCTTCTCGCAGTTTCGCAGGCAATGTCGAAACCGATCATCCCCGCGAGCACTCGTCGGCCCGAAGGGCCGGAGGAGTGGGTCGTCGTCGCACACTGTGGAGTTACGGGGTCGAGTCTACCCCAGCTCACGGGCGCTCACCCGGAGTCGGCGCAGGTCGAGCAGTCCGAGCACGAGGGCCAGCGCAATCAGCCCGAGCGTGACGACGTAGCCGTTGCGGAACGCATCGTGGTAGCGGTCGAGACCCTCCGCCATCCCCTGCTCGCTCGCGAGGGTGGCGAAGAACACAGCGGAGGCGCAGGCCGTGCCGACAGCGGTCCCCACTCGCTGCCCGAGCTGGCCCACCGAGCCGGCGACTCCGCCCTGCTCGGGAGGGATCTCGGCGAGGGTCAGCGTCTGGTTCGGTGAGACCACGAAGCCTCCACCGGCTCCCGCGACGAGCATCGCCGCTGCCATCCCGTACGCCGCCGTCTCGGCCGGCAGGAGCTCTGCCGCGAGCAGCACCAGCGTGAAGCCGATCACGACCAGCACGATCCCGAGCACCACGAGCGCTCGGCCGTAGCGCTGCACTAGCGTGCCGCCGTACCAGGCGGTCACGGCCGAGGTCAGTGCGAAGGGAATGCTGACCATGCCCGCGAACACCGGCGCGAGCCCGAGGCCCTGCTGGAGGAACAGCGTCGTGAGGAGGAAGGTCGCCGGGATCGCCGCGAAGTACGAGGTCGCCACCAGGATCCCGTTGCGGTACGAGCTCGTGCGGAAGATGCGGAAGTCGATCACGGGCGTGCGTCCGGTGGCGGCGTAGCGCGCCTCCCAGCGCACGAACGCGGCCGCAGCGACCGCCGCCAGCGCGAGCCAGAACCAGCGGTACGGCGAGTCGTCGGCGGAGCCCGTCGTGAGCAGGAACGGCAGCATGAACGCGAAGACGGCGACCGCGAGCAGCAGCAGTCCGATCGGGTCGAGCGAGGTGTCGCCGCTCGGACTCCCCTGCCGGCGAGGGAGGAGCCGCCACGCGAGGACGAGCGCGGCGATCCCCAGCGGGATGTTCATCCAGAAGAGAAGACGCCAGCCGTCCTGGTCGCCTCCGATCGCGATCAGGAGCCCACCGAGGGTCGGACCGAACGCCGTCGAGAGCCCGATGGTCGCGCCGAAGACGCCGAAGGCCCGCGCACGCTCCGCGCCCGTGAACATCTGCTGGACCAGACCGAGCACCTGCGGCATCTGGATGCCGGCCGCGACTCCCTGGAGGAACCGGGCGACGACGAGCATCTCGATCGACGGGGCGATCGCGCACAGCAGGCTCGTCGCGGTGAACGCGATCAGCCCGATGAGGAACAGGAGCCGCCGCGAGCGGATGTCGCCGAGGCGACCGGCCGGCACGAGCGCCAGCCCGAACGCCAGCGCGTACCCGGCGACGATCAGCTGCAGCTGACTCGCGTCGGCCGAGAGCGAGCGCTCGATCGCCGGCAGGCCGACGTTCACCTTCGAGAGATCGAGGATCGTGATGGCGGCCACCGCGACGCTCACCGCGAAGGCGCGCCAGCGCGTCCTCTCGTCGTCGGCGCTGAGGGCGGCGGGGGCGCTGTTGTCTGAGGTGGTCACAGACTCAGTCTCGCAGTCCGGCACCTGTCGAGTAGACGACGTGCGCGAGAGGCACCGGATGCCCTCCGTCCGATGTCGCGAACGACGCCCGCAGCACGCACCGGCTTCTCCGGAAGGAGGCGGAGCGGCGGCGGGACCGGCCGCGCTGCTCCGTCGGCTCGGAAGGCGCGCCCCTACTCGCCGAGGCGGCGGCGGGTGGCCATGGCGCGGTCCGCCTCGCGGCGGTCCTGGCGCTCACGGAGGACCTGGCGCTTGTCGTAGTCCTTCTTGCCCTTCGCCACCGCCAGCTCGACCTTGGCCTTGCCGTCGCTGAAGTAGAGCGAGAGCGGGATGAGCGTGTACCCGCCCTCCTTCACCTTGTTGTGGATCTTGAGGATCTGCGCCTTGTGCAGCAGGAGCTTGCGCTTGCGGCGGGGCGGGTGGTTCGTCCAGGTGCCCTGCGCCCACTCGTTGATGTGGACGGCGTCGAGCCACGCCTCTCCCCCGTCGACGAACGCATAACCGTCGACCAGCGAGGCGCGGCCGGCGCGGAGCGACTTCACCTCGGTGCCCGTGAGCACCAGACCCGCCTCGTAGGTGTCCTCGATGAGGTAGTCGTGGCGCGCCTTGCGATTGGTCGCGACGACCTTCTGTCCCTGTTCTCTGGGCACGGCTGCTCCTCGGGTCGCGAGCGGATGAAGGGGTGGGCATCGCCGGAGGATGCACCGATGGGCCGCCCCGAAGGGACAGCCCACCAGTATACGTCGGGCGCTGATCAGACCCGCAGATACCGCGCGATCGCCACGTTCGCCGAGATCGCCGCCAGCACGATGCCGACCACGATCAGGATCGGCACGACCAGCAGCGCGTCGTCGAGGCCCACGAACGAGGTCAGCGGGATCCGGTAGGCGAGGAAGCCCTGCACGAAGACCTGGACGATGACCACGACCGCGACTCCCGCGAGCACCGAGCCGACGAGGGCGGCGAAGACGCCCTCGAGGATGAACGGGGTCTGGATGAACCTGTTCGAGGCTCCCACGAGCCGCATGATGCCCAGCTCCCGTCTCCGCGAGAACGCCGAGAGGCGGATCGTGGTCGCGATGAGCAGGACGGCTGCGACGAGCATGAGCACGGCGATGCCGATGGCCGTGTAGCTGGCCGCGTTCAAGATGGAGAAGATCTGGTCGAGGTACTGCCGCTGGTCCGTGACGCTCTCGACTCCCGAGACGCTCGACAGGCTCTCGACGATCACGTCGGACTGGGTCGGGTCCTTGAGGTTGATCCAGAAGGTCTGGTTGAGCAGCTCGGGGGTCACGTACTCGGCCACCGGATTCCCGGCGAACTGCTCCTGGAAGTTCGCGTAGGCCTGGTCGTGGTCCTCGAAGTAGGAACGGTCGATGTAGGGCGCGAGGGTCGGGCCGTCGAGCTGACTCTGCACCGAGTCGATCTGCTCCTGCGTCGCGTCCGAGCCACTGCAGTTCGAGCCTCCGGAGGTGGCGGTGCACATGTAAACCGCGACCTGTGCCTTGTCGTACCAGAAGTTCTTCATCTGGCCGATCTGCATCTGCAGCAGGATCGCCGTGCCGACGAAGGTGAGGGAGATGAAGGTCACCAGGACCACCGAGACGACCATCGAGACATTGCGTCGGAGGCCGCTCGCGACCTCCGACCAGATCAGTGCGAATCTCACTTGACGGGTCCTACGTTCTGCTGGTCGTCGCCGTTCTCGTCGCCGTCGGCCGCGGGAGCGCGCAGGCCCAGGCGGGCGGCGAGGGACTCCTCGGGCAGGGCGCCGGTGTCGGCGGGGAGGAAGATCGGGCCGGTCTGGCTCTGGATCTCGACGACGCGCGGGGCGGCGGGAGCCTCCGGGGCAGCGGCAGCGGTCTCCGGCTCGGGGGCGGCGGAGCGGCGTCCCTCCGGGATCCGCGGCTGGGGCGAGGTCTGCGGGAAGGCGACCGGCTCGGGCAGCGCGGCGGGCGCCTCCTGACGCAGATCGACCTCGGGGACCTCGGCGGGCGCCAGTTCGCTGTCGATCAGCGCGGGAGGCGCGGGCTGCTCAGCGACCGCGTGGTCGTCGGCCGCCACCACCACGACGCCGTCGTGCACGACCGTGATGCTCTCGGTCTGGCCGTAACCTCCCCGACTCTCGTCGCGGACGATGCTGCCCGCCGAGAGCTCGATGACGCGCCGCTTCATCTGGTCGACGATGCCGGCCTCGTGCGTGGCCATGATGACGGTCGTGCCGCCGGCGTTGATCCGCTCAAGCAGCGCCATGATGCCGGCGCTGGTCGTCGGATCGAGGTTGCCGGTGGGCTCGTCGGCGAGGAGGACGGCGGGCTTGTTGACGACGGCGCGGGCGATCGCCACGCGCTGCTGCTCACCGCCCGAGAGCTCGTGCGGGAGGCGCGAGGCCTTGCCCGCCAGGCCGACCATCTTCAGCGTGTCCGGGACCGCCTCCTGGATGTAGCCCTTCGACTTGCCGATCACCTGGAGGCTGAACGCGACGTTGTCGAAGACGGACTTGTTCGGCAGGAGCCGGAAGTCCTGGAAGACCACGCCCATGTTGCGACGGAAGTAGGGGACCTTGCGACTCGAGATCTTGCCGAGGTTCTGCCCGAGGACGTGGATCGAGCCGGAGGAGGGGCGCTCCTCCTTCAGGATTAGGCGGAGGCAGCTCGACTTCCCGGAGCCGGAAGCGCCGACGAGGAAGACGAACTCGCCCCGGAGGATCTCGAGATCGATGGCGTTGAGGGCGGGTCTCGTGCCGCCCCGATACTGCTTGGAGACGTTGTCGAAGCGAATCATGTCGGTACGAGGGTAAGCGACGATCCCGAAGAGTCTGCCGAGGGGGCGTGCGGCGCGTCGGACCAGGCGCCCCGAGGGCCGCTAGGCCGACTTGCGCCAGCGGATCCCCGCCGCGATGAAGCCGTCGAGGTCGCCGTCGAACACGTGCGAGGGGTTGCCCACCTCGTGATCGGTGCGGAGGTCCTTGACCATCTGGTAGGGCGCGAGGACGTAGCTGCGCATCTGGTCGCCCCAACTCGCAGTGATGGTGCCGGCGAGCTCCTTCTTGGTCGCCGCCTCCTGCTCCTTCTGGAGCAGCAGCAGACGTGACTGGAGGACCCGCATCGCCGCGGCGCGATTCTGGATCTGGCTCTTCTCGTTCTGCATCGACACGACGGTGCCGGTCGGCAGGTGGGTGATGCGCACGGCGGAGTCGGTGGTGTTGACCGACTGGCCGCCCGGCCCGGAGGAGCGGAAGACGTCGACCCGGATGTCGTTGTCCGGGATCTCGATCGCCTCGGTCTCCTCCATCAGCGGGATCACTTCGACCGCCGCGAAGGAGGTCTGGCGCTTGCCCGCGGCACCGAAGGGACTCATCCGCACGAGGCGGTGGGTGCCGGCCTCGACCGAGAGGGTGCCGAAGGCGTACGGGGCGTCGATCTGGAACGTGGCGGACTTGATGCCCGCCTCCTCCGCATAGCTCGCGTCCATCACGGTGGCCGAATACTTGTGCTTCTCGGCCCAGCGCAGATACATGCGCATGAGCATCTCGGCGAAATCGGAGGCGTCGACGCCGCCGGCGCCGGCCCGGATGGTGACCACCGCAGGGCGGTCGTCGTACTCGCCGTCGAGGAGCGTCTGCACCTCGAGCTCACCCATCACCTTCTGGAGCGACGCGAGCTCGGCGACCGCCTCCTGCTCCGACTCGGCGTCGTCGGCCTCGTTCGCCATCTCGACCAGGACCTCGAGGTCGTCGAGGCGCCGGTCGATGGCGGTGATGCGGGCCAGCTCGGACTGCCGGTGGCTGAGGGCGCTCGTCACCTTCTGCGCGTTCGCTGTGTCGTCCCAGAGATCGGGGGCGCCCGCCTGCTCGCCCAGCTCGGCGATCCTGGAGCGGAGCCGCTCCACGTCGATGACGGCTCGGATGTCGGCGAAGGTGGAGCGCAGAGCAGTGATCTGCTCGGTGAAGTCGTTGTCCAGCATGGTGAGCCCAGACTACCGGGGGTCGCCGCGCAGCCGGGCGTACCCTGGAGACGATGACCAGCACCGCCCCGCGCCCCTTCCCCGTCGGGCCACTGCTGCTGTCGACGTTCCTCCCCACCCTCCTCTTCTCGATCGGCGAGGGCGCGATCATCCCGCTGCTCCCCGCCGCGGCGGGCGATCTCGGTGCATCGCTCGCGCTCGCGGGGCTCGTCGCCGGGATGATCATGATCGGCGAGCTCGCCGGCGACATCCCGAGCGGCTGGATCGTCTCGCGGATCGGCGAGCGCGGGGCGATGCTCGGCGCCTCGGCCGCGTCGATCCTCGGACTGGTGGTCTGCCTCCTGTCGACCTCGTGGATCGGATTGACGGTCGGAGTGTTCGTGATCGGGCTCGCGACGGCGGTGTTCGCGCTGGCTCGGCACGCGTTCATGACGTCGTTCGTCCCGGTCAGCCACCGCGCGCGGGCGCTGAGCGCGCTCGCCGGAGCGTTCCGGGCCGGCTGGCTGGTCGGCCCGTTCCTGGCAGCAGGAGTGGTGCACCTCACCGGCTCGGTCGAGTCGGTGTTCTGGGTGCACATCGTCTGCTGCATCGCGGCGGTGATCGTGCTGCTCCTGGTGCCCGATCCGGCGACGGTGCTGCGGCGCGCGCAGGCGAGGGCCGCGGCCGAGGAGCCGTCGGTGCCGAGCGAGGCGCCGGAGGAGGCGCCGGTGCCGGAGTCGCCGCACTCGCTCGTGAAGACCCTTCGGGAGCACCGCGGCGTGCTGGCGCGGATGGGGTCCGGCGCCGCCGTGATCGGCGCATTGCGCGCCAGCCGGACACTGATCCTCCCTCTGTGGGCGGTGAGCATCGGGCTGGCCGAGACCGACACGGCGATCGTCATCGGCATCGCCGGAGCCCTCGACTTCGCTCTCTTCTACGCGGGTGGACAGCTGATGGACCGCTTCGGCCGGGGCGCCACCGCGATCCCGTCGATGATCGGGCTGGGTCTCGGGCACCTCGCGCTCGCCGCCTCCGTCCTCGCCGCCGACCCGGTGCCCTGGTTCGTCGCCGTGGCCTGCGTGCTCGCGGCGGCGAACGGCATCGGGTCCGGGATCCTGATGACCATCGGCTCGGATCTGGCGCCACCGACCGACCCGGCGCCGTTCCTCGGCGCGTTCCGCTTCACCGGTGATGCGGGCAATGCCGCCGCGCCCCTCATCGTGTCGGCGCTGACCGCCGTGGTCTCGCTCCCCTTCGCCGCCGCAGCGATGGGGGTGCTCGGGCTCACCGGTGCAGGGGCGCTCGCCCGGTGGATCCCGCGCTATCTGCCGCGCCGTGCTCCCCGGAGCTGACGCCGCACGGCCGCCTTCTACACTGGATCCCGCACGCGGGAGTGGTGGAATGGCAGACACGCAGGATTTAGGTTCCTGTGCCGCAAGGCGTGGGGGTTCGAGTCCCCTCTCCCGCACTCGTTGAGCACTGCCGCGCGGCGGGCCTGCGGTGGCTCGCAGACTCCGCGGCCGGTCGTCGCTCCGTCCGTCACGGGGTCACGCGACGGGTCGAGACGGATCGCGCATCCACGGTCGGGATCGGGGCTCGACGGGTACGCTGAACGCTGTCACGCGTTCGCCCCACTGCTCACCGGCCGAACGGCACCGCCGACGACTGGAGAACCGTTGAACCACGCCGCCCTCATCCCCTGGCTCGACCCGGAGACGATCCTGACGTCGTTCGGTCCCTGGGGCGTGGTCGTCGTGTGCCTGATCGTCTTCGCCGAGACGGGCCTCCTGATCGGCTTCCTCTTCCCCGGCGACACGCTCCTGATCATCACCGGCCTCCTCGCCCACGAGAACGCCTCCAACGGCGGGCTCGGCGTGCCGATCTGGCTGATCTGCCTGGCCATCGGGTTCTCGGCGTTCGTCGGAGGCGAAGTGGGCTACCTGATCGGGCACAAGGCCGGTCCGCGCATCTTCGAGCGCAAGGAGTCGGGTTTCTTCAGCGTCGAGAACGTGCGACGGACCAACGCCTTCTTCGAGCGCTTCGGCGGTCTCGCCGTGATCCTCGCCCGCTTCGTCCCGATCGTGCGGACCTTCGCGCCGATCGCTGCGGGCGTCGCGCACATGAACTACAAGAAGTACAGCCTCTACAACCTCGTCGGCGCCCTCCTCTGGGGAAGCGGCGTCACCCTCCTGGGCTGGCTGCTCGCCTTCATCCCGCCGGTGGCCGACTTCGTCTCGCACTACATCGACGTGATCCTGATCTGCGCCGTGGCGCTCGCGGTCATCCCGACGGTGTTCCACTTCATCCAGCAGCAACGCCGCGCCAAGCGCGCCGTCGACCCCGAGACCGATGCCGCGGAGGCGAGCGCGCTCGTGCTCGACCCGTCGGCGGTCGACGACAAGCGACGCAAGCGCTGAGGCCGTCGCATCTGCGCCGTCAGCGTCTGCGCCGTCAGGGCAGGCGGTCGGCCAGCGCAGCCAGCTCGGCGCCGAGAGCGGTGAACGCTCGGGCCCGATGGCTCACCGCGTTCTTCTCCGCGGGCGAGAGCTCAGCGGCCGTGCGGCCCGAGCCCTCGGGCAGGAAGACCGGATCGTAGCCGTGGCCGTTCGCGCCGCGCGGCGCGGTCACGATCGCGCCGGCCCAGCGGCCCTCGACCACGCTCTCCTGGCCGCCGGGCAGCACGGAGTCAGGCACGACGAGCGCGATCGTGCAGCTGAAGTGCGCTCCGCGGTGCTCGGCCTTCACCTCGCGCAGCTGCGCGAGGAGGAGCTCCAGATTGGCCGTCGCATCGTGCGCGCGCCCCGACCAGCGGGCCGAGAAGATGCCGGGGGCGCCGCCGAGCACGTCGACGCAGATCCCGGAGTCGTCCGCGAGCGCCACGAGACCGGTGTGCGCAGCAGCGGCGCGCGCCTTGATCAGCGCGTTCTCAGCGAAGGTGACGCCGTCCTCCACCGGCTCCGGGCCGTCGTAGGCGCGCACGCCCACTCCGGGCAGAGCATCCGTGAGCATCGCGCGGAACTCCTCGACCTTGCCCGCGTTGTGGGTGGCGAGGACGAGCTCGACGCTCACGCGCCGAGCGCCTCGGCCTGGACGCGGGCGAGATCGGCGGCGCCGCCGACGGCGAGGTCGAGCAGCGCGTCGAGCTCGCGGCGGTCGAACGGGGCGCCCTCTGCGGTGCCCTGCACCTCGACGAACAGACCGCGGCCGGTGACGACGACGTTCATGTCGGTCTCGGCGCGGACGTCCTCGACGTAGGCGAGGTCGAGCATGGGCACGCCGTCGATGATGCCGACCGAGACGGCCGAGAGGCTGTCGATCAGAGGCTGCGCCTTCTGGCCCACGTACTTCTTGCCGCGCGCCCACTCGATCGCGTCGGCCATCGCCACGTAGGCGCCGGTGATCGCGGCGGTGCGGGTGCCACCGTCGGCCTGGAGGACGTCGCAGTCGATGACGAGCGTGTTCTCGCCGAGCGCCTTCGTGTCGACCACAGCGCGCAGGCTCCGGCCGATCAGCCGCGAGATCTCGTGGGTCCGCCCACCGACCTTGCCCTTGACGGACTCGCGGTCCATCCGCGAGTCGGTGGCGCGCGGCAGCATCGCGTACTCGGCGGTCACCCAGCCCTTGCCCTTGCCCTGCAGCCAGCGCGGCACCCCATTGGTGAAGGAGGCGGTGCAGAGCACCTTCGTGTTCCCGAACGAGACCAGCGCGGAGCCCTCGGCCTGCGTGCTCCAGCCGCGCTCGATCGTCACGGCGCGCAGCTGGTCGGGCGCGCGCCCGTCCTTGCGGGTGGCCTCGGATGCGGTGCTGTCGGTCACTCGTGTCTCCCTCGATCGTGCGTGAGCGCGGCCCGGTCGAGCTCGCGCAGGTTGATGGTGCCGGTCTCGACGAGGTCGACGCTCGCGACCTCGGGGCCGAGGAAGCGGCGGGCGAGGCGGACGAAATCGCTCGAGCCCGTCTCCTCCCACCGGTAGGTCGGCGGCTCGGAGGAGGTGCGCCGCAGACCGTGGGCCACCAGCGTCCGGTAGACGTCGAGCGCGGTCTCCTCGGCGCTCGAGACGAGGCGGACGTCCGGCCCCATGACGTAGGCGATCGCGCCGCGCAGCAGCGGATAGTGCGTGCAGCCGAGCACGAGCGTGTCGACTCCGGCCGCCTTCATCGGGGCGAGGTACTCCTCCGCCACGGCGAGCAGCTCATCGCTCCAGGTGACTCCCGACTCGACGAACTCGACGAAGCGCGGACAGGCGGCTGTCACCAGCTCGAGGTCGGGAGCCGCGACGAAGGCGTCGTCGTAGGCGCGGGAGCGGATCGTGCCGACCGTGCCGATGACGCCCACACGTCGGTTCCGGGTATCGCGCACAGCGCTGCGCACAGCAGGCTGGATGACTTCGATCACCGGGATGCCCCGCCCGATCGTGTAGCGCTCACGGGCGTCGCGCATCATCGCCGCGGAGGCGGTGTTGCAGGCGATGACGAGCAGCTTCGCACCCTGATCGACCAGGGTGTCCAGCGTGTCGAGGGCGTAGGCGCGGACGTCGGCGAGCGGCTTGGGGCCGTAGGGCGAGTGGGCCGTGTCGCGAGGTAGACGATCGACTCGTTCTGGAGCTGGTCGATCACGGAGCGGGCGACGGTGAGCCCACCGACTCCGGAGTCGAAGATGCCCAGCGGTGCGTCCGTCACGGAGCAACAGCCTACCCGCGCCCGCCCCGGCGACCGCAGGGCGGGCGCCCGCGCTGGTCCCGTGCCGCGCCACCGCACGGGCACCGGCCGACGCCGGCCCGTGGAACACTGACGGGATGGACTCGACGGCCTTCCTCACCGACCGCTACGAGCTGACGATGGTCGAGGGCGCCCTCGGCAGCGGCACCGCCGACCGCCGGTGCATGTTCGAGGTGTTCGCCCGGAACCTTCCGCCCGGACGGCGCTACGGCGTGCTCGCCGGCACCGGCCGCCTGCTCGAGCTGATCGCGCGCTTCCGCTTCGGCGACGGGGAGCTGGCGTGGCTCCGCGAGAACCGTGTCGTCGACTCCCGGACGCTCGACTGGCTGGCCGACTACCGCTTCCGCGGAGACGTCTGGGGCTACCGGGAGGGCGAGGTCTATCTGCCCGGCTCCCCCGTGCTGATCGTCGAGGCGCCCTTCGCCGACGGCGTTCTGCTCGAGACCCTGGTGCTCAGCGTGCTCAACCACGACAGCGCCGTGGCGAGCGCCGCAGCGCGAATGGTCTCGGCCGCCGACGGGGCGCCCGCTCGCCGAGATGGGCT
>NZ_LIIN01000080.1 GCF_001634385.1 Rathayibacter tanaceti | reverse complement strand
GCGGCGGGCGGAACGGGCTTCGGGCTGCTCGCCTGGGCGCTCGGCTGGTCCCCGGTGCGGCGGTGGTCGGCGAGGCGCTCGGGCTGCCGGTGCTCGTGGCTGGAGCCGACATCGTCATCACGGGGGAGGGGCGGTTCGACGCGCAGACGGACGCGGGAAAGGTGCCGGCCGCCGTCCTCCGGCTCGCGGAGGCGGCCGGCGCGCGGACGCTGCTCGTCGCGGGGTCGATCCAGGCGCCGACCACGGCGTTCGCCGGGTCTGTGTCTCTGACGGAGGCGGCGGGCTCCGCCTCCGCGGCCCTCGCCGACCCGCTGACGCATCTGCGCGCGGTCGCGAGCGAGCTGGCGCTCTGGTCAGCGTGACATCGGCTGAGCAGGCAGCCCGAGGCGCGACCGCGATGTCGGTGGTCGGGCATACCGTGCGCATATGCGCCCTGCCGACCGTCGAAGCCACGATGTCGTGGTCCGTGCGCCCGTCCGACCCCACCGGTCGGGCATGCCGACACGCCGAGGCGCGTTGTACCCAGGGAACCGGTCGCGGCTTTCCACAGCTGTGGATGGATCGTCCGGATCCGCGTCCTTCCGCGGCTCCGCGGGCTCCGGCCTGTGGATGAACGGGGGAGGAACCGGTGGATAACTACACGGATGTAACTACTACCTCTAGTGGGCTGATGCCAGGTGCCCCCCTATATGTAGTATTGCTGAGCAGGTCGAGCCGCGAGGCCCACCGGCACTCCCGAACTCCCCACGACCGCCTCCCCCGCCCCGCCCGCACGTCGGGCCGACGCCGGGAGCGGCCCCGGGACACCTCCTTCCGAAAGGCGACATTCCATGGCCGTGACGGTCTACACCAAGCCCTCCTGCGTCCAGTGCACCGCGACCTATCGTGCCCTCGACGGCAAGGGCATCGACTACGAGGTCTTCGACCTCTCGGTCGACGAGAAGGCCCTCGAGGCCGTGAAGGCCCTCGGCTACCTCCAGGCCCCGGTCGTCATCACGGACGACGATCACTGGTCGGGCTTCCGCCCCGACAAGATCGCGACCCTCTGAGGCGTCTGCGCGGCGATCTGCGGCGTTGTCGTCAGGCGCCGTAGCGCCGCTACGGCTTCTTCCTCCGCCTTGCAGCTCGCCACGCAGACGCCCCAGAGGTGGCCGGGAGCAGGCAGACGGCGGAGGAGAGGGGTGGTGGGATGAGCGAGCTCGTGTACTTCTCTAGCAGTTCGGGGAACACGCACCGGTTCATCGAGAAGCTCGGTCGGCCGGCGCAGCGCATCCCGCTCCATGCCCGGCGCGACGGAGCAGCGCTCGACACCCTCCACGTCGATGAGCCCTACGTTCTCGTGCTCCCCACCTACGGCGGTGGCAACGACGGGGGAGCGGTCCCCAAGCAGGTCATCCGGTTCCTCAACCAGCCCCGCAACCGCTCCCTGCTCCGCGGCGTCATCGGCGCTGGCAACACGAACTTCGGCGAGGCCTATTGTCTCGCCGGCGACATCATCGCGACGAAGTGCGCCGTGCCGCACCTCTACCGCTTCGAAGTATTCGGAACACCCGACGACGTCACCGCCGTCGACCAAGGATTGGACACGTTTTGGACGCAGCAGTGATCGACGCTCCCCGCGACGCCGCTCAGATGGACTACCACTCGCTCAACGCGATGCTGAACCTCTACGGCCCGAACGGAGAGATCCAGTTCGACAAGGACCGCGAGGCCGCTCGCGAGTTCTTCCTGCAGCACGTCAACCAGAACACCGTGTTCTTCCACACGCTCAGGGAGCGCCTCGACTACCTCGTCGAGAAGGAGTACTACGAGCAGGCCGTGCTCGACCAGTACTCGTTCGAGTTCATCCAGCAGCTCAACGACCTCGCCTACTCGAAGAAGTTCCGCTTCGCGACCTTCCTCGGCGCCTTCAAGTACTACACCTCATACACGCTGAAGACGTTCGACGGGAAGCGCTACCTCGAGCGCTTCGAGGACCGCGTCGTGATGACCGCCCTCGGCCTGGCCCAGGGCGACGAGAAGCTCGCCACCGCTCTGGTGGAGGAGATCGTCGCGGGCCGGTTCCAGCCCGCGACCCCCACCTTCCTCAACACCGGCAAGGCCCAGCGCGGAGAGCTCGTCTCGTGCTTCCTGCTGCGCATCGAGGACAACATGGAGTCGATCGCCCGCGGCATCAACTCCGCCCTCCAGCTCTCCAAGCGCGGCGGGGGAGTCGCCCTCTCGCTCTCCAACATCCGCGAGGCCGGCGCCCCGATCAAGCAGATCGAGAACCAGTCCTCGGGCATCATCCCCGTGATGAAGCTCCTCGAGGACAGCTTCAGCTACGCCAACCAGCTCGGTGCGCGCCAGGGAGCGGGAGCGGTGTACCTCTCGGCGCACCACCCCGACATCCTCCGCTTCCTCGACACCAAGCGCGAGAACGCCGACGAGAAGATCCGCATCAAGACGCTCTCCCTCGGCGTCGTCGTGCCCGACATCACGTTCGAGCTCGCGAAGAACAACGAGGACATGTACCTCTTCTCGCCCTACGACGTCGAGCGCGTCTACGGCATCCCCTTCGGCGACCTGTCGATCTCGGAGAAGTACCGCGAGATGGTCGACGACCCGCGCATCAAGAAGACCAAGATCTCGGCACGCGAGTTCTTCCAGACCATCGCCGAGATCCAGTTCGAGTCCGGCTACCCCTACATCGTGTTCGAAGACACGGTGAACCAGGCGAACCCGATCAAGGGTCGGATCAACATGTCCAACCTCTGCTCCGAGATCCTCCAGGTCAACACTCCGACGACCTACAACGAGGACCTCTCCTACGCGCAGATCGGCAAGGACATCTCCTGCAACCTCGGCTCGCTGAACATCGCGCTGACGATGGACTCACCCGACTTCGGTCGCACCATCGAGACCGCGATCCGCGGCCTCACCTCGGTGTCCGACCAGTCGCACATCACCTCGGTCCGCTCGATCGAGGACGGCAACGACAAGTCGCACGCCATCGGCCTCGGCCAGATGAACCTGCACGGCTACCTCGCCCGCGAGCGCATCCACTACGGATCCGAGGAGGGCATCGACTTCACCAACATCTACTTCTACTCGGTGCTGTTCCACGCCCTGCGCGCCTCCAACAACCTCTCGATCGAGCGCGGCACCACCTTCGAGGGCTTCGCCGACTCGAAGTACGCCTCGGGCGAGTTCTTCGACACCTACACCGAGAAGGAGTGGGCTCCCGCCACCGAGCGCGTCGCCCGCCTCTTCGAGGGCGCCGGCATCGCCGTCCCCAGCCAGGACGACTGGCGCGCGCTCAAGGCCTCGGTCATGGAGCACGGCATCTACAACCAGAACCTGCAGGCCGTCCCGCCGACCGGCTCGATCTCGTACATCAACAACTCGACGTCGTCGATCCACCCGATCGCGTCGAAGATCGAGATCCGCAAGGAGGGCAAGCTCGGCCGCGTCTACTACCCGGCGCCGTTCATGACGAACGACAACCTGGAGTACTACCAGGACGCGTACGAGATCGGCTACGAGAAGATCATCGACACCTACGCCGCGGCGACGCAGCACGTCGACCAGGGACTCTCGCTGACGCTGTTCTTCAAGGACACCGCGACCACGCGCGACATCAACCGCGCGCAGATCTACGCCTGGCGCAAGGGCATCAAGACGATCTACTACATCCGCATCCGCCAGATGGCACTCGAGGGCACCGAGCTCGACCAGTGCGTCTCGTGCATGCTGTAGAGCCCGCAACGTCACCCACCCGCTCGACCCATCCGCAGCAGCGAGAAGGAATCATGACTCCCCCCGAGAAGCTCAAGCTCGTCGACTCCGTCCAGGCCATCAACTGGAACCGGATCCAGGACGACAAGGACGTCGAGGTGTGGAACCGCCTCACGAGCAACTTCTGGCTGCCCGAGAAGGTCCCGCTCTCCAACGACATCCAGTCGTGGAACACGCTGACCCACGAGGAGCAGCAGCTCACCATGCGCGTGTTCACGGGGCTCACCCTGCTCGACACCGTGCAGGGCACGGTCGGCGCGGTCTCGCTCATCCCGGACGCCATCACTCCGCACGAGGAGGCCGTCTACACGAACATCGCGTTCATGGAGTCGGTGCACGCCAAGTCGTACTCCTCGGTGTTCTCGACGCTCTCGAACACGCAGGACATCGACGAGGCCTTCCGCTGGTCCGTCGAGAACCCGAACCTGCAGAAGAAGGCGTCCATCGTGATGGACTACTACCGCGGCGACGACCCCCTGAAGCGGAAGGTCGCCTCCACGCTGCTGGAGTCGTTCCTCTTCTACTCGGGCTTCTACCTGCCGATGTACTGGTCCTCCCGGGCCAAGCTCACCAACACCGCGGATCTGGTGCGCCTCATCATCCGCGACGAGGCCGTGCACGGCTACTACATCGGCTACAAGTTCCAGAAGGGGCTCGAGCGCGTCGACCAGGCCAAGCGCGACGAGATCAAGGACTACACGTTCTCGCTGCTCTACGAGCTCTACGACAACGAGGCCCAGTACACGCAGGACCTTTACGACCAGCTCGGCCTGACCGAGGACGTCAAGAAGTTCCTGCACTACAACGCCAACAAGGCGCTGATGAACCTCGGCTACGAGCCGATGTTCCCCAAGCAGGTCACCGACGTGAACCCCGCGATCCTGTCGGCCCTCTCGCCCAACGCCGACGAGAACCACGACTTCTTCTCGGGCTCCGGCTCCTCCTACGTGATCGGCAAGGCCGTGAACACCGAGGACGAGGACTGGGACTTCTAGGATCTCAACCGCTTCGAAAGGCCCCTCCACCCCGGGTGCGAGGGGCCTTTCGCAACTGTAGGGCGATCACTCGCGCATGAGTGCCGACCTGATCGTCGCGAGCAGCCGCGGGGCGTGCCCGGTAACGGTGGCCCAGAGGCGGTCGCTGTCGAGGGCGCCGTAGTTGTGTGCGGCGATGTTCCTGGTCGCGCGGAGGCCTGCCACGTCGGACGAGGGAAGCGTCGCCACGACCTCGTGCGGCAGGTCGCGATGCACGAGGTCGGCGAGGTTGATCAGCGCGAGGGCGGCGACGTCGCGGCTGTCCGACTCCGCGGTGAGGAACGCCTCCCGGCCGTCGCGGACGGCTCGCGCCAAGCGGGAAGCGAGGCGATCGACCTCGGCGATGAGGCGTCGCGTCTTCTCGCCGTCGTCGTCGCTGCGTCTCGGACGGGCGGAGAAGCCGTTCACAGCGGTACCGCCTCCCGACGGATCGCACGGATGATCTCGTCATCGGAGTCGTCGACGACGACGTCAACCGGGAAGCCGAGTAGTTCCTCGGCCCGCCCGCGGAACGCCGCGAGGCCGAAGTAGTCGACCGCGACGTCGGCTGTCACGAGCAGATCGACGTCGCTGCGCTCGTGATCGGTACCACGGACCGTCGAACCGAACACTCGGACATCGTGCAGCCCGTACTCGCGGGCGAGTTCGCGCACGTGATCGGCGAGGAGCTCCAGAGCCACAGACGGCCGTAGGCGCGCCGCCCGCAGGATGCGGTCGAGCAGGTCGGGACCCGCTCGACGCGCGCCGGTCTCGATCGCGGCGAGGTTGGACTGTTGAAGGCCCGCTGCCCGGGCCAGGGCTCCCTGCGACAGTCCGATGTCCTCGCGAGCGCGACGAACCACTGCTGCGGGGTTGAGGGAGTCGGTCTGCACGCGCCGATGATATCAAGGTGATATCACTGGAGGTCAGTCGAGCGGCAGCCGCATGACGACGCGCGGGAACCCGGCCAGCACGGACGTCGTGTCGGCCGCCCACGAGAAACCGGCCCGCTCGAACAGCCCGCGGGTGCCGACGTAGGCCATCGTCTGCTCGACCTTCGCGCCTCCGTTGTCGACCGGGTAGCCCTCGATCGCCGGGGCGCCGTGGGCGCGCGCGACGTCGACGGCGCCGGCGAGCAGGGCGTGCGAGATACCGCGCCTACGGAAGCCGGGCCGGACGCGGATGCACCAGACGCTCCAGACGTCCAGGTCATCGACGTGCGGGATCCGCCGGTTCTTCGCGTAGCTCGTGTCGGCCCGGGGGTGCACGGCCGCCCAGCCGGCCACGTCGTCACCGTCGTAGGCGAGCACGCCGGGAGGCGGGTCCTCGGTGACGAGTTCACGCATCCGCTCGCCGCGGGCCGGCCCCCGGAGTGCGTTGTTCTCGGTCGACGAGAGCAGGCGGTAGCTGAGGCACCAGCACGAGTTGGCGTCGGGGCGCTTCGGGCCGTTCATCGTCGCCAGGTCGTCGAAGTCGGTGGCGGGCCGCACCTCGATCGTCATGCGGGCAGCCTTCCACCGACCTGTCTGCGCGGCAAGGTCCTCACAACCAAGGCTGAGAGGGAGTGAAGCCTCGGAATTCGCCGGATCTCATCTCTCAGCCTTCGTTATGAGGACTGTGTGGCGGTGACCGCCGTCGCTGGTCGACGACACCGCCCGAGTGACCACTCCGCCGCATGAATCGCACCCGCACCCGCTGGTGGACGGGGCACAGGCGCCCCGCCTACCGTGGACGAGGTATCCAACGAAGGAGCACTCCTGTGAAGCACGTCACTCTCGGCACCTCCGGTGTCCACGCCCCGAACGTCGTCCTCGGCCTCATGCGCATCCCCGAGATGAGCGACGAGGCGATCCGCAGCCTCGTCGGCGCCGCGCGCGACTCCGGCATCGACTTCTTCGACCACGCCGATGTCTACGGTGGCGAACTGCACCGCTGCGAGGAGCGCTTCGCCGAGGCGATGGCGCTCACCTCGTCCGAGCGCGAGCAGGTCGTCCTGCAGACCAAGGCGGGCATCGTCCCCGACGGCCCCTACTTCGACTTCTCGTACGAGCACCTGATCGCGTCGGTCGAGGGCTCGCTGACGGCACTGCGCACCGACTACATCGACGTGCTCCTCCTGCACCGGCCCGACGCCCTCGTCGAGCCGGACGAGGTCGCCCGCGCCTTCGACGAGCTGCACGCGGCCGGCAAGGTGAAGCACTTCGGAGTCTCGAACCAGACGCCGTACCAGATCGAGCTGTTGAAGAAGTCGCTGAACCAGCCGATCGTGGCCAACCAGCTGCAGCTCTCGATTACGCACGCGCCGCTGATCGCGCAGGGAGTCGCGTCCAACATGGTCGGCGAGGACCAGTCGGTGATGCGCGACGCCGGCATCCTCGACTACTGCCGCCTGAACGACATCACCGTGCAGGCGTGGTCGCCGTTCCAGGCCGGCTTCTTCACCGGCGTCTTCCTCGGCAACCCGGCCTACCCCGGGTTGAACGCTGTGATCGACCGGCTCGCAGTGCAGTACGACGTCCCCGCGATCGCCGTGGCCACCGCCTGGATCACCCGCCACCCGGCGGGTATGCAGGTCGTGCTCGGCACCACGAACGAGCAGCGCGTGCGCGACGCGGCCCTCGGCTCCGACCTGCCGCTGACCCGGCCGGAGTGGTATGAGCTGTTCCGCGCGGCCGGCTACCTCGTCCCCTAGAAGCTCCCACCCCGGAGGAATGCGCGTCGGCGCAGAGAGGCACGGACCCCGGGTCCGTGCCTCTTCCCTTTCTCGCGAGATGCCACTTCGGTACACCCGCGGCGGCGTGTCGCGTACCCAAGTGGCATCTCGCGGGGGAGGGGCGGGAATAGGAGACGCACCCCGGCGTTGAACTTGAGCGTAACCGACTCAACTTCCTCAGGAGGACTGGTGCCCGACAATTTCAACGAGGCCGGAGCGAGCTCGTTCGACGACTTCCTCGCCCGCTACCTCGACGGTGAGCGCGCCCGCGCGGCGCGGTCGATCGACCTCAGCCGTTTCCTCACCGCCCGTACCCAGAGCATCCTGCAGTCCGCAGGGCGTTTCGCCCTCGAGCGCGGTCAGACCGAACTCGACGCCCTGCATGTGTTGCGGGTCCTCGTCGACGACGAGGCCGTCTCGCAGGCCGTGCACCGCATCGGCGTCGACCCGGGCGCCATCGCGACCGCCACGGAGGCGCGCCTCCCGCAGGCCGCCGAGACGCACGCCTCGCCGAATGCGGCGACCATCACCCCCAGCGCTCAGCGCGCGCTGTTCCACGCCTACCAGGTCGCCCGTTCCAGCGGCTCGACCTACATCGACCCCGAGCACCTCTTCTTCGCGCTCGTGCTCGGCCAGGACGCCCCCGCCGGGCAGGTCCTCGCCCGCGCCGGTGTCACCGCCGAAGCCCTCACCCAGGGCATCCGCGAGGCCGAGGCCCCGCAGCAGCAGGAGGCGGGACAGCCCGCCTCCGAGACCCCGATGCTCGACAGGTTCGGCACCGATCTCACCGCGCTCGCGCGCGAGGGCCGGCTCGACCCGGTGATCGGGCGCGCCGACGAGATCGAGCAGACCGTCGAGATCCTCAGCCGTCGCACCAAGAACAACCCCGTGCTGGTCGGCGAGGCCGGAGTCGGCAAGACCGCGATCGTCGAAGGCCTGGCCCGCGCGATCGTGGCGGAGGAGGTCCCCGAGCAGCTGCGCGGCAAGCGCGTGGTCTCGCTCGACCTGCCCGGCATGCTGGCCGGCACCCGCTACCGCGGCGACTTCGAGGAGCGCCTGACCGGCACCATGGACGAGATCGCGGCGCACGCCGGCGAGCTGATCGTCTTCATCGACGAGGTCCACACCGTCGTCGGTGCGGGCGGAGGCGGCGAGGGCGGCATGGATGCGGGCAACATCCTCAAGCCCCGGCTGGCCCGCGGCGAGCTGCACCTCGTCGGCGCGACCACGCTCAAGGAGTACCGGACCATCGAGAAGGACCCGGCCCTCGAACGCCGCTTCCAGCCGGTGCGCGTCGGCGAGCCCGGCATCGAGGACGCGGTCGCGATCCTGCACGGCCTCCGCCCCGCCTACGAGGAGCACCACCGCGTGCACTTCACGGACGCGGCCCTGCGTGCCTCCGTCGAGCTCTCGGCCCGGTACCTCACCGACCGCGTGCTGCCGGACAAGGCGATCGACCTGATCGACCAGGCGGGCGCGCGCCTGCGGCTGAAGCTGGGTGCGGGCGTCGACGCCGGAGCGCTGCTCGAACGCCTCGCGACGCTGGAGGCCGACAAGAACGCGGCTGTCTCGGCCGAGCACTACGAGGAGGCCTCGCGCATCCGCGACGAGATCTCCCTCGTGCAGACCGAGCTCGAGGCGGCGACCGGCAGCAGTGCCCCCGCGGAGGCGGTCGTCGGCGAGACCGAGATCGCGGCCGTCGTCGCCAGGGCCACCGGCATCCCGGTGTCGCGGCTGACGGAGGGGGAGCGAGAGCGCCTCGCGCACCTCGAGTCGGAACTGCACCAGCGGGTCATCGGCCAGGAGGATGCCGTCACCGCCGTCGCTCGCGCCGTCCGCCGCAGCCGCACCGGCCTCGGCGACGCCTCCCGGCCCGTCGGCTCATTCCTGTTCCTCGGCCCCACCGGTGTGGGCAAGACCGAACTCGCGCGCACTCTCGCAGGCTCGCTCTTCGCCGACGAGCAGGCGATGATCCGCTTCGACATGAGCGAGTTCGGCGAGCGGCACACCGTCTCGCGTCTGGTCGGCGCCCCTCCCGGGTACGTCGGCTACGACGAGGCCGGGCAGCTGACCGAGCGCGTGCGCCGGAACCCCTACTCGGTGATCCTCTTCGACGAGATCGAGAAGGCGCACCCGGACGTGTTCACTCTGCTGCTCCAGGTGCTCGACGACGGCCGCCTCACCGACGGCCAGGGCCGCACGGTCGACTTCCGCAACACGGTCGTCATCATGACCTCGAATCTGGGCTCGGAGTTCCTGGCCTCGCGGTCGGGTGCGCTCGGCTTCGTCGCCCAGAGCGACGCGTCGGCCGAGGCTTCGCCTCGGAGAAGGACCTGCGCGATCGCGTGATGGGCCGGCTCCGTGAGGCGATGCGTCCGGAGTTCCTCAACCGGATCGACGAGATCGTGCTGTTCCGTCGCCTCGGTCGCGAGCAGCTGCGCGAGATCGTCGGCATCGTCCTCGACGCCACGCGTACCCGCCTCGCCCCCCGCGAGGTCACCCTCGACGTCACGGAGGCGGCCGTCGACTGGCTCGCCGAGAACGGCTACGAGCCGCAGTACGGTGCCCGGCCGCTCCGCCGGCTCGTGCAGCGCTCGATCGACGACCGGATCGCCGACCTCGTCGTCAGCGGCGAGGTCGCCGACGGAGGAGCCGTGCGGGTCGACGCCGTCGGCGGCGAACTGCTGGTGACGTCGGCCGCCCCGCTCCCGCTCGCGGCGTAGCCCCCTCCGGCTCCCGGCTCCCCTCCCTGCGCGATCCCGCCGACGACGCTCCTCCCCGGAGTGCGTCGAAGCGGCCTCTCGCTGAGGGGAGCCGGGGGTTTCGGCGTGCGGGCGGGTTGCCACCGCGACCCGGGCGGGATAGACACGAGGCACGAGAACCGGAGGCCCGATGTCGAACCCGCGCTACTACGACCCGGTGGGCAAGGCGGTGCGGGCGCTGCTCGTGCTGAGTCTCGTCTGCTTCGGGTTGGCCGTCGGGATGTTCGCTCTGGACATCGTGATGCCCGGCACCATGACCGACGAGCGCCGACCCTACGCCGAGGCGAGCGGGGCGCTCGCCTCGTTCGGGGTCCTCGCACTCATCGTCTACTTCGCGACGGTCGCGATCGTCGGGGCCATCCGCGGCAGGGGCCAGTAGTCGAGAGCCACGAGGCCGGCTCCGGCACGCGGGGCAGGCGCACCAGACCGGACCGCCCAGGAACGCGTCCGGCTCGAACGAGCCGGACGCGTTCTCGCGATCCGAGGATCAGGGGCACTTCTTGGCGGCGATCGACACCCTGAGCGTGGCATCGGGAGCGACGGAGGAGCCGCCAGCCGGCTCCTGGGCCGTCACCTGTCCGGCGTCGGGAGCCCGCGGGTCCTCCGCGCACGAGAGCGCGATCTTCGTGAAGCCCGCCGAACCGAGGGCGTTCTTCGCGGCGTCGAGACCCTGACCGGTCACCGTCGGGACGGTCTTCTGGTTGCCGGAGCTGGTGAACACGGTGATCGTTGTACCGGGCGCAGCGGAGCCGGACGGCTCGACGCGGGTGACGGTGCCGGCCGGAGAGTCTCCCGCCTCGGCGCCGCCCTGTGCGAAGCCGAACCCCGCCGCGTCCAGCTTCCCCTTGGCGTCCGCGATGCTGAGACCCCTCAGGTCCGGAATGGTCGTCTTGGGCACGACCTGCAGCGAATCGTCGGCCTGGGGGAATGCCTCCCCGCCGTACTTCGCGTTCGCCACCTGCATGTAGGGCTTCCAGATGCGGTGCCGAGCGGTCGCGACGTCGCCGGACGGGAACGAGACCTGCCGCTGGTTGACGTGTCCCTTCACGTTGACGATGCCGACCACGGTCGCGACCTTGGTGCTGGCGCCGCTCATCCACGTAGCGATCGCGTCATCGGTCGTGCCGGTCTTGCCGATCAGCGGGGTGCCGTCGCCGGTGGCGCTCTTCGAGGTGGTGCCGCCGTCGAACGTCGACTGGAGGGCGACCGCTGCCGTCGCGGCGACGTTGCGGTCGATGGCCTGCCGGCAGTCCGCTCCGGGGACGGGCAGTGATGCGTCGCTGGAGTCCACGATCTTGTCGATCGCGATCGGATCGCAGACGGTGCCGCCCGCGGCGATGCCGGCGAAGGCCGTCGCCATGCTGAGCGGAGCGATCTCCTCGGTCCCGAGGACCGCCGAGCCGTTCTCGCCGAGCTCCGCGCCGTTCGCGCGGTGCACGCCGAACGACTCCGCCGTGCCCTTGATCTCGCAGAGGTCGAGCTTCTTCGCCATCGCAACGAATCCGGTGTTCTCGGACTGCTTGGTGCTGTACGCCGCGGTCCAGCTCCCACCGTTCCCGCCCTCGTCGTTCTTCGGCGACCAGCCGGCCTGCGACCAGGTTCCGCCCGCGGTGCAGCTGTCCTTGAAGGTGCCCCAGTCGGAGCGGACCCTCGCGTCCACGGTCTCGTTGAGGCTGTGCCCCTCCTTGAGCCACTCCATCAGGGTGAAGATCTTGTACGTCGATCCGGGTTGGAAGCCGGACGAGCCGCCGTAGTCCAGGTCGGTGTTGTAGTTGATGCCCGTCGCCGTCGGGTCGGACTTCTGCACGTCCGGGTCCTGCGAGTACGTCTTGTTCTGGGCCATCGACAGCACGCGTCCGGAGCCGGGCTGGACGCTGACGACGACGCCTCCGACGTCGAAGTTCGCCATGGTGCGCGGCACCTGCGCGTCGAGGTTCTTCTGCGCCGCGTTCTGCAGGCCGACGTCGAGAGTCGTGTACACGTCGAGGCCGCCCCGGCGGAAGCTGCTCCAGCGGGTGTCCTCGTCGGCGCCGAAGATCTCGTTGTTCTTGAGCACGTTGGTGACGTAGTCGCAGAAGAAGCCGGCGTTGCCCGCGGTCGAGCAGCCGGTGCTGGGCTGGGTGATCCGCGGCTCGATCGGAGTCGCGACAGAGGCGTCGTGGTCCTCCTGCGAGATCTTCCCCTCCTCGAGCATCTTGCCGATGATGTAGTCGCGGCGCTCCTTGTTGCGGGCGTAGCCGTTCGCGGCACCGTTGTCGGGGTCGTCCGGCTGGTCGATGCGCAGAGCGGACGGGTTGTTGACGATCGCCACGAGGCTCGCCGCCTGGGCGATGGTGAGGTTCGCCGCGCTGGTGCCGTAGTAGTAGTTCGCGGCGGTCTCGATGCCGTAGGTGGTGCCTCCGAAGAACGCGATGTTCAGGTAGCCCTGGAGGATCTGGTCTTTCGTGTACTCCTTCTCGATGCCGATCGCGAACTTCATCTCGCGGAGCTTGCGCTCGGGGGAGGTGCGGGTGGCCGCTTCGATGGCGGCGGCCCGCTCGTTCTCGTCCGAGATGTTGCGCACGGCCTTCTCGACCAGCACGTTCTTGACGTACTGCTGCGTGATCGAGGAGCCGCCCTGCACGTCGTTGCCGAGCACGTAGGTCTGCGCGACGGCGCGGAGCGTGCCGGGGAGGTCGACTCCGCCGTGGTCGTAGAAGCGCGGGTCCTCACCCGAGACGGCAGCGTCCTTGGCCGATTGCGCGATCTGGTCGAGCGGCACCTCGACGCGGTTCTCGACGTAGAAGGAGGCGAGCAGCTGCGGTGATCCGTCGGAGCCGGTCGCGAAGATGTTGCTCTTCTCGGACAGCTTGTCCACCTCGAGGTACTCGGGGAGCCCATCGAATACGCCGATGGACTGGTTCGCGGCGACGCCCGCGAGGGCCACTGCGGGGGTCACGGTGGCGGTCACGAGGAGCCCGGCCACGACGCTCATGCCCAGGAAGCCCACGATCGCCTTGACCACGCCACCGGTGGTCCTTCTGTCGGACGCCAAACCTTCTCCTTCGGGATTCCCCCGGGACGCTGCGACGGCCGGAGCCGCCGCCCTGCGCGCATTCTGCGCCAGGTCAACGTCGACAGACTAACCCGAGTCCCCCTGAAGGCGAAGGCCCGGCCAGGGTCCTGAAAGGCACCTGATGGCCCTCCGATCATCGCGGTTCTCCTCAGGTGTCGGCAGGGATAGCCCTCCTGCGGACCCGGGCTCGAGCGAGGCGACCGCCGACGACCGGCGTCCGGAACGTCCCGACGTGGGCCCGTCCGGAGCCTCCGCTGCCTCCGCTCGACCGTCGTATCGGCTCCGCCGACAGGCCGGCTCTCGTCCGCGCTCGGTGTCCTCACCGTCACCGGCATCCCGCCCGCCAACCTGGTGGTGGCCGCGATCGTGATGGCCTCCGTCTCCCCGGCGGCACGGAGGAAGGGCGGGCTCACGAGCGTCCGGCGGCGGACCTTCTCGTCGCTGAACCGCGGAGGGGAGGTGCGGTCTGCGTCCCGTCCCGTCGAGCGCTCCCCGTCGTCCTCCGGCCACCCTCTCGTCACGCCGATGTCGCCTGCGCGCCGTAGCGTCCGGGGCATGACCGGACTCCCTCTTCTCGCCACCGACGTCGTGCAGCTGCGCTGGGCGCGGCCCGAGGTGCTCGACTCCTCTCGGCACCGGATGCTCCGCCTGCTGACCCTCACCGAGCGCCTCCGCTACGAGGCCACCGGGCGGCGCGAGGCGCGCGACAGTTTCCTCCTGGGCCGGGTCCTGGTGCGCGAGCTCGCGGCCGAGACGCTGGGCCTCGACCCGCTCGAGATCTCGGTGGACGCGCGCTGTGAGCGGTGCGCCGGGCCGCACGGTCGGCCCGTGCTCGGGGGCGAGCACCCGGCGCTCGAGCGGATGCGGATCAGCATCGCCCACTGCGACGGAGCGGTGGTGGCGGCGCTGGCGACCGGCCGTGATGTGGGGATCGACGCGATGCGCGCCCGCACTGTCCGCGACCGTGTCGCGTCCGGGGCGACGACGGCCGAGCGGGTGCTCTCTGCCCTGCGCGTCCAGGCGGTCGCGAAGGCCGACGGGCGCGGCACCTCGAGCGTCGAGCCGGTGCGGTTCCGCACGCGCGGGGGCGCGACGGAGGCGTGGATCGAGGGGTCCGGCCGGTACTTCGCGGTCTCGGAGCCGGCGGTGCACTCGGCGCTCGTCGTGGCGGTGGCCGTCGCGGAGGCGTGAGGTC
>NZ_LIIN01000079.1 GCF_001634385.1 Rathayibacter tanaceti | reverse complement strand
CGGCGGGCCGTCGAGTGGAGCCGGCTGCTGCGGCGCGGGCGGCTCCCGGTGAGCGAGGCGGGGGAGTGGATCCGCCGCGAGATCTGCGCCTGACCGCAGCCGGTCAGCCGGCCCGACGGGCGGCGCTCGACTCGCGGGGCACCACCGTGAAGGCGGCGGTGCGCAGGCCGTGTGGAGTCGTGTCGGTGCCGTCGATGCGCGCCTTCAGCACATCGACGGCCGCCTGCGCGATCTCCTCCCGTCCGGGATCGATCGAGGACAGGCTCGGCACGGAGTAGCGCGACTCGTCGATGTCGTCGAAACCGATGACGGCGACGTCGCCCGGGACGTCGAGCCCGGCGTCCTGGAGCGTCCTGACGGCGCCGAGAGCGAGGGTGTCGTTGAAGGCGAAGACCGCGTCGAAGTCGACTCGCGACTCGATGATGCCCCGCATGGCGACTGCTCCGTTGAGGCGGTGCCAGGGTCCGGAGTGGCCGATCAGCCGCTCGTCGTAGGGAACGCCCGCCGCCTCCAGCGCCTCGCGGTAGCCCTGTGTGCGCAGCACGGCCGAGCCGATCTCCTCGCCCGCGTGGGCTCCGAGCGCGACGATGCGCCGGCGTCCGCTCTCGAGCAGGTGCGCGGTCGCGGCGCGCGCGGCCTCGACGTTCTGCATCGTGACGTGATCGACGCGCTCGGTGAAGATGCGCTCACCGAGCAGGACGAGCGGGTAGTCGACCGCGAGGGCCGGTTCGTCGGTCATGTCGATGCCGAGCGGGCTGAACAGCAGCCCGTCGGTGAGCTGCCGGCGCGGTGAGCTGAGGACGCTGCGCTCGCGGGCGGGGTCGCCCCCCGTCTGCTCGATCAGCACCGTCAGTCCGCGCCGGTCGGCTGCGCGCATCACGCTGTCGGCGAGCTCGGCGAAGTAGGCGAGACTCAGCTCGGGCAGGGCCAGGCCGATCACCCCGGTGCGGCCGCGGCGCAGGCTCCGGGCCGAGAGGTTGGGGCTGTAGCCGAGCTCGGCGATCGCGGCCTCGACCCGCTCGCGCGTGGCAGGGCGGATGTGCGGGTAGTCGTTGATGACGTTCGAGACCGTCTTGATCGACACTCCGGACGCGCGCGCGACGTCGTGCAACGTGACCGCCATCGGTCCTCCTCCGCTCGGGGTCAACCTACAACGTTGTACCACTGCCCGCACGGCACGTCGGACATCTGGCGGAACGCGATGTCGCGACCGGTTCGACGGCCGGTGGTCGACCGGGGCCCGCCGAGACGCGCCGTCGTCGCCCGGCGTTCCCGACCCGGAGTGCAGCTCTCTCCTCCGTCGGTCCTCCCCGGCAGGGGACACTGCTCGCCACCCGCTAGTCCTGAGGACCTCCTGGCGAGAATCGGAGAAGCGCTTCCGTCGGTCCAGAATGCCGAGCACGAGGCGCGGCCGATCGGCTTTCGCGCGGCTTCTCGGGTCTTCTTCTGTGCTTCTCGTCCGTCATGGCGTCCTCTCGTTCTCTCTCTGTCGTCATCTCGTTCCGAGTAGGGAAACTGACGAAGACTCAGCCTGACTGGGGTGAGAGGCGAGTGGAGGGGAATATCCATATGGTCGAACGCGACCGTTCTGCACGGCACGACCGTTCTGCACGAGGCGACAGTTCTGCTCAGCGCGATGAGGACATTCCCGGATGGATGACCCGGACGGGCTGGCGACTCGTCCAACCGGCGGGCTCGAAAGCGAATGTCGAGACGCTGAGATTCCCCGAGGTCGAAGTGACTCGGCTCTGGTAGACCCGCGGTGGTCTTCGTCGCCCGCCGCTCACCGGGGACCGCTCCCGCGATTGCGTGGTCGTCGTCTGCGTCGATGGGGAGCTGCGTCTCTCGGCGGGAGGAACGGTCTCCACGCTCGGCCGCGGCGACGTGTTCACAGGCCGTCGCGAGCAGCTGACCGAGGTGATGACGGAGTCGGTGATGGGCGCGCACGTTGAGTTTCGCTTCGCGCCTGCTGATGCGATGCTGACGCGCGGTGCGCGCCCGTTCCTCCGGTCTCGGGTGGGTGGGCACCGTGCGTCTCCTGACCGCCGCCGCCCTCCGACCGCGCAGCCCGAACAGGCGCGGCCGCAGGGCGGCGGTGCGGCACTCAGGTGTACCAGCTGGGCTCCGGAACGGTGTCGAGCAGTGCGAAGACGCCGACCTCGCGGCGCTTGTACGGCAGCGGGTCGTGGAGGGAGTGGGTGCGCAGGTTGCGCCAGTAGAGGTCGAGTCCCACCGTGGAGGCGGTGGCGCGGGCTCCCGTCAGCTCGAAGACGCGGGTCGCGGTCGCCAGGCCGTCCTCGACGATGCGGGCCTTGGCTGCGGCGATGCGCACCGCGATCTCGCCGCGGCGCCGCGGTGTCAGCTCCTCGCGCGGAGCGTGCAGCACCGCCGAGAGCTCGGCTCCCGTCGCGTCGATGAGGGCCTCATCGGCCCAGAGCCGCGACTGCAGATCGCCGTAGCCCTCGAGCACGTACCACTCCTCGCTCGCGCTCTGCTTGTCGTCGCCGCCGTAGGGCCAGGGTCGTGTCCGCTCCCGCGTGTACTGCGCGGCGCGCTCGAGCGCGCCCTGCGCGATGCCGAGGTAGAACTCGGCGAAGATCTGCTGGATCGTCGGCACGTTGAGGGTGTTGTAGACGAGCGGCTGGTACACACGGTCGACGAACCCTGCCGCCGCCGCCCACGGCACGCGCACACCGCGGATCTCGACCGAGCCGGACTCGGTGAGCCGCTGGCCGAGGCTGTCCCAGTCGTGGCCGAAGACGATGCCCGCCTGGTCGGTCGGCACGATCGCGAAGACGTGGGTGTCCGTGCCCTCGAGGACGCCTTCGAGAACGGTGAGGTCGCTGACGACACCGCCGGTCGAGAATGATTTGCGGCCGGTGAACACCAGCTCGTCGCCCTCCTCCCGCACCGTCAGGTCGGAGTCCCGCGGATTCACGGCGCCGCCGTAGAGGAGGTTCCCCTCGGTGGCGAGCTGCTCGACCGCGGCGATCTGCTCGGCGGTCCCGACCAGCCGCGCCGCCCAGGCCCAGAGGTAGTGGTAGCCGAGCAGCTGGCCTATCGAGCCGTCGGCGCGGGCGATGGTGCGGATGACGCGGAGGGCGGTCGTCCACTCCTGCGCGCCTCCGCCGTGCTCGGCCGGGCCGAGCAGGGTGACGAGGCCCGCGGCTTTGAGCAGGGCGACCTCTGCGGTGGGGGCGGCACCTGCGCGATCGCGCTCGAGTGCGTCGCCAGCCAGCGCGGCGGCGACCTCCTCGGCGCGGGTCAGCCACTCCTGGGGTGTGGCCGGTCGGGGAGCTGCCGACCAGCGGTCGATCGGCGCGGCTGTCGTGGGGGCCGGTGCGGTGATGGTCACGGTGTCCTCGTCTCTCTCGGGCGGGTCTGCAGAGACTGTGCCAGCCGCCGCAGGCGGGAGTGAGGACCGTGTCGCAGCGTGACCCTGTGCGTCTCCGGATGACTCCCGATCCCGTTCGGCGACTCGATTTTGACAATCGTTATCAATAGTCGCTACCGTGATGCCACCTCGACCGTCCTGCCCCGGACTCAGATTGGCTCCCCGTGAAGACCCGCACCCTCTCCGCCGCCGCCCTGCTCGGCGCCGCATCCCTCCTCCTGAGCGCCTGCTCCGGCACCTCCTCCGGCGCTCTCGCCTCCGACGCCGCCACGACCGGAGGCGCCGTCGAGGTCGTCGCGTCGACCAATGTCTACGGCGACCTCGTCAGCGCGATCGGCGGTGACCTCGTCGACGTGACGAGCATCATCGACAGCCCCGACAAGGACCCGCACGAGTACGAGGCGACCGCCCGCGACCAGCTCGCCGTCTCGAACGCCGCGCTCGTCGTCGAGAACGGCGGAGGCTACGACTCGTTCATCGACACGATGCTCGACGCGGCCTCGTCCGAGGCGCCCGTCGTCACCGCGACCGTGGTCGCAGGCCTCGAGGAGGAGCACGACCAGGCCGCGGCCTCCAGCGACGAGAGCCACGAGCACGCCGAGTTCAACGAGCACGTCTGGTACGACCTCTCGGCCGTCCGCACGATCGCCGGGACGATCGGCGACGAGCTGTCGAGCATCGACCCCGGCAACGCGTCCACCTACTCCTCCAACGTCGCCGCACTCGACAGCAGCCTCGACGCGCTCATCGCGCGCGAGGGTGAACTGAAGGGCACGCTCTCCGGCCGCTCCATCGCGATCACCGAGCCCGTCCCCCTCTATATGACCACCGCACTCGGACTCACCAATGCGACTCCGGAGGCGTTCAGCGAGGCGGTCGAGGAGGGCACCGACGTCCCCGCGACCACGCTGCAGGAGACGCTCGCCCTCTTCTCGGACAAGACCGTCGACGCGCTCGTCTACAACGAGCAGACCGAGGGCGCTCAGACGGACGCCGTGCTCGACGCGGCGAAGGCGGCAGGCATCCCGGCGGTCGGCGTCACCGAGACGCTGCCCGACGGCGACGACTACGTCGGCTGGATGACCGCCAACCTCGACGCCATCGAGGGAGCCCTCGCCCCGTGACCGGCGACTCCCCGATCGGCGCCGGCTCGATCGGCGCGACCCGATCGGACCCGTCTCCTCGGAGGCGGGCCCTTCGGCGTCGGTGCTGCGGCTCCGCGGCGCCGGGCTCCGCTTCGGCGGCCGCGAGCTCTGGAGCGGCGTCGACCTGGATGTCCGCGCCGGCGAGTTCGTCGCAGTGCTGGGGGCGAACGGCTCCGGCAAGACCAGTCTTCTGCGTGCGGTGCTCGGCCAGCAGCCGCTCAGCACGGGCGAGCTGCACGTGCTCGGTGCTCCGGTGCACCGCGGCAACCGGCGCATCGGCTACATCCCGCAGCAGAAGCTCGCCGACGAGGGGACTCCGCTGCGCGCCCGCGACCTGCTCGGGCTCGGGATCGACGGCCACCGCTTCGGCCTCCCGCTGCCCTCCCGCTCGCGCCGGGCGGCCGTCGACGCCCTGCTCGAGGCCGTCGGCGCCACCTCGTTCGCCGACGCCCCGATCGGCAGCCTGTCCGGAGGCGAGCAGCAGCGCGTCCGCGTCGGCCAGGCGCTCGCGGGCGATCCGGCGCTCCTGCTCTGCGACGAGCCGCTGATCGCGCTCGACCTCGCGCATCAGCGGGCGGTCAGCGAGCTGATCGATCGGCACCGCCGCGAGCGGAACCTCGGCGTCCTCTTCGTCACGCACGACGTGAATCCGGTGCTCGGCATGGTGGACCGGGTGCTCTACCTCGCGGGAGGCCGGTTCCGCATCGGCACGCCCGACGAGGTGCTGCGCTCGGAGGTGCTCAGCGAGCTCTACGACGCGCCGGTCGACGTGATCCGCGCCAGAGGCCGGGTCATCGTGGTCGGCGCCCCCGACCACTCGCACGTGCACGAGGAGGTGCCGTCGTGACCGATGTCTGGTCGCAGATCTTCGACTTCTCGGACTACGGGGCGCTGCTCTCGCTGCTGATCAACTCGGTGATCGCCGGAGCGGTGCTCGGCGTGGTCGGCGGCTTGATCGGGGTCTTCGTGATGTCGCGCGACATGGCCTTCGCGGTGCACGGCATCAGCGAGCTCTCGTTCGCGGGCGCCTCCGCGGGGCTGCTGCTCGGCGTCGGCGTCGTGGAGGGATCGGTCATCGGCTCGCTGATCGCCGCCGTGCTGATCGGGCTGCTCGGCTCGCGGGCCCGCGACCGCAACTCGATCATCGCCGTGCTGATGCCGTTCGGGCTCGGCATCGGCATCCTCTGCCTGGCGCTGTACCCGGGGCGCAGCGCGAACAAATTCGGCCTGCTCACTGGGCAGATCGTCGCGGTCGACGACCCGCAGCTCGGCTGGCTGGTCGCGATCTCGGTGGTGGTCGTGATCGGTCTCGCGCTGATCTGGCGCCCGCTCACCTTCGCGAGCGTCGACGCCGATGTGGCCGCCGCGCGCGGCATCCCGACCCGCGCACTCTCGATCGCGTTCATGCTGCTGCTGGGTCTCGCGGTCGCCGTCTCGGTGCAGATCGTCGGCTCGCTCCTGGTGCTGGCGATCCTGGTGACGCCGGCGGCGGCGGCGCTGCGCCTCTCGGCCTCACCGGTGGTCGTGCCGCTGCTGAGCGTGCTCTTCGCGGTGGGCGCGCTGGTGGGCGGCATCCTGCTCGCGCTCGGCGGCTCCATCCCCATCAGCCCGTACGTGACGACGATCTCGTTCGCGATCTACGCGGTGTGCCGGACCATCGGGCGCCAGGGCGTCCGGAGCCGTTCCCGGCTCGCCGTCGACGGGGCGCGGTAGCGTGGCCCGGGTCGTCCGGAGTGGAGGTGGTCCTGTGGTCAAGCGCAACACGTGGCAGCGCGAGGCGGTGCGCGAGGCGCTCGGGCGCCGCGAGGACTTCGTCAGCGCCCAGGGTCTGCACAGCGCGCTGCACGCCTCCGGCTCGCCGATCGGGCTCGCGACCGTCTACCGCGCCCTCTCCGACCTGGCCGTCGAAGGCGAGGCCGACTCGCTCCAGTCGCCCGAGGGCGAGAGCCTCTACCGCGCGTGCACGCCGGGTACGCACCACCACCACCTGATCTGCCGGCGCTGCGGGCTGACGGTCGAGATCGCCGCCGACGAGGTCGAGACCTGGGCGCGCTCGGTCGCGGCGCAGAACGGCTTCACGGACGCGCACCACGTCGTGGACGTGTTCGGACTCTGCATGAGCTGCACCGCGGAGCTCGCTGAGGCGTGAACGCCGAGAGGCCGAGCGAGGCCTCCTGCGACCGGGCGGTCAGGCGGGCAGGAACACGCCGATCGAGCGGTCCTTGACGACCGATCCTGCCGGCAGTACCCGCCCGCTCATCGCGAGGTAGGCGCCAGGGGGCAGCAGCTGCACGGCGGCCACGGCCGTCCCGAGGTTGAAGGCCGCGTCGCTGTCGAGCATCCGGGCGGGCTGCATGGCTCCGGTGAACACGACGACCCGGTCGTGCACGGCCCCGAGGGCCTCGGCGGTCGTCGTCATCGTGTCGGTGCCGTGGGTGACGACGATGCGGTCTTCCTCGGCCGAGAGCACCCGCTCCCGGATCAGCGCGCGGTCGTGGTCGTCGAGGTCGAGGCTGTCCTTGGTCAGGATCGACTCGACGCGGAACTCGAGGGACGTCAGCACCGGAGCGAGCAGCCGCGGCACGGTGGTCGCCCCGATCTCGAGCTCGCCCGCGAGCGAGTACTGCTTGTCGACGGTGCCGCCCGTGGTGAGGACGAGGATGCGGTCAGTCACCCGTTCAGACTAGGCGGGCCGCTCGGCACATTCGTGCGCTCTCGACGCTCGACCCGGCGACGTCGGCCAGGATCGGGAACGATGGAGGTCATGCGAAACTCTTCCCCGTCCCTCTTCCGCACCGGCGCCAAGGTGCTCCTCGGCTCCGCTCTCGTCTTCGCCGGGGTGAGCCACCTCACCCGCAAGAGGGAGGAGTTCCAGGCGCAGGTGCCGGAGTGGGTGCCGCTCGACAAGGACGCGGTCGTGCTGGCCTCGGGTGTGGTCGAGATCGGGCTCGGCGCCTCCCTTGTGCTGGCGCGCCGACGGGCGCCGCTGGTCGGAGCCGCGGCCGCCGCCTTCTTCACCGCGGTCTTCCCCGGCAACATCTCGCAGTGGCTGACCCGCACGAGCGCCTTCGGCCTCGACACCGACCGCAAGCGCGCCGTCCGCCTGGCCTTCCAGCCGCTTCTGGTGGCGTGGGCGCTCTGGTCGACGCGGCGTCCGCAGAGCTGATCCCTGCTCGGAGGGGCGTGGAACGTCGGTTGAGAGCTCGTGTCGACCACCATGCTGGGTCGCAGCCGGTTCCCTTCACCGACGAGCCGGATCAAGCGCTCGCCTCGCTGCGGCGCCTGCTGCCCACCGGCGCACCCTGGGCGATCCCGGGCCACGGCGCGCCCTGGAGCGGTGGTATCCCAGCGTCGGTCGAGCGCGTCCGATCAGGAGGCGGGCACCAGGCCCCAGCGTGCGGAGAGGATCTCGAGCCCTGTGTCGAACGTCGTCGCCCAAGCGGTGACGTCGTGCGCGCTGTCGGGCACTTCGAGGTACGTGGTGTCCATCCCCGCCGCCTTCGCCGCGGCCGCCACGGTCTTCGCGCCCGGCAGGAACGTCTCGTCGTTCGCGCCGACTCCGAAGATCGCGACCGTCCCCGTGAAGGGTGCGTTCTTCGCGAGCAGGTTCACCGGCTTGGCGGCCTCGTAGGCCGCCGCGTCCCCGCCGAAGCCCCGAGCGATGGTGTCCGCATCGCTGCCGAGGGTCGGCGCCAGCTCCCCCGAGGCGTCGATGATGTTGCCGAAGAGCGTCGGGAAGCCGGCACCCAGCTGGATTGCGCAGGTGCCCCCCTCCGACAAGCCTCCGATCGCCCAGTGCTGCGCGTCGCCGAGCACCGGGAGGTTGGCGCGGATCCAGTTCGGCACGTCGACCGTGAGGTAGGTGGCGGACCTCCCCAGCGACGAATCGACGCACATCGGGTTCTTGTCCGGGTCGCCGAGTTGATCAGGTGACACGACGATCGGCGAGAGGCCCGCATGCGCGGCGGCGTAGGCGTCGAGCGTCTGCTGAAGCCTCTCGGTCGAGAGCGGGTCGGAGGGGGAGCCCGGCTGCCCAGACAGCATCACCATCACCGGCAGGAGGGGAGGCGCGGCGGTCAGAGCGGCCGGCGGGAGATAGACCACGGCGTCCCGCGCGGCGAAGCCGGAGGCGGTCGGAGGAATGGTCACGGTCGACACGGTGCCGACGGCGGGCATTCCTTCGGGAGCTGTCCACGTGGCCAGGTCGGAGTGCGGACCGCTCGCTGCGGCCACTGGGTCGGCCGAATCGGAGTAGGCGCTGATGCCGAGCGCGCTGCGCACCGTGGGGTACTGGCCGAAGTCGATGTTGACGGTCATGGCTGCGACTGCGATCACGAGCACCGCGACTCCGAGCGAGGCGAGGGCTCTGCGCAACCGCTTCCGTCCCGCCGCGTCGACGAGCACGACCGCCGCGACGCCGAGCCCGCCGAGTCCGAGCCCGATCCAGAGTCGCGTGATCGGGGTGAAGTCGACGCCGAAGGGTCCATCAGGGCCGTCGACGAGCGCGCCGAGCGCGACTCCGCCGAGAAGACCCAGAATCAGGACGGCGAGCGCGACGGCGAGCGCGGCGCGGCGCGGTCGTCCGGGCGGGTGGGCGCGGAGGTGGGTCGCGACGAGGACGAGCAGGGCCGAAGCCGACAACAGATACACGACGACGACGAGCGGGCCGGAGACGAGGCTCAAGTCGAGGAGAGGGGTCATGCATCTATCCGGTCGGCGTACGTCGGGCGAGCGTCAGTCTGGCTCCGATCTCTGGGGGAAGACTGGGGAGCCGGTGGTGATCCTCCTCCCCAAGAACCTGATGCTCGAGCACTCCACAGATCGCGCGCAACCCCGCGCGGTTCGGCGGTCCACGCACCTAGCGTGGGAGTCCGACGCATCCCGCGCCCCCACGAAGGAGCCCGCCCCATGACGCAGAACCGCCGCACCACCGCCCCCGAGGTCCGCGCATGAGCCGCGGGGTCGCCGTCGTCACCGGAGGCACGGCCGGGCTCGGGCGCGCGACGGTGCGCGAGCTGGCCGCCCGCGGCTGGGACATCGCGGTGCTGGCGCGCGGCGAGGATGCGCTCGCCGCCACCGTCGCCGAGATCGAGCAGTCGGGGCGCCGCGGTCTGGGCATCCCAACCGACGTCGCCGATCGCGAGGCCGTCGAGTCGGCGGCCGACCGGGTCGAGACCGAGCTGGGTCCGATCGAGCTGTGGGTCAACGACGCGATGGTGGGTGTCTTCGGCGAGTTCCTCTCGACCGAGCCGGCAGACTTCGAGCGCGCCGTGGCCGTCAACTTCTTCGGCTTCGTCAACGGCACCCGCGCGGCGCTCTCACGGATGACCCCGCGCGACCGCGGGCACGTCATCCAGGTGGGCTCCGCGCTGGCGCACCGGGGCATCCCGCTGCAGGCGGCCTACTGCGCCTCCAAGTTCGGCGCTCGCGGCTTCACCGAGGCCGTCACCGCCGAGCTGCTGCACGCGAAGAGCCGCGTGCATCTCTCCGAGGTCGATATGCCGGCGCTCAACACTATCCAGTTCAACTGGGTGAAGTCGCAGCTGCCGCACCACCCGCAGCCGGTTCCGCCGATCTACGAGCCCGAGGTGGGCGCGATCGCGATCGCCGACGTGGCCGACAAGCCGCGCCGGCGCACCTGGGTCGGCGAGCCGACCGCGGGGACGATCCTCGGCGACCGCTTCGCCGGGCGCTTCATGGACTGGTACCTCGCCCGGAGCGCCTTCGACGGCCAGCAGGCGCCGGACAAGACCGAGCCGATGCTCCCGAACAACGTCTACGGGCCCGTCCCCGGCGATCACGGCGCCCGCGGCCTCTTCAGCGACCGCGCGCACACGATGACGCCGCAGATCTGGATGATCCGGCACCGCGCCCTGAGCTACGCGGGAGCAGCTGCCGCCGTCGCGGCCGGAGCCGTCGGCGTCGTGTCGGCCCTGCGGAGGAAGTGACCGTGGTCGACGCGGTCGTCGTCGGAGCGGGCCCCAACGGGCTCGCCGCTGCCGTCACGCTCGCCAGGGCCGGGCTGTCGGTCACGGTCCTCGAGCGCAACAGCACCATCGGCGGCGGCGCGCGAACGGCCGAGCTGACGCTCCCGGGGTTTCACCACGATGTCTGCTCGGCGGTGCACCCGATGGCGCTCGCCTCCGGGTTCTTCCGTGCCTTCGGGCTCGACCGGCGCATCGAGCTGGTCGTCCCCGAGATCTCCTACGCGCATCCGCTCGACGGCGGACGCGCCGGTATCGCCTACCGCGACCTCGATCGGACGGCCGAGGCACTGGGCCGCGACGGAGCCGCATGGCGCGCGCTGATGGGGCCGCTCGCCGAGCGGGCCGACCGCGTCTCGGGCTTCACCAACGATGCTCTGCTGCGGATCCCGACGGATCCGAGCGTGCTGCTCCGCTTCGGCCTGCGGGTGCTCGAGCAGGGCACTCCGGTCTGGAACCTGCGCTTCCGCGAGGACGTCGCCCCAGCGATGTTCTCGGGGGTCGCGGCCCACTCGATCCGCCCGATGCCCAGCCCGTCGACGGCCGCCGCTGCTCTGGCGCTCGGCGCCTACGCCCACGCGCGCGGCTGGCCGGTGCCGATCGGCGGCAGCCAGGCGATCGTCGACGCGCTCGCCGACGACCTCCGCGCGCACGGCGGCACCATCGAGACCGGCGTCGAGGTCACCTCGCTCGCTCAGCTGCCTCCCGCGCGAGCGGTCCTCGTCGACGGCACTCCCACCGCTCTCCTCGCCCTGGCGGGGGAACGCCTGCCCGCGGCCTACGCCGCCGTGCTGCAGCGGTTCCGCTACGGCAACGGCGTCGCGAAGGTCGACTTCGCCCTCGACGGGCCGGTGCCGTGGACCAACCCCGAACTCGCCCGGGCAGGAACCCTGCACGTCGGAGGCAGCCGCGCCGAGATCGCGGCGGCCGAGCGCGACGTGGTCAGGGGCCGGCACAGCCGCAGCCCCTACGTCCTGGTCGCGCAACCCTCGATCGCCGATCCGACCAGGGCGCCCGAGGGCAAGCACGTGCTCTGGGCCTACACGCACGTCCCGCGCCACTCGCCCGCCGACCAGCAGGAGGCGATCACCGCGCAGATCGAGCGCTTCGCGCCGGGGTTCCGCGACCGCGTGCTCGCCGCCTCCTCGATGACGGCCCGCGACATGCAGGCCTACAACCCCAACTACCTCGGCGGCGACATCGCGGCCGGATCGGCGAGCGTCGTGCAGCTTCTCGCGCGGCCCGTACCCGCACCCGACCCGTGGCGGACCCCGGCGAAGGGCCTCTACCTCTGCTCCTCGTCCACTCCGCCCGGTCCCGGCGTGCACGGGATGGCCGGCTGGCACGCCGCCCGGAGCGCCCTACGGCACGAGTTCGGGGTGCGCGAGGCCCCCGACCTCTCGCCCGAGGCGCGCGGAGGCTGAGACTCCGCCGTCCTCCGCCCGTCCTCTTCTCGCGCAGCCCGGAGACGGGAGCACCGCTCGACCACGGCTGCCACCACCGTCACGACACGAAGGAGCCCGCGATGTCCCGCAACACCCGCGTCTTCCACTGCCCGCCCGAGTCCGTCTTCGCGGTTCTCGCCTCCGGATGGCTCTTTCCCAGCTGGGTCGTCGGGGCGTCGCGGATGAGGCGGGTCGACGCCGACTTCCCGCACGTGGGCAGTCGGCTGCACCACTCCTTCGGGCTGTGGCCACTCGTGATCGACGACCGCACCACGGTGCTCGAGTGGGATCCGCCTCGCCGGATGATCATCCAGGCCGCCGGCTGGCCGATGGGAGAGGCGCGGGTGCGCCTCGAGGTGGAGCCGCACCCCCGCGGTGCGAAGGTGCGCATCCACGAGGCGGCCGTGAAGGGGCCGGGCACGCTCGTCCCCCGCCCGCTGCTGCACGCCGGGCTGTGGCTCCGCAACATCGAGACGCTGCGCCGGCTGGCGCACATGGCCGAGGCGGGAGCCGCCGGCCGCACGCTCGCGCCGGCCGCGCTGCCCACACCGAAGGACCGGGCCGGGCTCGGCACTCCGAAGCACGTCGCAGCGCGGCTACTCGGCACCCTGGCCTCGGTGGCCGTGGGATCGCTCGCGATCCGGGGAGCACTCGCGGCCGTGCGCGTGCCCGGAGCTGACCGGCCCCGCCCCGCCGCTGCCGTCCGCCGCGAGGCTCAGACGATGCGCCCGACCAGCCGCACGTGCTGCACTGCTCTGCGCTGGGGCTGGCCGGCGTAGGCGGCGTCACGCTCGGGCGAGGCCAGAGACGACGTCTCGACCGCCGCGAAAGCGGCGGCGTCCCCCGCCGTGTTGACGGCCCAGACGAACTCGTTCGCCCCGCGGTCGGCGTAGGCGAACTCGATCCGGAAGCCGTGGGCCTCGCGCGCCGGCACGATCCACTCGGGAAACCACGCGAGGAAGTCGTCCATCACACCATCCGCCAGCTCCCTGCGTCGGAGCTGGATCGTCCTGGTGTCTGCTGCATCACTCATCCTCCGACGGGAGCGGCCCGGCGGACACGGCGCCGGGGCGCTACGCTCGCCGCCGACCGCCCTACACCGAGGAGGACCCCACGGACCCCCGTCACCGCTCTCTCGCCCTTCTGGTCGCCGGCTGCTTCTTCATGGAGAACCTCGATGCCACGATCGTGACCACGGCGGCCCCCGCGATCGCCGCCGACCTCGGCGTCGACTCCGCCGCGGTGTCGGTCACCGTGACCGCGTTCCTCCTGACCGTCGCGGTGCTCATCCCCGCCTCCGGCTGGCTCAGCGAGCGCTTCGGGGTGCGCCGCGTCTTCACGACCGCTATCGCCGTCTTCACCCTCGCCTCGCTCCTCTGCGCGCTCAGCACCACGCTCCCTCTGCTCGTCGGAGCCCGCGTGCTCCAGGGAGTCGGTGGCGCGCTGATGGTTCCCGTCGGTCGGCTCGCAGTGCTGCGGGCGACGCCGCGGCAGGGGATCATCCAGGCCATCGCGATCCTGGTCTGGCCGGGGTTGGTCGCCCCCGTGATCGCGCCGTTCCTCGGCGGCCTGCTCACCACGGTCGCCTCCTGGCACTGGATCTTCTCGATCAACCTGCCGCTGGGCGCGGTCGCGTTCGTCATCGCGCGCCGGATCGTCCCCGAAACCGCCGAGTCGGCACCGCCTCCGTTGGACGTCACCGGGCTGGTGCTGGTCGCGGTCGGGCTCGGGTCGCTGGTCGGAGCGGCGGGGCTCCTGACCGGCGCCGACCTGGACGGGCGTGCCGCGGCGCCGGCAGCGATCGGCCTGGTCGTGACGGCGCTCGCCGTGCGGCATCTACGCCGCGCCGCGCATCCGCTGGTGCGCCTGGACGCGTTCCGGTTCCGCACCTTCAGGGTCGCGAACGCGAGCGGATCGCTCTACCGGGCGACCGTGAACGCGGTGCCCTTCCTGCTGCCGCTGATGTTCCAGGACGCCTTCGGCTGGAGCCCGGTGCAGGCCGCTCCGTGGTGCTGGCGCTCTTCGCCGGAAATCTGGCGATCAAGCCCGCGACGACGGGCCTGCTGCGTCGGCTCGGCTTCCGCTGGGTGCTCGTCGCCGCGAGCGCGATCGGTGCGGCGTGCATGGCGACGATGGCCTTCCTGACTCCGGCGACTCCGGTGCCGCTCGTGGTGGCGCTGCTGGTGCTGAGCGGAGTCGCCCGCTCGGCAGGCTTCACGGCGTACAACACCGTGACGTTCGCCGAGGTGCCGCAGGAGGGGATGTCGGGTGCGAACACCCTCAACGCCACCACGCAGCAGATCGCGGCGGGATTCGGAGTCGCGGTGGGAGCCGTCGCGCTCGCTGTCGGAACCGCGCTCGGCCCGGGCCTCGTCCCGTACCGCGTCGCCTTCCTCGTCCTCACGGCGCTGACCCTCGTCCCCCTCGCCGCCGCCGCACGCCTCCCGCGCGACTCGGGGAGCGCCCTCACCGCCTGACGAAGGGACTCAGGCGAGGCCCAGGGCGATGCCGTCGAGGATGTCGTGCGCGGTGGAGCGGACGTCGACGACCCCGGGCGAGGCCTCCTGCACGGCGCGCAGGACCTCGCCCCAGATCAGCGCGCCGGCGGCGAGCACGTCCTCGCGACCGGCGCGGACCCAGGGCAGGGCGGCCGTCTCGGCG
>NZ_LIIN01000078.1 GCF_001634385.1 Rathayibacter tanaceti | reverse complement strand
ACCCGGGACGTCCTGGGTTCCGGACCGGACTCCGCGCTGCTGACCGCCTCCGTGCAGCACCGGCACGACCCGGGCGCACGGGCGAGGACGAGCGCGCCGGTCGCGATCGGTCCGCCGACCTTGTGTCCGGACACGCTCACGGCCACCAGGCCCACTCCGCGCCGCGAGCCCGACGCCCGGCGCACCTCCGCGATCTGCAACGGAACGTGGCCGAGGGCCGCGACCGCGTCGAGGTGCAGCGGGACCTCGGCGCGCGCACAGACGCCGGCCAGCTCCTCGACCGGGTTGATCGTGCCGATCTCGTTGTTGACCCAGAGCGCGGTGACCAGCGCGACCGAGCCGGGGTCGCGCTGCACGGCCGCGGCGAGCGCCTGCGGCTGCAGCGTGCCCTCCTCGTCGAGCGGCAGCCACTCGATCTGCGCACCCTCGTGTTCGGCGAGCCAGGCGACGCTGTCGAGGGTGGCGTGGTGCTCGCCCTCAGCGACGAGCACGCGCGTGCGGGCGGTGTCCTCGGCACGGCGCTGCCAGAACAGGCCCTTGATGCCGAGGTTGACCGCCTCGGTCCCCCCGGCCGTGAGGACGACCTCGATCGGCTCGCAGTCGAGCACTCCGGCGAGCGCCGAGCGGGCGTCCTCGAGCCGGCGGCGCGCCTCCTGGCCCGAGCCGTGCACGGAGGAGGGGTTGCCGGCGTGCGCGGAGGCCTCCGCGAACGCAGCGAGGGCGCAGGCGCGCAGCGGCGTGGTCGCCGCGTGGTCGAGGTAGATCACAGCAGTCCTTCATCCCGCGTCAGGGCCACGGAGGAGGCCGGTGGCCGTCACTACTGTATGTCGCATGACCTCTCACGATCCCCTGGCCCGGCTCGGCGTGAGCGCGGACGAGCAGGGCGGTGAGCTGCGGGTGTGGTCCGAGAACGCGAGCGCCGTCGATCTCCTGCTCTACGACGAGAAGGACCCGGCGTGGGTCACCCGCACCGTGCCCCTCCAGCGCGACGACCACGCGGTCTGGTCGGCGCGTTCGGACCTGCTCGCGCCCGGTCGCCGCTACGCCCTGCGCGTCGACGGCCCGACCGGTCCGCGCCACCGCTTCGACCCGCGGCGCGCGCTGCTCGAGCCGTACTCGCGCGGGCTGCACCGGGTGGCCGAGAACGAGTGGCGCTCGGTCGTGGTCGACGACGCCTTCGACTGGGGCGGCTCCTCCCGACCGCGCACCCCGCTCGAGAGCACCGTGATCTACGAGGCGCACGTGAAGGGCCTCACCCGGCTGAATCCGGCGCTCCCGGTCGAGCTGCGCGGCACCTACGCCGGGCTGGCGCACGAGTCGACCGTCGCCGCCCTGCTCGATCTCGGCATCACCGCCGTCGAGCTGCTTCCGGTGCACGCCTTCGTCTCGGAGCAGCGCCTCTTGCGTCAGGGCCTCACCAACTACTGGGGCTACAACACGCTGAACTTCTTCAGTCCGCACGCGGCCTACGCCTCCCCCGCGGCGCAGCGGGGCGGCCCGACCGCAGTGCTGCGCGAGTTCAAGGGGATGGTGAAGCTGCTGCACGAGGCGGGCCTCGAGGTGATCCTCGACGTCGTCTACAACCACACGGCCGAGGAGGGGCCGGGCGGCCCGATGTCGAGCCTGCGCGGGATCGACGACGCGGGCTGGTACCGGCAGACGGCAGAGGGTCACTACGTGGACGTGACCGGCTGCGGCAACACGCTCGACTTCGGCCGGCCCGCGGCTCAGCGGCTGGCCCTCGACTCGATGCGCTACTGGGCCGAGGAGGTCGGGATCGACGGCTTCCGGCTCGACCTCGCCGCGACACTCGGTCGTGACGAGATCGCGCACTTCCGGAGCGACCACCCGCTGCTCCGTGCGGCGGTCGAGGACCCGGCGCTGACCGACGTGAAGATGATCGCCGAGCCCTGGGACGTGGGCACGGGTGGATGGCAGACCGGCAACTTCCCCGTCGGCTGGTCGGAGTGGAACGACCGTTACCGCGACCGCACCCGCAACTTCTGGCTCTCGGACATCGACTACGCCCGGCGCGCGGGCACGGCCCCCGTGGGCATCGGCGGCTTCGCCACCCGGCTCTCCGGCTCGTCGAACACGTTCTCCGCCGAGCGGGGACCGCTCGCCTCCGTGAACTTCGTCACCGCGCACGACGGATTCACGCTGGCCGATCTGGTCTCGTACAACGTGAAGCACAACATCGGCAACGGCGAATCGAATCGCGACGGAGCCGACACGAACCGCTCCTTCAATCACGGCTTCGAGGGCCTGACGACCGACGAGCAGATCACGCTCGCCCGTCGCAAGGCCATGCGCAACCTGCTCGGCACTCTCCTGCTCTCCGCGGGCGTGCCGATGATCACCGCCGGCGACGAGACCGGACGCAGCCAGCGCGGCAACAACAACGCCTACTGCCAGGACTCGGATCTCACCTGGCTGCGTTGGGAGGGCCTGGCGGCCTGGCAGCTCGCCCAGCGGGCGCACACCCGCACGCTGATCCGCCTGCGGCGAGAACACCCCGCCCTGCGCCCCTCGCGCTACGGTCGGGGCGGCGAGGTCACGCCGGGGTCGACGAGCATGCACTGGTTCGACGCGCACGGCCACGGCATGTCCGACCAGGACTGGACCTCGGCGGCGAACCGTACCCTGCAGTACCTCGCGGCGTCGACCCCGGAGGAGGGCCGGCCGGATCGAGTCCTCCTCGTCGTGCACGGCGTGGAGGAGGACACGACGGTGGTGCTCGCCGAGGCCGAGGGCGTCACCGGGTACACGAGGCTGTGGAACAGCGAGGAGCCGGAGCCGCTGGAGCACGGCGAGTCCTTCGAGCCCGGGCAGGTCATCCGCGTGACCGGCACCTCGATGCAGCTCTTCGCAGCGCACGGCGAGCCGACCGGCACGGCGGAGGCGGAGGCGGGTCGGTGATGGCGCGGAACGGGCCGGGCACCCCGGCCACGGTCGCTCTGGCCACGGCGGGCATCGCCTTCGTTCCTCACGAGTACCGGCACGATCCGTCGACCACGAGCTACGGTGTCGAGGCGGCCGAGGCGCTCGGGGTGGAGCCCGAGCGCGTCTTCAAGACGCTCGTGGTCGACGTCGATGGGGAGCTCGTGGTGGGCATCGTCCCGGTCACGGGCTCGCTGGGCGTGAAGGAGCTGGCGTCGGCGGTCGGCGGCAAGCGCGCGGCGATGGCCGATGCCGCGCTGGCGCAGAGGCGCACCGGCTACGTGCTGGGGGGCATCTCGCCGCTCGGACAGCGTCTGCGGCACCGCACGGTGCTCGACGAGACCGCCGAGCTCTACGACACCGTCCTCGTCTCGGGCGGTCGCCGCGGCTTCGAGATCGAGCTCGCCCCCGCCGATCTCGTCGCCGCCACCGGCGCCGTCCTCGCCGACATCGCCCGCTGATCCCTCCGTTCCTCCCCGCATGGGGCCGCGCGAGGACGACCGGCCGAGGGCCGTCCTCGCCGGAGACTCCTCACGAGCGGGACCTCGAGTGCCGGCCGGGCGCCGGTCAGCCTGCGGCGGCAGTCAGCCCGAGCTCGGCCGAGCGGGGCAGGAGGCGGTGGCGCGGCACCACGCGGACTGTGTAGCCGAAGGAGCCGCTACGGTCGAGCGTGACCACGCCGGCGTAGGGGACGCGCCCGACCGCGTCCGCCGGTACCACGGCGCCCACCTCCTCGACCACCTCGAGCTCGTGGTGTCGTACCCCCGTCAGTGAGCCGTCGGCCGACGGCGTTCCGTAGACGACCTCGACCGTCACGTCCTCGGGCGAGAGCCCGCCCAGACGGACACCGGCGCGCACCGCGAGCCGGTCGCCACGCTGCGGCACCGCATCGATGCCTCCCGACTCGACGGACGCGACCGCCACGCCGGACCATCCTGCGAGCACCCGGCGCTTCCAGCCGGCGAGCTCCTTCGCCGGCTCGAAGTGGTCGGCGGTGACCGCCCGTTGCGACTCGGCCGCCGGCTGGTAGAGCGCCTCGACGTACTGGCGCACCATCCTCTCGGCCGAGAGCTCGGGCGAGAGCGTCGCCAGCGTGTGGCGGATCGAGCGCACCCAGCGGCGCGGGACTCCGTCCGCGTCGCGCTCGTAGTAGCGCGGCACGACCTCCGTCTCGAGCAGCTCGTAGAGCGCGTCGGCCTCGAGCGTGTCGCGCGCCTCCGGGTCGAGGGCGCGGTCGGAGGAGGGGATCGCCCAGCCGTTCTCGCCGTCGAAGTACTCGTTCCACCAGCCGTCCAGGATCGACAGGTTGAGCGAGCCGTTGAGCGCTGCCTTCATCCCGGACGTCCCGCACGCCTCCAGCGGACGCAGCGGATTGTTGAGCCAGACGTCGGTGCCCGGGTAGAGCAGCTGGGCCATCGCGATGTCGTAGTCGGGGAGGAAGACGATGCGTCGGCGGACGTCGGGCTCCTGCGCGAAGCGGACCAGCTTCTGGATCAGCCGTTTCCCCTCCTCATCGGCCGGGTGCGACTTGCCGGCGATCACGATCTGGATCGGGTGCTGCGGATGGGTCAGCAGCGCACGCAGACGCTCGGGGTCGTGCAGCATCAGGGTCAGCCGCTTGTAGGTCGGCACCCGGCGCGCGAAGCCGATGGTCAGCACGTCCGGATCGAGCACCTCGTCGAGCCAGGCCGGAGGGAGCCCGCCCGGATTCTGCTCGCGCCACGAGCGCGCTGCTCGACGTCGGGCGTCGTCGACGAGCTGCTCCCGCATCGCGCGGCGGGCCCGCCAGAGCTGGTCGTCGCTGAGCGCGTCGGACGCCCAGTCGGCGCGCGTCGTGTCGTCGATGCCGAGTCGGTCTCGGGCGAGGTCGCGGAGGACCGGATCCGTCCAGGTCGCCGCGTGCACGCCGTTCGTGATGGAGCCGATCGGCACCTCCTCCGCATCGAAGCCCGGCCAGAGGCTGGCGAACATCGACCGGCTCACCTCGCCGTGCAGGATCGAGACGCCGTTGGAGCGCTGGGCCAGGCGCAGACCCATGTAGGCCATATTGAACGCGGTGCCGGAGCCGCCCGGCTCGACACCCAGGGCGAGCACGTCCTCGACCTGGACGCCCGGCAGCAGCTCGGTCGAGAAGTAGGCGGCGATCAGGTCGCGGTCGAAGCGGTCGATTCCGGCGGGCACCGGCGTGTGCGTGGTGAAGACCGTGCTTGCGCGCACCACCTGGAGCGCCTGGTCGAAGTCGAGCCCGGCGCCGATCAGACCCGAGATACGCTCGAGCCCCTGGAAGCCGGCGTGCCCCTCGTTGGTGTGGAACACCTCAGGGAGCGCCGTGCCCGAGACCTCCGCCCACAGGTCGAGCGCGCGCACGCCACCGATCCCGAGTAGCAGCTCCTGCTGCAGGCGGTGCTCGCCGCCCCCGCCGTAGAGACGGTCGGTGACCGAGCGCAGGGCGTCCTCGTTCTCGGGGATGTCGGTGTCGAGGAGCAGAAGTGTCACCCGGCCGACCTCGGCCCGCCAGACACGCGCGTAGAGGGCGCGGCCGTCAGGGAGCGCGAGCACGATCCGGGCCGGGGAGCCGTCGGCGAGGCGGACGACGCGCAGCGGGAGACCGTCGGGGTCGAGCGAGGGGTAGGACTCGAGCTGCCAGCCGTCGGCCGAGAGTCCCTGGGAGAAGTAGCCGGAGCGGTAGAAGAGGCCGACGCCCGTGACCGGGACGCCCAGGTCGGAGGAAGCCTTGAGGTGATCGCCCGCGAGGATCCCCAGACCACCGGAGTACTGCGGCAGCGCAGCGGCGATGCCGAACTCGGGTGAGAAGTACGCGATCGAGCGCGGTGCCGTCTCCGGGAGCGACTGGTACCACCGAGGCTCGGTGCGGTAGCGCTCGAGGTCCTCGCGCAACCGCTGCGCCTCCTCGACGAAGGCGCCGTCACCGGCGAGCTCGGCGAGCCGCTCGGGGCTGACAGCGCCCAGGAGCGCGGTGGGGTCCGCTCCCCCGCGCCGCCAGAGCTCGGGATCGACCCGCTCGAACAGCCGCCGGGTGGGCTCGTGCCAGGCCCAGCGCAGGTTACCCGCGAGCTCACCGAGCGCCGAGAGCTCGGGCGGGAGGACGGAGCGGACGATGAAGCGGCGGATCGCCTTCACGGCACCCCTCGACTCTCTGCGGACCCGGGAACCCCGGTCGCGGAGCACCGGGGCGGTCGCGCTCGGTCACCCTAGCGGAGCCCCGCGGCGCACGAACGGGCCCGGCGCGGACCGTTTGCACAGCGCCGCAGGCGCGCGCAAGCGTCGTGTGCGAGCGCGCGCCGGTCGCTACTGTCGTGACGTGGCTCAGATACCTTTCGGCAAGGCTCCGCACGGCAAGGACGCACGACGAGCGGGTCGCGGACGCGCACCCCAGGAGGCGTGGGCGCCTCCCGAGGAGGTGCCGGCCGAGCCGGCGGCCGACGAGGCCCCGGTTTCTCCCGTCACGCCGGACGCTCCCCCGGCGGCGAGCGGCAGTGGGTACCGCGTGCGCGCCGAGCGCATCCCGATCCTCGACCCGCAGCCCCGGCTCGAGGACGACCGCTGGGCGGCCAAGGCCTTCGTCGGCGAGGTCGTCCCCTTCGCGGCGACGGCGTTCCGCGAGGGACATGACCTCATCGGAGTCGACCTGCTGCTGACCTCGCCCTCGGGGGCGGAGTCGGAGCACCGGATGTCCCTGCTCGCGACGGGTACCGACCGCTACGGTCGCCTCGTCCTCCTCGATGCGGAGGGCGACTGGACCTACCGCATCCGCGCCTTCGCCGACGACTGGGCGACCTGGCTGCACACCGCCGACGTTAAGATCCCCGCCGGGCTCGACATCGACGTCACCTTCGCCATCGGCGCCGGCCTGCTGCGCGCCGGCGCCGACGATCAGTCCCGTCCGGAGGCCGAGCGGACCCTCCTCGCTGCGACTGCTTCCCGAGTGGCCGACACCGCGCTCGCCGCAGAGGCACGCCTCGTCGCCGCGACCGATCCCGCCGTGCACGGCGCGCTCGAAGCCCGTCCGGTGCGCAGCATCGCGAGCGTCTCCGCACCCCGCACCGTGCACGTCGAGCGCACCCGTGCCGGCGTCGGCGCCTGGTACGAGTTCTTCCCGCGGTCCGAGGGCGCCGTGCGCCACGAGGACGGCACGGTGACCAGCGGCACGTTCCGCACCGCCTCCGAGCGCGTCCCCGCCGTCGCCGCGATGGGCTTCGACGTGCTCTACCTGCCGCCCATCCACCCGATCGGGCGCTCGTTCCGCAAGGGCCCGAACAACACGCTCGACGCCGCGGAGAGCGACCCGGGCTCGCCGTGGGCGATCGGCTCGGCCGAGGGCGGCCACGACGCCATCCACCCCGATCTCGGCACGGTCGACGACTTCCGTGCGTTCCACGCCGCCGTCACCGCGGCGGGCCTGGAGCTCGCCCTCGACTTCGCCCTGCAGGCCTCGCCCGACCACCCCTGGGTCACCAGCCACCCCGAGTGGTTCACGACCCTCCCGGACGGGAGCATCGCCTACGCAGAGAACCCGCCGAAGAAGTACCAGGACATCTACCCGATCAACTTCGACAACGACCCCGAGGGCATCCGCCGGGAGGCGTTGCGCGTCCTGCGGCACTGGATCGACCTGGGCGTGCGGATCTTCCGCGTCGACAACCCGCACACCAAGCCGCTCGACTTCTGGGAGTGGATCATCCACGAGGTGAACGCCGAGCACCCCGAGGTGGTGTTCCTCGCCGAGGCCTTCACCCGGCCGGCGATCATGCGGGCCCTCGGCAAGGTCGGCTTCCAGCAGTCGTACTCGTACTTCACCTGGCGCAACACCAAGGAGGAGCTCGCCGAGTTCTTCACGAGCATCTCGCACGAGACCGCCGACTACATGCGGCCGAACCTGTTCGTGAACACACCGGACATCCTCACCGAGTACCTCCAGTACGGCGGACGCTCGGCCTACAAGGTGCGCGCCGCCCTCGCCGCGACCGCTTCTCCGCTCTGGGGGGTGTACGCCGGCTACGAGCTGGTCGAGAACGTCGCGCGCCCCGGCGCCGAGGAGAACATCGACAACGAGAAGTACGAGTACAAGACCCGCGACTGGTCGGGGGCCGAGGAGTCCGGCCGCTCACTCGCGCCGTATCTCACGCGTCTCAACGAGATCCGCCGAGCGCACCCCGCCCTGGGCCAGCTGCGTAACCTCCACGTGCACGGTAGCGATGACGACGCGATCCTCGTCTACTCCAAGCACCTCGATCGCCACTTCACGCGCACCAGGACGGCCGACACGGTTCTCGTCGTCGTGAACACCGATCCGCACTCCGCCCGCGAGACCACGGTGCACCTCGACCTGCCCGCGATCGGCCTCGAGTGGGGCGCGACGTTCGAGGTCGAGGACCTGATCACCGGCTCCGTCTGGACCTGGGGAAGCGACAACTACGTACGGCTCGACTCCTTCGTCGAGCCTGTGCACATCCTGAGCGTGAAGGCGGACGAACGATGAGCGGAACACCCCCCGAGAGCGGGAGCCCCGCGGAGACCGCCGGTCTCGAACCGCACGCCGAGACAGTTCCGACCACGGGCACGAGCTCGGCGACGACCACGGGCCACGGCGCCCACGCCGGTCCCGCCCCGGACTCGCAGCAGTACCCCGCCGCCTCCCGCGAAGGCTCGCCCACCTCCGCGGTCGAGTCGGCCTCGGAGGTGCCTCGACCGCTCGGCGACGAGCGCGCTACCCCGGAGCCCGTCGTCGCCGGAGCACCGATCGACGGGACCTCCGCGATCACCCTCCCCGACCTCCCCGACTGGGTGCTGCAGCAGCTGGCCACCGGCAGCAACGCGCTGCCGCACGATGTCCTGGGGCAGCACCTCGTCGCGGCCCCCGGCGTCGCGGACCCCGTCACCGTCGTGCGCGTCCGCCGGCCCCTCGCCGAGAAGGTCGCTGTCGTCCTCTCCTCCGGCGCGCGCGTCGAGCTCGGGCACCTCAGCGACGGCATCTGGCAGGGTTTCCACGTCCTCGGGCCGCAGCCGTACACGGTCGAGGCGCGCTACGGCGGCGGCGGCGAGTGGACCGCGGAGGACCCGTACCGCTTCTCGAAGACGGTGGGCGACCTCGACCTCTACCTCATCGGCGAGGGTCGGCACGAACGGCTCTGGGAGGCACTGGGCGCCCGTCATCGCGAGCACGAAGGAGTCTGGGGTACCTCCTTCGCGGTCTGGGCACCGCACGCGCAGGCCGTCCGGGTCGTGGGCGACTTCAACGACTGGAGCGGCGAGGGACACGCCCTCCGCAACCTCGGCGTCACCGGCGTCTGGGAGATCTTCGTCCCCGGCATCGAGCCCGGTGCCTCCTACAAGTTCGACCTGCTGTCCCGTGACGGACGCTGGGTGCGCAAGGCCGACCCGATGGCGCGCGCCACCGAGGTCCCGCCGGCGACCGCCTCGAAGGTCGCGGTCTCGCACCACCGGTGGGACGACTCCGCGTGGATGCAGAAGCGCGCCTCGGTCGATCCCCACGCGCAGCCGTTGAGCGTCTACGAGATGCACCTGGGATCGTGGCGGCCGGGCCTGGGCTACCGGGACCTCGCGGATCCGCTGATCGAGTACATCACCGAGCTCGGGTTCACGCACGTGGAGTTCATGCCGCTCGCCGAGCACCCGTTCGGAGGCTCGTGGGGGTATCAGGTGACCGGCTACTACGCCGCCTCCAGCCGTTTCGGCACGGCCGACGACCTCAAGTACCTGATCGATCGCCTGCACCAGGCGAGCATCGGCGTCATCGTCGACTGGGTGCCCGGGCACTTCCCGAAGGACGACTTCGCTCTCGCGCGCTTCGACGGGGAGCCGCTCTACGAGCACCCGGACTGGCGCCGCGGCGAGCAGATGGACTGGGGCACCTACGTCTTCGACTTCGGCCACACCCAGGTGCGCAACTTCCTGGTCGCGAACGCGCTGTTCTGGCTCGAGGAGTTCCACGTCGACGCCCTCCGCGTGGACGCGGTCGCCTCGATGCTCTACCTCGACTACTCCCGCAAGGAGGGCGAGTGGCTGCCGAACGAGCACGGCGGACGCGAGCATCTTGAGGCCATCAGCCTCCTCCAGGAGGTCAACGCCACCGCCTACAAGCTGCACCCCGGCATCATGATGATCGCCGAGGAGTCGACCAGCTGGCCGGGTGTCACCCAGCCGACGACCTCCGGCGGCCTCGGCTTCGGGCTCAAGTGGAACATGGGCTGGATGCACGACTCGCTGAGCTACATGGCGAACGACCCGCTCTGGCGCCAGTACCACCTCGGTGAGATCACCTTCTCCTTCGTCTACGCCTTCAGCGAGAACTTCGTCCTCCCGATCAGTCACGACGAGGTCGTGCACGGCAAGGGCTCGCTGATCCAGAAGATGCCGGGCGACCACTGGCAGCAACTGGCGAACGTCCGCGCCTACCTCGCCTTCATGTGGGCGCACCCGGGCAAGCAGCTGCTGTTCATGGGGCAGGAGTTCGGGCAGTACTCCGAGTGGAGCGAGGAGCGCGGGCTCGACTGGTGGATCCTCGACCAGCCCAGCCATCGTGGTCTGTGGAGCCTCGTCGGGCAGCTCAACCATGTCTACCGCGACTCACCGTCGCTCTGGGAGCTGGACAGCGACCAGGCCGGCTTCGAGTGGATCGACGGCGGCGCGGCCGTGCCGAACGTCATCTCGTTCCTGCGGAAGGACGGCGAGGGGCGTCCCGTGGCCGTCATCGCGAACTTCTCCGGTGCGCCGGTGCACGACTACCGGGTGAGCCTGCCGATCGCGGGGCGCTGGGAGGAGCTCGTCAACACCGACGCCGAGATCTACGGCGGTAGCGGGGTCGGCAATTTCGGCGCCGTCGAGGCACGGCAGGAGCCGTGGGCCGGCCGCCCCGCATCGGCCGAGATCATCCTGCCCCCGCTGGCGGTGCTCTACCTCCGGCCGGCCGGCTGACGGCCTGCGGACACCGAGCCCCGCCGGAGGACCGCCGCAGCTGCGGGGTCCGGGCGGGGCTCGGTCGTCTCAGCCGCGATCCGGCACTCGGACGCCCCGATCGCTCAGCGCGCCGGAGCGGTCAGTACAGCAGGCCGGTGAGGCGCGCGCGCGCTTTGTTCACCCGCGGGTCGGTCTGTCCGACGATCTCGAAGAACTCGAGCAGCCGAGCCCGCGTCGCCGCCTTGCCGTCCGCGTCGAGGCGCGGGAACAGCGCCAGGAGGCGATCGAACGCATCCTCGACGTGCCCGCCCGAGACGTCCAGGTCGGCCACGGCGAGCTGCGCGTCGAGGTTCGACGGCTCGGCAGCGGCCGTCGAGCGGATGTCGTCGAGCGTGCGGCCCTGGAGCCGGGCCAGCAGGCGGACCTGCGCGAGGCCGGCGACGGCCAGGGCGTCGCGCGGGTTCTGCGCGATGGCCGTCTCGTACTCGCTGATCGCCGCGGCATAGTCGCCCCGGTCGATCGCGTCGTACGCCTCCTGGTGGTGCGGCGGCAGCGGCTCCGGTTCGGGCTCCGCTCCCTCGGCGGGCGCCTCGGCGCCGACCGGGACGGTGCCCGTGACGCCGTTCTGCGCGGCCAGCTGGAGGACCTGCTCGAGGAGGTCGCGCAGCTGCTCCTCGGCGATCAGACCGCTGAACAGCGGCACCGGCCGTCCGCCGATGATCGCGGCGACGGTCGGCACCGACTGCACCTGGAACGCCTGAGCGAGCTGCGGGCTCGACTCGACGTCGACTCCGACCAGCACGACGGCACCGGCGTACGAGACGACGACCTTCTCGAGCAGGGCGGTCATGCTCGTGCTCTGCTCGGCCCACGAGCCCCGCAGATCGACGATCACCGGCACGCGCGACGAGAGCTGCACCACCTGGTCGAACTCGGCGTCGCCGGCCGTGAGCAGGAGCGGATTCGCGGCCTGCGAGCCGGCGGGCGCCGCGCCCGGAACCGCAGGGTCGGCCTGCGTCGCGCTGGGGGCGGAAGGGGTACGGCGGTTCACCAGCGACGACAGGTCGATGGCGCCGCGGAGGTTCCCCGGCAGGGGTGGGACGGCGCTCACGGCAGCTGCACCACCGAGACGAGTCCCTGGCTCCATCCGAGCATCACGATCTTCTCCTCCGATCCGACGGGCGGTACATAGAACAACAACTGGTAACCGTAGGTGGTCTCGATCCCCGTGGTCGACTTGTCGGTGCCGAGCAGCGACTGCGAGGCACCGGAGGTCGAGACCGTCGAACCCTCGGCGGTGGGCCGCACGGTCGAGGTCTCGGCGATGCTCGCCGCGACGAGCGCGCCCGAGTCGTTCGTCGCAAGGGCGATCGTCGGTGAGGTGCCGGGCTTGTTCGAGAACTCGATCGAGGCGGTGTCCGGAAGAGCCTCACGGTCGGCGTTCTTCTTGTCGACCCCGACCTGGCCGCGGAGCGTGTCGCCGTCAGGCGAGAAGAGCCCCGCGTACTGGCTGGAATCGCCGTTGGCCAGGATGTCTGCGTAGGCCGAGCCGACAGTCTGGGGCGCCAGCTTCATCAGCCGCGAGTCGGGAGCGACGATCGAGGTCCCCACGGTCACCGGTGCGACGTCGGGGATCCGAGCGTTGGCCTCGAGGGAGATCGCGTAATCGACCTTGTAGTCGGTCCGAGGACTCGCCTGGCTCATCATCAGGGCGATCGGCGCCTGGGTGGTGTCAGCCGAGTTCTGGACGACGGCCGTGACGAGGCGAGGCCAGGTCTCGGTGTCCTGGGGCAGCACGAGGCTGACGGGCGAGCCGGGGATCGCCTGCGGCGGGTCGATGGTGCCGCCCTTGGCGATCACCTCGTAGTTCGTGGTGCGCTCCGTTAGCGACTCTCCCTGGAAGCGCTCGGCCAAGATCCCGGCGTCCCGTGCTGCGTCGGCGCGCGACGCAACGTCCGAGACCTCGGCGACGATCGCCTCCGCCTGCTGCGTCGTGACGACAGGGGTCGGGTCGGCCGCGACCGGCTCGGCGCCGGGCGTCGCGGTCACGGAGGCGGTCGGCGCGGCACTCGCGCCCGCGGCCAGGTCGGGCCAGTAGTCCGAGCTGCACCCGGAGAGCAGCACCGTGGTGCCCAGCACGACGGGCAGCACGAGAGCGCCACGGCGGCGCCGCAGCGGTGTGGAGGCCACGGACGCCTGGATCCCCGCTCGAGGACGTGGTCGACGCGCTCCCCGCGGGATGCGGCCCTGAGGTCCCTTGCGACGGGGCCCGTGCTGACGGCGCAGGTGGACGAACGCCCAGACGTAGAGGCCGAGACCGATCAGGAGGAAGATCGCACCGCCCAGCAGCAGCGGACCCGCGAGCGGGGTCGCCGTGTCGACGGGCCAGCTCACCCGCACCGAGTCGGCCGCGGGAGCGGTGCCGTCGCTCGCGATCAGGATCGACACGTCATCGGGGACGTCGAGCGCGACGGAGATGCTGCCCGTGCCCTCGAACTGCTCGAGCCACAGGTCGGATCCGCGCGGATCGACGACCGCGGCGTCGGCAGTCGCGACGTCGGCCGAGAGCTCCACGCCCTCGCCGGTCTCCTGCTCGGCGGTCAGTGCGTCGTTCGCCGTACTGTAGCCGACGGCATCGTAGGGCGAGCCACCGACCCAGCCGAGCACGTCGGAGGTCCGGGCGTAGGCGAGCACGAGTCACCGCCACCCTCGACCGTGATCGTCTGGCGACCGGGATTCGCGCCGAGCGTGCTCCCGTCGATCACCGCGTAGGGCGCGGACGAGTCGAGCGAGGTCTCGGCGGTCAAGGACTCCGGAGGAGCCCAGACCGTCCGCTGACCGATGCCGAGCGCGATCATCGCGGCGGCGATGACGGTGGCGATGATGGCGAAGACGAACCGCACGAAAGAACTCCTCCTGCGTTGCCGGATCGGGGTGACGGCCGGGACCGGCTCGGGGACGCAGCCGGACCGGGGCGCGACGGCAACAGACAAAGACAGTCCACGATAGCCGATGCCCTCCCTCCGATGCCCGGGAACGGCCGAGAGTGCCTCCGTGCGGCGCGCGGTGCGGGTGTCGCCCCGGCCGATGCCCGCGCGCTGAATACACTTTCCGAGTGCCGTGAGCCCCTCCGCGGCCCTGCTCTGAAGGAGACGACGTGGCGAACGACGAGGCCGAATTCACCCAGGTGTTCCGTGGCTACGACCGGGACGAGGTCGACAAGGCCATCCAGGGCATGCGCCGCGAGCTCATCCAGTCGAACACCCAGGCGGCCGAGAGCAGCCGAGAGGTGAAGCGCCTCTCCGCGCGCATCGAGAGCCTCGAGAAGGAGCTGCAGCAGGTCGGCGCACCCACCTACGCAGGGCTGGGCGCGAAACTCGAGCACACACTGCGCGTGGCGGAGGAGCAGTCGGAGCGGATCATCGCCCAGGCCGAGAACGACGCCTCGGCGCTGCGTCGCTCCACCCGCGACGAGGGCGACCGCGTTCTCCAGGAGGCGCGCGACGAGGCGGAGCGCCTCGTCACGCAGGCGCGTCGCCGCGCAGACCGCACCCGCGACGAGTCGGAGGCGCAGGCGGCCGCGACGCTCGGGAAGGCCGCCGACGACCGCGACGTGATGACCCAGGACGCCGTGCGCGAGGCCGCCGCCATCCGCGGCGCCGTCGCCACCGAGGCCGCCGAGACGCGTGCCACGGCCAAGCGCGAGGCCGCCGCCGTCCGTTCGGAGGCCGAGCACGAGGCCGCCGAGATGCGTGCCGTCGCCGCTCGCGAGATC
>NZ_LIIN01000077.1 GCF_001634385.1 Rathayibacter tanaceti | reverse complement strand
GCGCGGTGGACGCGTGCTGTGCGGCCGACGAGGCGCCGTCCGAAGGGGGTCGGCGCGCCCGCCCGGCGTCTGCGGAGCGCGAGCGGCACGACCACGTCGGCCCTTCCGGCTCGGACCACGATCAGCACGCCGACGACCACGACGGTGACTCCGCGGAGGAGTTCGTCCCGTGGTGGCAGGACCGGAGCGTCCTCATCCCGCTCGCTGCGGGCGTCCTGCTGCTTGTCGGCTACCTCCTGGAGTGGACGGGGCTGGACATCGCCGGGACCATCGTGCTCGGCGCGAGCCTGGTCGCCGGCGCATCGACGTTCGTGCCCGGCGCCGTGCGGCGACTGCTGCGCGGCACTCTCGGTGTCGGCCTGCTGATGACGATCGCCGCGGTCGGCGCCGTCCTCCTCGGCCACATCGGCGAGGCGGCGGCCCTGGCATTCCTCTTCTCGATCGCGGAGGCGCTCGAGGACCGCGCGATGGACAAGGCCCGCGGGAGCCTGCGCGCCCTCCTGGACCTGCTTCCGGCCACCGCGATCGTGTCCCGCCTGCACGGTGACGTCACGATCCCTGCGCGTGAGCTGCGCGAGCTCGATGTCCTCGTCGTGCGCCCCGGCGACCGGATCGCGACGGACGGTGTGGTCGTCTCCGGACGCAGCAGCATCGACACCTCCGCGATCACGGGCGAGTCGATCCCGGTCGAGGTCGATCCGGGCGATGTCGTCGCGGCCGGCTCGATCAACGGCGGCGGCGCCCTCCAGGTTGAAGCGACTGCAGCGGGGACCGACAACTCCCTGACGACGATCGTGCACCTGGTCGAGCAGGCCCACGCCCGCAAGGGCGATCGTGCGCGGCTCGCTGACCGCATCGCGAAGCCCCTCGTGCCCGCCGTGCTCCTGCTCGCCGCGGGCATCGCCCTGTTCGGCGTCCTGATCGGCGACGCCGGGACGTGGACCGAGCGAGCCCTCGTCGTGCTCGTCGCTGCATCCCCGTGCGCCCTGGCGATCGCGGTACCCGTGACGGTCATCTCCGCGATCGGTGCAGGCAGCCGCTTCGGGCTGATCATCACGTCCGGAGAGGCGTTCGAGCGCCTGGGCACGGTGCAGGTGGTCGCGTTCGACAAGACCGGCACGCTCACCGCGGGCCGCCCGAGCGTCACCGACGTCGCCACTGCGGCCGGTGCGTCCCGCGAGGACGTGCTCGCGGTCGCCGCCGCGCTCGAAGCGCACAGCACGCACCCGCTCGCCGCAGCGATCCTCGCCGCCACCTCGACGCCTGCTCCGGTGGTGGACGTGACGGAGCATCCCGGCGACGGGATCACCGGTGTTCTCGCTGGCGTCCCGGTGCGGGTCGGCAGCCCCCGCTGGGTGCCCGCCGGCGCCCTGTCCGTGCAGCTGGAAGCGATGGAGGGCGCCGGAATGACGGCCGTCGTCGTCGAGCGAGGAGGCACCGTGCTCGGTGTGATCGGGATACTTGACCAGCTCAAGCCTGAAGCGGCCGAGACGATCGCGGAGCTCGAGCGCCACCGCATCGGCACTCTCCTGCTCACCGGCGACAACACCCGCACCGCGCACGCGATTGCGAGCGAGGCGGGGATCTCCGATGTGCGCGCGGAGCAGAAACCAGCGGACAAGGCGGCGTCGATCGAGCAGATCCGCAGGCACCGCCGCGTCGCGATGATCGGAGACGGCATCAACGACGCCCCCGCGCTCGCGAGTGCGGACGTCGGGATCGCCCTGGGTGCGACCGGATCCGCGGCCGCCATCGAGTCCGCGGACGTCGCGTTCACCGGCACCGACCTGCGCCTGATTCCCGCCGCTCTCCTGCATGCGCGCCGGGGCCGCCGGATCATGACTGCCAACCTGCTGCTCGCGCTCGGCGTGATCGTCGTCCTCTTCCCCCTCGCCCTCACGGGAGTGCTGGGCCTGGCGGGAGTGGTGCTCGTGCACGAGCTCGCCGAGGTGGTCATCATCGCCAACGGCGTCCGCGCCGCCCGCCGCGCGACCGCGCCGCGCGCACCAGTGCCGATGGCGACGCCGGCGCGCCCGGTTCCGACGACAGCCGACCTTCCGGGTCGAGCCCGGTGATCACCACCAGGCGCCCTTGGTACGCTACGTCGACACCCGCCGCTCCGCCGCGCGCTCCGCGCACGACCAGGAAGACGCCCTCGTGACGAACCCGCACCCGGACGCCCCGCGCGCCGGTGCGCAGCGAACCCTCGCTCTCGTCCTCCTCGTCGTCGTCACGGCTCTCGCCCTTCTCCTCGGCCACCCGCTGGAGCGCCTGCACGACGCTCTTCCCGCCACGTCCGTCTCCGCGTCCACGGGCACGGCCGCAGACGCGCCGGTGGCGTCGGCGAGCGTCCCGGGCGTCGAGGATTCCGCGACGCTCGGCGGACTCGCGGAACTGTGCGCGATGCTCGCCGCTGTCTGCCTGGTCGTCGTCGCCGCCGTCGCTCTCGCCGCCCGAGCGCGGCCCGGGCAGGGGGCCATCGCCAGCACGGCACCCCCGGCGAAGGCGCTGCACGCTGTCCCACCCGCGGCGCGGGTGCGGCCGAGTCATGCCGCGAGCTGCGTCCCCCTCCGGCTGTAGGCCGATTACGCCGATCTGACGACCCTGTCGGCCGGCGCGCCTTCGCGCGCCCGCGACCGGTGTCAGGTCCCGCCGTCGACCGACCTTCCGCAGACCCTGGACACGCCATGCCCCACTCCTCTCCTTTCCGCTCACCCGTTCCCGGCAGCCGCAGAGCCGCGCGCGTTCTCGAGCGCCAGCACGCCACCCCTCTGCGACGCTCCTTCCGGCGGCCGCCTCGAACGCCACCCGCTCGTCGCGTGCTGCCGGCGGCCGCTGCCTTCTCCGCACTCGCGCTCGCCGCGGTCTCGGCCCTCCCCGGCGTCCTGCTTCCGCCCTCCAGCGAGGCCGCCGCGCCGACTCCGGGGGTCGCCACCACTGTCGGTGCTCAAGCCTTCGTCGCCTCCGACCTGCCGGACAGCATCGTCATCCGCGACAACTTCTCCGCCGCTGCAGCGCCCGCTCGCATCGTCGAGATCACCGCTCAGAACAGCGCCGCGGCCGCCGAGGACGAGACGGCCACCGATGACGACACGGGCGCCGCCTCCGAGACCGGCTCCACCGGAGCCGAGATCGGCAGCAGCGCCGTCCGCTGGCCCTTCCCGGTCGGCGTCCGCGTCTCGGACGACTACGGCCCGCGCACGGCACCCTGCGACGGATGCTCCACCTTCCACAAAGGCCTCGACATGACACCCGGCGCCGGGACCCCGATCAGCTCGGTCGCGGACGGCATCGTCCGGGAGACCGGGGAGACCGACACGGGCTTCGGCAACTACGCCGTCATCGACCATGTCGTCGGCGGCGAACTGGTGAGCACCCTCTACGCCCACATGCAGTGGGGGTCCCTCGCCGTCTCCGAAGGACAACCGGTGAAGGCCGGCCAGCGCCTGGGCGCGGTCGGGTCCACGGGGCAGAGCACCGGTCCTCATCTGCACCTCGAGGTGTGGGAGAACGGCACCGATCCGATCGATCCCTACGCCTGGCTCACCCGTCATGCCGCCTGAAGCAGACCTGCGCCACCGACGAGGAGCAGGCGCGGCCGTCCCCGCGTTCGTTCGATCAGGTGTGGTCGGAGGGCGTCGTGGGCTCTGATCACCCGCACGGCTCCGCCGTCTCCGCAGCCGGGAAGCACCGCCGGCCGCTCGTCGTCGCGTTCTGCCTCACGGCGGCGTACATGGTGGTCGAGTTCGTCGTCGGGTTCTCCCTCGATTCGCTGGCCCTCATCTCCGATGCCGCGCACATGGGCACGGACGTTCTCGGGCTGGGCATGGCTTTGGCCGCTATCACGCTCGCGTCCCGCGCGGCGACTTCGCAGCGCACCTACGGCTTCTACCGCCTGGAGGTGCTCGCGGCGCTGGCGAACGGGATCCTGCTCTTCGCTGTCGCCGGGTACGTGATCGTCGAGGCGGTGCAGCGGTTCTCCGACCCGCCCACCGAGACCACCACCCTCGTCTAGGCACTCATGACCTCCGGCACCCCTCGCTCCGCTCCGAGCGTCCGCCGGTGCGGGACCCGTCCGCGATGCCCCGGCCCCTCCGCCCGGTGAAGCGGACGAACATCCCGCCGCGGACTCCTCCCGGCCCTGACCCGACCCCACCTCCCGTCGTGCCGGCCCCGGCCCTGACAGAAAGCACCACTGTGACAACCAGCACCAAGGTCAACCTGATCGCGATCGCCGCGGCTCTCCTCGTCGTCGCGGTCGTCGCCGCGATCGCTGTGTTCCGGCCGTTCTCCCCCTCCCGAGAAGAGCTCGCCGCCGCGCCCCCCGTCATGGCGCAGAACACTCACGTGCTCGATGAGGCGGAGGACGGGAAGGTGACCCTCGTGGAGTTCCTCGACTTCGAGTGCGAGGTCTGCGGGGCCGTCTACCCGACGATCGAGCAGCTGCGCGAGGAGTACGCGGGCCGCGTCACCTTCGCAACCCGGTACTTCCCCATCCCCTCCCACCGGAATTCGGAGAACGCAGCGGTCGCCGTCGAGGCGGCTGCTCGGCAGAACCGGTTCGAGGAGATGTACGACCGGATGTTCCAGACGCAGGCGAGCTGGGGGGAGAGCCAGGACTCGAAGGCCGAGGTGTTCCGTGGCTTCGCCCAGGAGATGGGCCTGGACATGGAGCAGTACGACGCGGACGTCGCCGACCCGTCCACTCTCGAGCGGGTGCGATTCGACTTTGACGCGGGCGTGGATCTGGGCGTCCAGGGCACCCCGACCATCTTCGTCAACGGCGAAGCGATCCAGCTCGAGCGGATCGAGGACATCCAGGCCGCGCTCGACGCCGCGCTCGCCGCGTGAGCGGTCGGGATTCCCGATCGTCCCCGCGGAGCCGAACACGACTCTGGCTCACCAGCAGCAGGCCCGCCCGCCCCCTCGCGGCCCTCCCGGTACCCTGGAGCGCATGACCGAGAGCCAGCACGTCCGCGCCCGCGAGGCGGCCTCCGGCCGCGACCTGACGTACCCGCCGCTGCCCGAGGCCCTCGTGGTACCCGTCTACGACAACCACACCCACCTCGAGATCGCCGACGGTCTCGACCCCCTCGACTACCGCGAGCAGCTCGACCGAGCGTCCACGGTCGCGTCCGCGGTGTCGTCCAGGTCGGCACCGACGTCGAGACCAGCCGCTGGTCGGCCGAGCGTGCGGCCTCCGAGCCGCGGATGCTCGCGGCCGTCGCGATCCACCCGAACGAGGCCCCCGAGTTGGAGGCGCGCGACGCGCTCGACGCCGCGCTCGCCGTCATCGCCGAGCTCGCCGAGCAGCCTCGGGTGCGGGCGATCGGCGAGACCGGGCTCGACTTCTTCCGCACCGGCGAGAGCGGCCGGGCCGCTCAGTTCCGCTCCTTCGAGGAGCACATCCGCATCGCCAAGGAGCACGACCTCGCGCTCCAGATCCACGACCGCGACGCGCACCGCGAGGTCATCGACACCCTCCGCCGGGTGGGTGCCCCCGACCGCACCGTCTTCCACTGCTTCTCCGGCGATGCCGAGATGGCCCGGATGTGCGCCGACGAGGGCTGGTACCTCTCCTTCGCGGGCACAGTCAGCTTCACCAATGCCGCGCCGCTGCGAGAGGCGCTCGCAGCCACTCCGCGCCACCTCATCCTCGTCGAGACCGACGCCCCCTACCTCGCGCCGACGCCGTTCCGCGGGCGGCCCAACGCGCCCTACCTCCTCCCGCACACCCTGCGCTCGATGGCCGCGACCCTCGAGACCGACGTCGGTCACCTGGCGGCGACGATCGCCTCCAACACGGAGGCGGTGTACGGAGAGTGGGGCGGTCAGGTCGGCGCCGAGCCGACGGAGCCCGTCGGGCCGCTCGCATGAGCGGCCGTCACGCCGCCGAGCCGAGCGCCGGGAGCGTCCCGCGCCTGCTCGGCCCCGCGGAGATCCGCGATCTCGCCTCGCTGCTCGAGGTCACTCCCACCAAGAAGCTCGGGCAGAACTTCGTGCACGACGCGAACACGGTGCGCCGCATCGTCAAGCTCGCCGGCGTGCGGCCGGGCGAGACCGTGGTCGAGGTCGGCCCTGGGCTCGGCTCCCTCACGCTGGGGCTCCTGGAGGCGGGGGCACGGGTCGTCGCGGTCGAGATCGACCGGCGCCTGGCCGAGCAGCTGCCGCTGACCGTCGAGCTGATGGCGCCGGGTGCCGACCTCGCGGTTGTGCAGGCCGACGCGATGAAGATCCTCGACGTGCCGGGGGACCCCGTGCGACTGGTCGCGAACCTTCCGTACAACATCTCGGTGCCCGTGCTGCTGCACTTCCTCGAGCACTTCGCCAGCATCCGGTCCGGAGTCGTCATGGTGCAGTCCGAGGTCGGCCACCGCCTCGCGGCCGGCCCCGGCTCGAAGGTGTACGGCGGGCCGAGCGTGAAGGCCGCCTGGTTCGGCTCGTGGTCGACCGGCGGCACGGTCTCGCGTCAGATCTTCTGGCCCGTGCCCCATGTCGACAGCGTGCTCGTCTCGTTCGAGCGCCACGAGGAGCCCGGCGACGAGACCCTGCGCCGCGCGGTCTTCGCGGTCGTCGACGCAGCTTTCGCTCAGCGGAGGAAGATGCTCCGCCAGTCGCTCGCCGCCCTCTTCGGAGACAGTGCTGCCGCCATCGCGGCGCTCGAATCGGCGGGGGTGGCGCAGACCGCTCGCGGAGAGGAACTCGACGTCGCCGCGTTCGTCCGCCTGGGCCGGACACTCGATCCCGAGCGGGTCCCGGTGCGCGGTGCCGCGGTGCCGGAGGGGTCGCTGGCGGCGTCCGACGGGCGCCTGGCGGGGACCGACGGAGGGTTCGACGACGCCGAGGCGGGGGCGCTCTCGGACGCGGACAGGCGCGCCTCCACCACCCTGTAGCGTGGATGCATGGCCCACCGCGAGACCTCCACCCGGGTCCACGCGCGGGCCCCCGGCAAGATCAACGTGTTCCTCAAGGTCGGCGCCGTGCGCGATGACGGGTACCACGAACTGGCCACCGCCTTCCAGTCGCTCTCGCTCTACGAGGACGTCTTCGCGAGCGAGGCCTCGGACTTCTCCGTCTCGTTCTCGGGCTCGATCGACACGAGCGCCCTCGCGGTCGACGGCTCCAACCTCGCGATCAAGGCGGCCCGCGCTCTCGCCCGTGCCACCGGCTACCGCGGCGGCGTACGCCTCGAGATCGAGAAGAACGTGCCGATCGCCGGCGGGATGGGCGGCGGCTCGGCCGACGCGGCCGCGACTCTCCTGGCCTGTGACGCGCTCTGGGGAACAGCCTGCACGCGCGAGCAGCTGCTCGGTATCGCCGCGAGTCTCGGTGCCGACGTGCCCTTCTCGTTCACCGGAGGCACCGCCGTCGGAGTCGGCCGGGGTGACGAGCTGAGCCCCGCGCTGGCGAAAGGCCGCTTCGAGTGGGTCATCGTGCTCTCGGAGGAGGGGCTGTCGACCCCGGAGGTGTACAGCGAGCTCGATCGGCACCGCGAGCGGCACCTGCACGATTTCCGCCCGATCGCTGCGACTCCCACGATCGACCCGAACGTGCTGCAGGCGCTGCGGGCCGGAGACGCGGCCATGCTCGCCGACGCGATGCACAACGACCTCCAGGCGCCGGCTCTGCACCTCCAGCCGGGGCTCGCGCGGATCCTCGAGCTCGGGGAGGGCCGCGGCGCCCTGGGCGGGCTGGTGTCGGGCTCCGGCCCGACCGTGGCGTTCCTCGCCGCCGATGCCGACGCTGCGCTCGATCTGCAGCTCGAGCTGAGCTCCGCGCGTCTGCGTGCGGTGCGCGTGGCGGGCCCGGTGCACGGGGCGCGACTGCTGTCGACGTAGTCCGCGCCGCGCGGAGGGGCCAGCACCTGTGCTGCCTCCGCGCGGATCTCGTGAACACCGGACGTGGGCCCCCGCTGATGGGCGCAGTCCTGGCGCCTCCCGCAGAGAAGATCCGACGCCGTGGCTTAGAGTGCCGCTCATGCCCCCCAGAAGAGCCACCCTCCTCGCGATCCTCTCGGGGATCGTGGCCGCCGCCGTATCCCTGGCGGCCGCCGAGGTCGTGGCGGTCTTCACGGGGGCAGCGGGGAGCCCTCTGTTCGCCGTCGGCGGTTTCGTCATCGACATCGTGCCTCCCGGCGTGAAGGACACGGTCATCGCCCTATTCGGCACCGCCGACAAGCTTGTGCTCCTCGTCTCGATCGGCTTCGCGCTCGTCCTGCTCGCCGTCGGCGCCGGACTGCTCGAGTTCCGCCGGCCGCCGTTCGGAGTCCTCCTGCTCGCCGTCGCCGCCGGGCTCGGCTCGCTGGCCGCCGTCAGCCGGGAGGGCGCCTCCGGGATCGATGCGGCCCCGAGCGTCGTCGGAATGGTCGCCGGTGCCGCGGTGCTGCGCTCCGCCTCGGTCCGCCTCCGCGGCTGGCAGGGGGAGCAGGAGAGCGCCGCGACCGATCGCCGCTCGTTCCTGAGGCTGATCGGAGTCTCGGGAGTCGTCGCCGTCGCCGTCGGCATCGGCGCACGCGTCGTCACCTCCGCCTCCGCCGCCGTGACAGCTGTGCGCGAGGCCGTGACCCTGCCGACCCCCGCGGCGAGCGCGCCCGCCGTTCCCGCCTCCGCCGTCCTCGACGGGATCGAGGGCATCAGCCCGTACATCACCCCCAACTCCGACTTCTACCGGATCGACACCGCCCTCTCGGTGCCCTCCGTCGAGCCGTCCGACTGGACGCTGCGCATCACCGGCATGGTCGAGGAGGAGATCGAGATCACCTGGGACGAGCTCCTCGCCCTCCCGCTGGAGGAGCACCTCGTCACCCTCTCGTGCGTCTCGAACGAGGTCGGCGGTGACCTCATCGGCACCGCGCGCTGGCTCGGCCATCCGATCCGCGAGCTGCTCGCCCGGGCCCGGCCGACGGCCGGCGCCGACATGGTGCTCTCGCGCAGCATCGACGGCTTCACCGCGTCCACTCCGCTCGACGTGCTCCAGGACGAGGCCCGCGCGAGCCTCCTCGCCGTGGGGATGAACGGCGAGCCGCTCCCCGTCGAGCACGGCTTCCCGGTGCGGATGGTCGTGCCGGGGCTCTACGGCTACGTGTCGGCGACCAAGTGGGTCGTCGAGCTGAAGGTCACGACGTTCGCCGAGGACCTCGCCTACTGGTCGACACGGGGCTGGACCGCTCGCGGCCCGATCAAGATCGAGTCGCGGATCGATGTCCCGCGGCAGGGGCAGCCGGTCGAGGCGGGCACGGTCGCCGTCGCCGGAGTCGCCTGGGCGCCGCACACCGGCATCGCCAAGGTCGAGGTGCAGATCGACGATGGCGCCTGGAAGGAGGCGCGCCTCGCCGAGGCGGTCACCGCCGACACCTGGATCCAGTGGGTGCACGAGTGGGAGGCTGCACCCGGCGACCATGTCGTCACGGTCCGCGCCACCGACGCGGACGGCACGGTGCAGACCATCGTCGAGCGCCCGCCCGCGCCGGACGGCGCGACCGGCCTGCACCGGCGGTCGGTCTCGGTCTCGCCGGCGCCCTCGAAGCGGTAGGCGGTCGGGTGCCAGCGCCTAGGCTGGACCCCTATGGCACATCTGCTGGGCGCCGAGGCGCTGCGACTCGAGTACCCCACGTGCGTGATCTTCGACGAGGTCTCCCTCGGCATCGAGGAAGGCGACCGCATCGGGATCGTCGGCCGCAACGGCGACGGCAAGTCCACCCTCCTTCGTCTGCTCGCGCAGCGCATCGAGCCCGACTCCGGCCGGGTCACCCATCGCCGAGGGGTGACACTCGGGATGCTCGACCAGGCGGACACGGTCGACGAGGAGCTCACCGTCGCCCAGGCCGTCGTCGGCGGTCTGGAGGAGCACGAGTGGGCGGGTGACGCGCGCACCCGCGACGTCATCGCCGGTCTGCTCCGCGACGTCCCGTGGGACGGAGTCGTCGGCTCGCTCTCGGGCGGGCAGCGCCGTCGCGTTGCGCTCGCGAAACTGCTCGTGGGCGACTGGGACGTCGTCTTCCTCGACGAGCCCACCAACCACCTCGACGTCGAGGGCATCGCCTGGCTCGCCGAGCATCTCCAGCGCCGCTGGGCGACCTCCTCGGGCGGTCTCGCGGTCGTGACGCACGACCGGTGGTTCCTCGACGAGATCTGCACCGCGACGTGGGAGGTGCACGACCGCATCGTCGAGCCCTTCGAGGGCGGCTACGCGGCCTACATCCTCCAGCGGGTCGAACGCGACCGGATGGCGTCCACGATGGAGGCCAAGCGCCAGAACCTGATGAAGAAGGAGCTCGCGTGGCTCCGCCGCGGCGCTCCGGCCCGCACCGCGAAGCCCAAGTTCCGCATCGACGCGGCCAATCAGCTGATCGAGGACGAGCCTCCCGTGCGCGACTCGGTCTCGCTCTCGCAGCTCGCCGTCTCGCGCCTGGGCAAGGACGTCGTCGACCTGCTCGACGTGACCGTCCGTTACGGCGAGCGGACCGTCCTCAACCGCGTCGAGTGGCGGATCGCGCCCGGTGAGCGCACCGGGATCCTCGGCGTCAACGGCGCGGGGAAGTCGACCCTCCTGGGTCTCGTCGCCGGCAGCGTGCAGCCGACGAGCGGTCGGGTGAAGCGCGGCACCACCGTGCGCGTGGCGATCCTCGACCAGCAGTTGCGCGAGCTGACGGAGGTGCAGCACCAGCCGGTCCGCGAGATCATCGCCCAGCAGCGCACCAGCTACGCCATCGGCGGCAAGGAGATGACTCCCGGGCAGCTCCTCGAGCGGCTCGGGTTCTCGAGCGCCCAGCTGTCGACGCCGGTGAAGGACCTCTCGGGCGGGCAGCGCCGGCGGCTCCAGCTGCTGCTGATCCTGCTCAGCGAGCCGAACGTGCTGATCCTCGATGAGCCGACCAACGACCTCGACACCGACATGCTCGCCGCGATCGAGGACCTGCTCGACTCCTGGCCCGGCACCCTGCTCGTCGTCTCGCACGACCGCTACCTGCTCGAGCGGGTCACCGACCAGCAGTACGCCGTGATGGAGGGCGCCTTCCGGCACCTGCCCGGCGGAGTCGAGCAGTACCTCGATCTGCGACGCGCGCTCGAGAAGGGGACGTCGGCCGCGTCCGCAGGCTCCTCCTCGTCGCCCGCCCCGTCCGGGCTGGCGGGGGCCGAGCGCCGCACCGCCGAGAAGGAGGTGTCGGCGATCGACCGGCGCCTGCACAAGCTGACCCAGCTCACGAAGACCGTGCACGAGAAGATGGCGACGCACGACCAGGACGACTACGACGGCATCCTGGCGCTGAACGCCACGCTCCGCGCGTACGAGGACGAGACCGCCGAGCTCGAGCTGCGCTGGCTGGAGCTCTCGGAGCAGCTCGAGGGCTGACGCTCGGGTGTCCTGCTGCTCGATTCGGCGGAGGTCGCGGTCCCCGCGGCCGACCACCGCGACGCCCTCTCTCGAGGTAGGCGCGGACCGCGCGCTCAACCGAAGTCGAGAGAGAGCTTGCGGAGCAGCTGCGCGAGCCGCTCCTGCTGCGCGTGCGTGAGCGCTCCGAGCAGCTCCTGCTCCGCGTCGACGAGCCGAGTGATCGCGGCGTCGACCCGCGCGAGCCCCGACGGCGTCATCTGCACCAGCACACCGCGGCCGTCGTTGGGGTCGTCGAGCCGCTCGACCAGCTCGCGCTCGACCAGGCGGTCGATCCGGTTGGTCATCGTGCCGCTGGTGACCATGGTCGCCTGGAGCAGCTGCTTCGGGCTCATCCGGTAGGGAGCCCCCGCGCGCCGCAGGGCCGAGAGCACGTCGAACTCCCACGTCTCGAGCTCGGACCGGCCGAAGGCGCTGCCGCGCGCACGCTCCAGCTGCTTGGCCAGTCTGCGCATCCGCGAGAAGACCTGCAACGGCGTGAAGTCGAGGTCGGGGCGCTCGCGCACCCAGGCGTCGACGATCCCGTCGACCTCGTCATTCGCACTCACCCCTCCATTGTGGCGGCTGGTCACCTCGCGAGACGCCGGGAGCCGTCCTGCTTCCGGCGCGGCGACGCGCGGCCACCACCGGTCGACGTCGACTCGCGAGTCGCGCCCGTGGCGTCGCGGCTGGGGGGAAGGGTCGGCGGATGGCAGGATGGACGGCGCGCGAGAGCGCGGTCCGCCATGGTGTAACGGCAGCACGGCAGCCTTTGGAGCTGTCCGGTCCAGGTTCGAATCCTGGTGGCGGAGCGGCACCGCACCGGTGCGCTCACGGAGGAGAACGCGAAGAACATGGCAGACAGCACGCTCGCCGTCGTGATCCTGGCGGCAGGCCAGGGCACCCGCATGAAGTCCCGCACCCCGAAGGTCCTGCACCGCCTCGCCGGCCGTCCGCTCCTCGGGCACGTTCTCGACACGGCCGCCTCGCTCGACGCCGAGCACGTCGTGACGGTCGTGCGCCACGAGCGCGAGCGGGTCGCGGAGGCGGTGCTCGAGCACACGCCCGGCGCGCTGGTCGTCGACCAGGACGAGACGCCCGGCACCGGTCGCGCGGTCGAGCAGGGTCTCGCCGCTCTGCCGGAGTCCTTCGCCGGCACGGTCGTGGTGCTCAGCGCCGACGTGCCGCTGCTCGACTCGCCGACCCTCCGCCGCCTGGTCGACGAGCACCTCGTCGCGGCGAACGCGCTGACCATGCTCTCCTGCGTGCTCGAGGACCCGACCGGCTTCGGCCGCATCGTCCGCGGCGGCGACGGTGCCTTCGCCTCGATCGTCGAGCAGAAGGACGCGAGCGCCGACGAGCTGGCCCTCACCGAGATCAATGCCGGCGTCTACGCCTTCGACGCCGCCGCGCTCCGCTCGGTGATCGGCGCGATCGGCACCGAGAACGCTCAGCGCGAGAAGTACCTCACCGATGCCGCCGCTGCGCTCAAGGCCGCCGGCCGCGCGATCGAGGCGGTCCCCGTGCAGGACCGCTGGCTCGTCGCCGGCATCAACGACCGCGCCCAGCTCGCCGACGCGGCGCTCGAGCTCAACGCGCGGATCGTGCGCCGCTGGCAGCTCGAGGGCGTCACCATCCAGGATCCGGCGACGACCTGGATCGACGTGGACGCGGTGCTCGCCCCGGACGCGAGATCCTCCCCGGCACGCAGATCAAGGGCCCGACCGTCATCGCCACCGGCGCGGTGATCGGACCGGACACCACCCTGGACTCCTGCGAGGTCGGCGAGGACGCCGTGGTGAAGCGCTCGGACGCGACGCTCGCCGTGATCGGCGCGAAGGCTCAGGTGGGGCCGTTCTCGTTCCTGCGCCCCGGCACCGTGCTCGGCGCTCGCGGCAAGATCGGCGCCTACGTCGAGACCAAGAACGCCACCATCGGTGACGGCTCGAAGGTGCCGCACCTCTCCTACGTCGGCGATGCGACGATCGGCGAGGAGTCGAACATCGGCGCCGGCTCGATCTTCGCCAACTACGACGGAGTGACGAAGGCGTCCTCCGTCGTCGGCTCGCACGTGCGGGCCGGGTCGCACACCGTCTTCGTCGCCCCCGTTAGAATCGGTGACGGAGCGTACACGGGCGCCGGCACGGTCGTCCGCAAGGACATCCCCGCCGGAGCCCTCGGGATCACCGTCGCTCCGCAGCGCAACATGGCCGGGTGGGTCGAGGCCCACCGCCCGGGCACCGCGTCGGCCACCGCCGCCGAGGCAGCCCAGGCGTCGGAGCCCGCGGGCACCGAGCCGGTCACAGGAGGAAGCGGAGCACAGTGACGGCCATCACCGCCAGCAACAAGAAGAGCCTGGTCCTCGTCTCGGGCAGGGCGCATCCGGCACTGGCGGAGCAGGTCGCGGCCGAACTCGGCACCGAACTCGTGAACACCGAGGGCCGGACCTTCGCCAACGGCGAGCTGTACGTCCGCTACGGCGACAGCGTCCGCGGAGGCGACGTGTTCGTCCTCCAGTCGCACACGTCGCCGATCAACGAGTGGCTGATGGAGCAGCTGATCATGGTCGACGCCCTCAAGCGGGCGTCCGCCAAGCGGATCACCGTGGTCGCCCCCTTCTACCCGTACGCCCGCCAGGACAAGAAGGGCCGTGGTCGCGAGCCGATCTCGGCCCGCCTCGTGGCCGACCTGTTCAAGGCCGCCGGCGCCGATCGCATCATGTCCGTCGACCTGCACGCCGCTCAGATCCAGGGCTTCTTCGACGGCCCCGTCGACCACCTCTTCGCGATGCCCGTGCTGCTCGAGCACTTCCGCGAGAAGCTCGATCCGGCGACGCTCACCGTCGTCTCGCCCGACATGGGCCGCGTCCGCGTCGCCGACATCTGGAGCGACAAGCTCGGCGTCCCGCTCGCCATCATCCACAAGCGCCGCGACCCCAAGGTCGCCAATCAGGTCTCGGTGCACGAGATCGTCGGAGAGGTGCAGGGTCGCGTCTGCCTGCTCGTCGACGACCTGATCGACACCGGCCGCACCATCGCCAAGGCCGCGGAGGCTCTGAAGAAGGCCGGAGCCATCGGCGTCGTCGTCGCGGCGACCCACGCGGTGTTCTCGGACCCGGCCGTCGAGCTGCTGAGCTCGGAGTTCATCGACTCCGTGGTGGTCACCGACACCCTGCCGCTGCCGGACGACAAGAAGTGGGACCGCCTGACGGTGCTGCCGATCGCTCCGCTGCTGGCGCGGGCCATCCACGAGTCTTCGACGACGGCTCCGTCACCTCGATGTTCGACGGGGACGCGTAGCGGAGGTTCGGGGCAGGGCTTCCGGCCCCCGCAGGCGGCAGCGCCCTAGGGTGAGGCCGTGCCCCTGCGAACGGATGCGACCCTCCCGCTCGCCGCGCTGTTCCTGGTCTGGGCGCCGGCCGCCGGGGCGGCGGGCTGGTGGCTCCTGCTCGGAGTCGCGCTGGCCGCGGCGACCGCGGC
>NZ_LIIN01000076.1 GCF_001634385.1 Rathayibacter tanaceti | reverse complement strand
GGGCGACCGCGCGGCTGCGGCGGGGGGAGCCGGGCGTGCGGGTGGTGGCCGCGACGGCGGCGGCGGCGGGAGAAGTCGTGGTGGTCATGCGGAGGCCTTCCTGATGCTGAGGCCCTTGTTCTGGAAGACCGTGATGATCTGCTGCTCCGCCTCGGCGACCGCGTCGACGAGCGAGAGTCCCGACGCCTTCTTGCGGAAGCCGTCGCTCAGGATGTTGAAGGACTGCTGCGTGACGGGCCACCAGGACCAGTCCGGGTTCTGCTCCTTCGCGGCAGGAACGAGGATGTCCTCGTTGTAGTTCTGGCCGCTGAAGAACTCGCTCGGTCCCTTGCGGGCGGTGCCGATCTCGTCAACGGCGGGCGACCAGCCGATGCCGCTGTTCGCGATCATCGCGTCGATGCCCTCCTGGGTCGTGGTCATCCAGACCGCGAACTCCATCGCCTCCTTCGGGTGCTTGCTGCTGGCGAAGATCGCCGCGGTCGACCCGCCGAGGAAGCTCGAGCCGAAGCCGGAGTCGCCCCAGACGGGCATCGGAGCGGCGCGCCACTTGCCGGCGCCGCCGCTGACGCCCTCGATCAGCGCGTCACCCCAGCTGCCGGTCGCGCAGGACGCGATGCCGCCCTTCGCCGCCGCCGCGAACCAGGCGGGGGAGTAGGCGCCGTAGCCGGTCTGCACGAGGTCCTTGTCGATCGCCGTGTCGAAGAAGGCGGCGACCTGCGTGGTGGCGTCGTCGGTCATGTCGATGACCCAGCCGTCCTCCTCCGGACGCAGCCACTGGGCGCCCGCCTGCGTCGCGAACGCGGCGAAGACGGAGGCGTCGGCGAGCGGGAAGCAGTCGATGTACGAGTCTGCCCCGCGCAGCTCGGCCGCGACGGCGGCCCAGTCGTCCCAGGTCGTCGGAGGCTCCGCACCGACCGCGCCGAACACCTCCGGCTGGTAGAAGAGCGCCATCGGGCCGCTGTCCTGCGGGATCCCGTACACGCCGCCGGTGTAGCTGACCTGACCCCAGAGGGTGGGGTCGTAGAGGTCCTGGTACTGCTCGACGCCGTAGCGGGTGAGGTCGACGATCCCGTTCACGAGCATGAACTCGGGGAGCGAGCGGATCTCGACCTGGCCGATGTCGGGGCCGCCGCCGGCCGCGAGGGCGGAGTACAGCTTCTGGTAACCGCCGACGTTGCCGCCGGGGATCCAGACGGCCTCGACCTGCACCTCGGGGTGCGACGCGTTCCAGACGTCGCACACCTTCTGGAGGTCCTTAAGCCACCCCCAGTACTGCAGGCGGACCGGACCGTCGGCCGCCGGGATGGTCGGCGCGGTGTTGACCGAGACCGTGCCGGGCGTGGCGCAGGCCGTCAGCCCTCCGAGTGCCGCGGTGCCGAGACCGGCGGCGATGAGCTGTCTGCGGGTGAACGGATGCATCTTCCCTCACTTCGTCGTGGTGGACGACCGGGACTTCCACCCGGCAATGACCGGGACGCTACCACAAATTCGAGTAGCTGCTCGAAATTGGCCGCACTGCTCCGTAGACGCCGCTACGCTGGCCGTTCGAGGGTCACGGCGCGACGCTGCGCGGGCTCTCGGACGAGGAGGAGTCGATGGCCGAGGCGACGAGACGGCGCGGCCCCTACGCGAAGTCGGCCGAGCGCCGACGGGCGATCATCGAGGCCGCGCACCAGGTCTTCGCCGCCCGCGGCTACGCCCGCGGTTCGCTCCAGGAGGTGGCCGACCGCGTCGGGCTCAGCCAGACCAGCCTGCTCCACTACTTCCCGTCGAAGACCGATCTGCTCTTCGCTGTGCTCGAGCACCGCGACCTGATCACCGGAGACGGCTCCTCGCCGCCCGACCCGGAGGAGGGGCTGGTCGCCGGCATCCTCCGACAGACCCGATACAACGAGACGGCTCCCGGGGTCATCGAGCTCTACGCGGTACTCTGCGGCGAATCGACGACGCAGGAGCATCCGGGGCGCGACTTCTTCGCCGCGCGCTTCCGGCGCCTCCGGAGCGAGTACGCGGCGGAGCTGCGAGAGCTGGCGGCGGCGGGGCTGCTGCGGGAGGGCTGCGACCCGGATCGAGTGGCAGCGTCGATCATCGCGCTCTGGGACGGGATCCAGTTGCAGTGGCTCCTCGAGCGCGACGCGGTGGACATGGTGGCATGCCTGGCGGACTACCTCGACCTGGTGATCCTGCCCGCGCCTTAGGCTCGGCGCATGACTTCCCCTCTGCAGGATTCCAGCTGGATCTGGTTCGCACTCGCGATCGTCACCGCGGGCCTCGCCGAGCAGAAGGGCCGCTCGCGCTGGCGCTGGTTCGTGCTCGGGCTCTTCCTCGGCCCGCTCGCGACCGCGCTCGTCGTGATGTGGGCGAGACCCGAGAGCGGAGTGTCGACCGACGTCCGCTGGAACTTCGCCATCGGGTCGGGCCTCGCGGCGATCGCGTTCCTGGTCGTCGCCGCGAGTTCGGGTGTCTGGCTCCTCGCAGTCCTGGCGGCGCTCGCGGCGCTCGCCGCCGGCCTGCTCGCCTGGCTCAGTCGTCGAGTGCCGTATGAGCGACTCCGCCACTGACGCGCGGGAACCCCAGCCCGTCGAGGGAACCAGGTGTTCCTGGCGGTCTCGACGGTCCGGGGTTCCCTCGGCGGCGGTGTGCCGCGCCTAGGGCAGGAGGCGTGTCGGACCGCGGAAGAGGTAGGTCACTTCGCGGAGGTTCGCCTGGTTCAGCATCAGCATGATCACGCGCGAGAGGCCCATACCGAAGCCGCCGTGCGGCGGGACTCCGTAGCGGAAGAAGTCGAGGTAGAACTCGAGCTCCTCGGGGTCGAGGCCCTTCTCGCGGGCCTGCTCGACGAGCACGTCGACGCGGTGCTCGCGCTGGGCTCCGGTCGAGATCTCGACACCGTTGTAGATGAGGTCGTAGCTGTTGGTGATCGTCCCGTCGCCCTCGCGGCGCATGTGGTAGAAGGGTCGGATGCTGGCGGCGTAGTCGGTGAGGAACACGAAGTCGTGGCCGAACTCCTCCTTGACGTACGCCGCGATGCGGCGCTCGCCCTCGGGATCCATGTCGTCGTCGGCGCGGGGCACCTCGTAGCCGCGCTCGGCGACGATGCGCTTGGCCTCGGCCAGCGGGATGCGCGGGAACGGCGTGGTCGGCACGGTGAGGTCGATGTCGAAGAGCGCCTTGACCTCGGCGCCGTGCTTCGCGACGACCGCGGTGAGGCCCGCGACGATGAGCTGCTCGTGCAGCTCCATGACGTTCTCGTGCGAGTCGATCCACGACACCTCGGCGTCGACGCTGGTGAACTCGGTCGCGTGCCGCGAGGTGAAGCTCGGGTCCGCGCGGAACGCCGGTCCGACCTCGAAGACCTTGCCGAAGCCGGCGGGCTGAGCCATCTGCTTGAAGAACTGGGGGCTCTGCGCGAGGTAGGCCTTGGTCTCGAAGTACTCGACTTCGAAGAGCTCGGCCCGCGACTCCGAGGCGCTCGCCATCAGCTTCGGGGTGTGGATCTCGATGAAGTCGTTCTCGACCCAGTAGGTGCGCAGGGCGTGCTCGAACGTGGTCTGTACGCGCGCGATCAGGTTCTGCTCGGGGCGGCGCAGGTCGAGGAAGCGCCAGTCCATGCGCTTGTCGATGCCGGAGTCGGGCGCGATGGGCGCCTCGGGGATCGACTCGGACACGATCTCGAGCGTCTCGAGTTTGACCTCGATGCCGCCGAGCTTCACGCGCTCGTCGTGCTTGAGCGCGCCGGTGACCGTGATGAAGGAGCCCTGCGCGAGGCCGGAGATCGCCTCGGTGATCGCGAGCTTCGCCTCCGATGCGTCGTCGCCCTCGACGGCCTCGCGGACGGCGGGGTTCACCAGCTGGACGGCGCCCGACTCGTCGCGGAGGACGACGAACTGCACCTTCTTCTGATCGCGCACGGTCTCGACCCAGCCGGAGACGCGCACCGGCCCGTCTTCGAGGGCGGCGAGCTTCTTGACGGTGGTTCGGGGGAGGCGGGTCGCGTCGGTCACGGTAGGGGAGTCTACTCGCGAGGGTTGGCGTGCGATCCGGGGCGAGGGCAACCGCTCCTTTCGTCCCTCAGGCATGGTGAACCGGAGCGCTCCCCGGTAGGAGTCGAAACTCGAGAAATAGTCCTTCAGGCTCCATCTCTTGCCTCGAGGTGAGGGCCCGACCTCAGATGGAGGCACCCTGCGAATCGGCGAACTTTCCAAGAGAACAGGCGTGGCACCGCGCATGCTCCGCTACTAAGAAGAGCAAGGGTTGATCAGCCCGCGACGACTCGAGAACGGTTACCGCGACTACCCGGACTATCTCGCCGAACGGGTCGGCAAAATCCGAGGCCTCGTGGACTTCGGCATCCCGTCCCGCATCATCGCCGACATCCTCCCCTGCCTGGATCAGGAGCACGACATCGTCGTCCGCAACGTCGAGCCTGGCCTTCGCGACCTGCTGGCACTGGAGCGGGACCGGATGTCGCAGAAGATCGACTTCCTCTCCCAGAACCGCGATGCCATCACTAGGTACATCACGGCCCTCGACGCTGCCGCGGAGGCTCCGTCAGCGCCCGCCGGCTAGCTCCCGCTCTCGGCGGAGACTCGAGAACGCGACCTCGCGGCGGGGACCCGCTGTGCTCAGTCGCCCTGCACGTGCTCGTACTGCTCGAAGAACCAGTCCGGACGGGTCACGGTGAGGTAGGTGAGTCCCTCGGTCCGGATGGAGTGGGGGACCATCGGCTCGACCACGACGATGTCCTTCTCGCCCACTTCGAAGCTGTCCTCGCCCACGGTGATCACGGCGGTCCCTTCGATGATGAAGTAGATCTCCTGGACCTCCTTGTTCAGGTGGCTCCCGGTGGCCGGGCTGCTCGTCGTGATGACCTGGTGGGCGACGCCCGCGTCGGGGAGGACGCGGTACTTGCGGATCGTGCCCTCGGGGGTGGTGATCTCCCTGGCACTGCTGGCGGGGATGTGCATGGACTCGTCCTTGTCGTGTCGTTGGTGGATCCGGTGGTCAGTCCGCCGCGACGCGGGGACCGAGGCTCTGGCGGCCGATGACCTTGAGCAGGTCGAGCTTGCTGCGGCTCTCGCCGCTGCCTCCCGGGTTGAGCAGGAGGAGGGTCTGCGAGCGGTCCTCGGTGAAGAGCATCTGCGCGTCGATCTCGATCGGCCCGAGCTCGGGGTGGACGAGGATCCTGCAGTCGTCGTACCGCCGCGCGACCTCGTGGAGCTGCCAGAGGCGGGCGAACTCGGCGCTGCGCTGCGAGAGCTCGGCCGCGATCCGCGCGGCCCAGGCCGTGTCGCTGCCCGAGGTGGTGGCCATCCGCAGGCGGGCGACGAGGAACCGCCCGTGCTCCTCCTGCGCGTCGTCGGGGTAGAGGCGGCGCTCGTCGGGATCGGTGAACCAGCGGTGGAATCCGCTGCGGGCCGCACCGGTGAACCTCGTCTCGTCGCCGATCAGCGCCATGGCGAGGGCGTTCATCGCGAGGGTCTCGTGGAGGTCGTTCTGCACGAGGCACGGCACGTCAGCCAGCCCGTCGAGCACGCTCATCAGCGCCGGGCTCACGTGGTCGGAGTGGACCGACCTGCCCGGGGCGTTGTGCCCGATGAGGGCGAACAGGTGGTCGCGCTCGTCGAGGGTCAGGCGGAGCGCCCGGGCGAGGGAGGCAGCGATCTGGGTCGACGGCGTCGGAGCGCGCTGCTGCTCGAGGCGCGCGTAGTAGTCGGTGGACATGCCAGCCAGCTGGGCGACCTCCTCGCGGCGCAGCCCCGGGGCGCGCCTGCGCGGCCCCTCCGACAGGCCGACGTCGCGCGGGCGCAGCAGCTCACGGCGCGAGCGGAGGAATTCGGCGAGCAGTCGTCTGTCCATCCGCCCATGATGAGCCAGGAGCCGGACCGGAGCCAGGGACCGGTGATCCCCCGCTCGCGAGACGACCACCTCGGCGACCCGTCGCCGAGCCGGAGGTGGCCGTCACAATGGGGAGGCGGAGCGACTCAGAGGCTGCCGAACAGGGCCAGCAGCTCCCCGTAGGAGCCGCTGGCGGGTGCGTCGCGGATCCCTCGAGCCCTCTCCACGACGATCTCGTGGGCGTCCGGGTCCGCACGCAGCAGGGCGAGGACCTCGTCGAGGAACTCGTCCAGAGGCATCGCGTCCTCGTCGTCCTGCTGACCGAGCAGCTCGGTGCGAACGCCCGGCGGCACGATCTCGACGACCTGGATGGCGGACTCGGCGAGGCGGATGCGCTGGCTCTCGGTGAAGGCGTGCAGTGCCGCCTTCGTCGCGCTGTACGTCGGCGTCGCCGGGTAGGGCACGAACGCGAGCGAGGAGGAGACGTTCACGATGGTCGCTCCCTCCTTGCCGACGAGGAGAGGCGTGAAGGCGTAGGCCGTCCGGATCGGTCCGAGGAGGTTGGTCTGGACGTGCTGCTCGGCGATCCGGACGTCGGACGGATCGAGGAGATCCTCCTTGAGCATGATCCCCGCGTTGTTCACGAGGACGTTCAGGCCGGGGTGGCTGGTCTCGAGGCGCTCGCGGGCCCGCGTGACCGAGTCGGCGTCGGCGACGTCGAGCTCGATCGACTCGATGCCGGGATGCTCCGTCGTGATCGCGTCCAGCAGCGCCCTTCGGCGTCCCGCGATGATCACCGTGTTGCCCGCTTCGTGCAGGCGCAGGGCGAGGCCCAGGCCGATGCCGGAGGTGCCACCGGTGATGAGGATCGTGTTGCCGGTGAGATTCATCTGTTCGAGCTCCTTCGTCGTAGCCGTCCCGTGTCGGACAGCAGGAGCGACGGTAGAGGGGGGCCCGCTCGCCAGGCAGAGACGGGTTGTCCGAGGATCGGCGATCGGAGAGGCCGCTGAGCCCGCCTTCGCGGAGGAGCATCAGGGAAACGGCGGAGCAGTCGCGCCGGCGAGCACTGGACACCTCGACAAGCGGAGAGAGTATCCTCTTAGCCGATACGGAGAGACTCTCCGCCGCAGAGGAAGAGGAGCCGCTCGTGGAGGACAGCAGGATCACGACCGGCCGCGTGCCTCGCGCCGACGCACAGCGCAACCGGGATCTGATCCTCGATACCGCGGCGCAGCACTTCTCCGAGCACGGCGTCCGCGGCTCGCTCGACGCGATCGCGAAGCGCGCCGGCATCGGCGCCGGCACGCTCTACCGGCACTTCCCGAACCGCGAAGCACTCCTGGCGGCACTGCTCTCAGATCGCGACGACGAGCTCGTCGCTCGGCGCGACGCCCTCCGTGCCGGCTCAGCCGATACGGCGGAAGCGCTGGACGGCTGGCTCCGAGCGATCGCCGACTGGGCGAGTGCTTTCGAGGGACTGCCCGAGCCGCTTCGAGCCGCAACGGCGACGACCTCGTCGCCCCTGACGACCACCTGTCAGGGATTCATCACCACCACAGCTGAATTCCTCGATGATGCGCAGCGCGACGGCCGAGCGCGCGGCGAGGTGCGAGCTCGAGACCTCTTCCTCGCCGCGCTGGCGACGAGCTGGGTCCGCGGCGCCGCCCTCGCCGATGACACGTCCGGTGCGGCTCTCGCCGCGCTGACCCGGACCGGCTGGGAGGCCCCGGCGGCCGCACCCGCACCTGCCGGCGACGAGCCCCGCTGACCCCCTCTGCTCTCCGGCGAGCAGCACGACCAAGCAAGACCACGACACAAGGAGACAGGCATGAAGCGCATCGGAATCCTCGGCAGCGGAGACATCGGCAGCGGGATCGCGCGCCTGGCGATCACCGCCGGCTACGAGGTGCTCATGGCGAACTCTCGCGGGCCCGAATCCCTTCGCGACCTCATCGCCGAACTCGGCCCGCAGGCCCGCGCGGGCGACGCGCTCGAGGCCGCGCAGTTCGGCGACATCCCGGTCCTCGCCGTGCCGCTCGGCGCGTACAAGGCGTTGCCGGAGGGTGCCTTCGCCGGCAAGACCGTGCTCTCGACGGGCAACTACTACCCCCACCGCGACGGGCGCATCGCCCGACTCGACAGCCTCGAGCTGACGACGGCCGAGCTCGAGCAGGAGCTGCTGCCCGGCGCCGTCATCGTGAAGGCCTTCAACAACATCCTCTGGCACCACATCCCCGCCCTCGCAGGCACGACCCCGCGCACCGCCCTCGCCGTGTCCGGCGACGACGAGCAAGCCACGACCGCCGTCTCAGCGCTCATCGACGACCTCGGCTTCGAGCCTGTCGTCGCGGGGACGCTGGCGGAGTCGTGGCGCACCGAGCCCGAATCCGGTGCGTACACGCCGATCTACGCCGCCGACCTCGAAGGCTTCACGAAGGACTATCTCGCCGACCCGGGCGCGCCGGTGTCCGCTGACCGCCTCCGAGAGCTCATCGCCGCCTCTCACCGAGCGGACGTCGCTGCGCGCCGGTTCTGACCCCGCGGCGTCGCAGCTCACCGCACCGTGACGGCGCCCGGATCGAGGCCGTACCGTGCGGTCGCCTGTCGCCTGCTGCCGCCCGCAGGGCATAGCGGATCGAGGATGTGCGGCGCTCGCCTCACCGGTCGCTCCGCTCGACGGCACGATCTCGGAAGCGCGGGCTCGGGAGCGCCTCGCGATCAGCCACCCGGACCTCAACCTCCTCGTCGCCAACGCCGGCATCCAGCTGCTCGAGAACGTCCGCGACCCCGACGACGTCCGCATCGCCGAGGAGCAGGTGACTACGAACCTGCTCGGCACGATCCGGACGATCTACGCGTTCCTCCCCCAGCTGGTGGCCCAGGAGAACGCCGCGATCCTCAGCACGAGCTCGGCGCTCGCGTTCATCCCGTTCCCGGCGACCCCCACCTACAGCGCGAGCAAGGCCGCCGTGCACTCGTTCCTCGAGGGCCTGCGCGTGCAGCTCGCCAACTCCGGTGTCCAGGTCGTCGAGATCGTCCCGCCTGCCGTCGCGACAACGCTCCTGAGCAACCAGGACAACCCGATGGCGATGCCCGTGAACGACTTCCTCACCGAGCTGGTTGCCCTGCTGCGCGAGCACCCCGAGGTGCAGGAGCTCGTCGTCGAGAACGCGAAGCCGATCCGCGACGCGGTCGCGAGCGGCTCCTACTCGCAGTTCCTGACGATGTTCAGCAGCTTCTGACCGCGGCTCACCTCGCGCGCCTGACGGCACTACTCGCTGAGTCGTCCCCGAAGACCGGCGAGAGACAATTCTCGCGTGGTCGCGTTTCAGCTCGACCTGCGCGGAAGTTGCGTCGGCAACTCTCTGGCGTGAGCAGCGCCTTCCGAGCACGGACCACCTCGACGCGTGCGCGGAGAATTCGATCGGGAGCGCGTCGCCGTCGACGCCCCAGCTCCGTCGCGCACAATTGTCGGCGACGCCCTCGAAGGGCGCGCTCGAGAGTTCATCGCAGAGGAGCACCGTGAGCACCGCACTGATCACCGGGGCGTCGTCGGGCATCGGCGCCGCGTTCGCCGGCGCGTTCGCCCGACGGGGCTGGAGCCTCGTGCTGGTCGCGCGCGACGAAGGGCGACTCGAGGAGGCGGCGCGCACCTTCCGCACGCTCGGCGCCCCGTACGTCGAGGTGCTCGCGGCAGACCTCAGCGATCGCGAGCAGGTCGCCAGGGTGCGCGACAGGGTCGCCGACCCCGCCCGCCCCGTCCGGGTCCTCGTCAACAACGCCGGATTCGGCATCGACGGCAGCTTCTCCGAGCTCGACATCGCAGCGCAGGACGAGGCGCTCGAGGTGATGGTGCGCTCGGTGGCCGTGCTCTCGGGAGCGGCGGCGGAGGCGATGATCGCCCGGGGACGCGGCGCGATCCTCACCGTCTCGAGCGTCGCCGGCTTCGTGCACCTGGGCCCCTACTCCGCCGTGAAGCGTGGGAGACCGCGTTCGCGCAGTCGCTGGCCGTCGAGCTGCGGGGGACCGGCGTCCGCTCGGCCGCGCTCTGCGCCGGCTGGGTGCGCACCGAGTTCCACGAGCGGGCGGCGATGGACACCTCCTCCATCCCCTCCTTCCTCTGGCTCGACGCGGACGCGGTGGTGGAGGAGTTCCTCCGCGACGTCGCGCGCGGCTCCGTCGTCTCGGTGCCGTCGTGGCGGTTCGGCGTGCCGATGGCCGTGGTGCGCCACCTGCCCGGCCCGCTGGTGCGTCGGCTCTCGGCGGCGGTGTCCGCCCGGCGCTGAGGCTCCGCTCAGGTGCGGCTCAGGCGACCCTTTCCCGGCGTTCCCCCACGCCGCGGTCCGTACACTTGACGCTCGTGGTTGCCGATCAGATCCATCTCGTGCGGCACGGCGAGGTGTTCAACCCCGACCGGGTCCTCTACGGGCGACTCCCGAACTTCCGGCTCTCAGACCTGGGTCACCGCATGGCTCGCTCCGCCGCCGACGACCTGCTCGAGCGCACGCGGCACGTCACCGCGCTGGTCGCGTCGCCGCTCCAGCGGGCTCAGGAGTCGGCGCAGCCGATCTCGCAGGCGTTCGAGCTCGAGATCCGCAGCGACGAACGGGTGATCGAGCCCAGCAACCGCTTCGAGGGAAAGTCGCTCGCCGCCCGCAGCTCCGCCCTGCGGAACCCCAAGTACTGGCCGTCCCTCCGCAACCCCTTCGAGCCCAGCTGGGGCGAGCCCTACCTCTCCATCTCGGCCCGGATGTACGCGGCCATCGAGTCGGCCTGGCAGAGCACCGTCGAGGGTGACGTCGCGATCGTCAGCCACCAGCTCCCCATCTGGACGGTGCACCGCGCCCTCGCCGGCGAGCGGCTGTTCCACGATCCGCGCAAGCGCCGCTGCGCCCTCTCGAGCATCACCACGCTCGAGCGCCGGGGCGACGGCTTCGCCGAGGTCGGTTACTCCGACCCCGCCGCCGGCTTGCAGGGCCTCGCCACCGACGTGGGAGCCGTCTGATGCGCCGGTTCCGCGCCGCGGGCGCGCTCCTCCTGGTCGCCGCACTCGCCCTCGCGGGCTGCACGCAGGATCCGCTCGCCGACCAGTACCGCAGCGGCAGCAACAAGGGCTACATCTCGGGCGACGGGACCGTGACCGAGATCGCGAGCGCCGACCGCGACGATCCGATCGTCTTCTCCGGCACCGACGAGACCGGCGCAGCCATCGACTCCGCCGACCTCGCCGGACAGGTCGTCGTCGTCAACTTCTGGTACGCGAGCTGCGCGCCCTGCCGCGCCGAGGCGGCCGACCTCGAGAAGGTCAACACCGAGTACGCGGACCAGGGCGTCTCCTTCGTCGGCGTCAATGTGCGCGACCAGGCGCCCACCGCGGCGGCCTTCGCCGAGACCTTCGGGATCGGCTACCCCTCGATCGTCGACACGGACTCCTCGGTGCAGCTCGCCTTCACCGGCACGGTTCCGCCGAACGCCGTGCCCACCACGCTCGTGCTCGACAAGCAGGGTCGCGTCGCCTCGCGCATCCTCGGCCAGTTGCAGGAGGCGTCGATCCTGTCGACGCTCGTCGGCGACACGCTCGCGGAGCCGGAGTAGCGGCGTGGGCGACATCGTCGTCAGCGGTCAGCTCCTCCTCGCCGTCCCGATCGCGCTCCTGGCCGGGCTGGTGTCGTTCGCGTCTCCCTGCGTGCTGCCGCTGGTGCCCGGCTACCTCGCCTACGTCGGCGGATTCACCGATGCCGACGAGCGCGCTGCCCGGAGCCGCCGCCGGGTCGTGCTCGGGGTGCTGCTGTTCGTGCTCGGCTTCTCGCTCGTGTTCGTGCTCTACGGAGCGGCCGCCGGCACCGTCGGATTCTGGTTGCGGCAGTACACCGACATCATCACGCGGGTGCTCGGCGTCGTGGTCATCGCGATGGGGCTCGTCTTCATCGGTCAGTTCTCGTTCCTCCAGCGGACCCTGCGTCCGGGGGTCCGTCCCGCGACTGGCCTGATCGGCGCCCCGCTGCTCGGCATCGTCTTCGGAGTCGGCTGGACCCCCTGCCTCGGCCCCACGCTCAGCTCGATCCTCGCGCTGAGCTACGGTGTCGGGTCGCCCTGGCGCGGCGCGCTGCTCGCCCTGGTCTACTGCCTCGGACTCGGCCTGCCGTTCCTGCTCGTCGCCTTCGGCTTCAGCTGGGTCACCAGCACGCTCGCCTTCGTCAAGCGGCACATCCGCATCGTCAACATCGCCGGCGGAGCCGCCCTCGTCCTGATCGGAGTCCTGATGGTCACCGGCGTCTGGAACACCCTCGTCTACGGATCCCTCTCGGCGGTGATCGATGGCTTCCAACCGGCGATCTGAGTCGGACGAGAGCACGCGCCGCCCCGATGAGGCGACGCAGGAGAAGGCCGACGCGTCCTTCCGCCCGGCCGACCACTACGACTCGGACGGCACCGTCACCCAGCCCTCGCTCGGGGTGGCCGGCTGGCTGCGCTGGATGTGGCGCCAGCTCACGAGCATGCGCACGGCGCTGTTCCTGCTGCTGCTGCTGGCCATCGCGGCGGTGCCGGGCTCGCTGGTGCCGCAGCGCTCCTCCGACCCCAACGGCGTCACGCAGTACTTCGTCGACAATCCTGACCTGGCGCCGCTGCTCGACAAGGTCCAGGCGTTCGACACGTACACCTCTGCCTGGTTCTCGAGCATCTACCTGCTGCTGTTCATCTCGCTGATCGGCTGCATCATCCCGCGCACGCGGCACCACTTCCAGGCGATGCGCTCGCGCCCGCCGCGCACCCCCGCGCGACTCCAGCGTCTCGCCGGCTACACGGTCCGCGAGGTCGACGGCGCCTCGGAGGAGGAGGCCGTCGCTTCCGCGCACGCCGTGCTGCGCCGCGCGGGCTACCGCGTCGAGCGCTACGACGACCCCCGCGGACGCTGGTCGAGCGTGTCGGCCGAGCGCGGCTACCTCCGCGAGACGGGCAACCTGGTGTTCCACTCGGCGCTCGTGGGCATCCTCGTCGCGGTCGGAGTCGGCGGAGGCTTCGGCTACAGCGGCCAGCGCGTCCTCGTCGAGGGCACGCAGGGCTTCGCGAACAACCTCGCCGCCTACGACTCGTTCAACCCGGGCCGCTTCTTCGACAGCAGCCAGCTCGACCCCTACCAGCTGACGCTGGACGACCTCGAGGTGACCTACGAGGAGGAGAACCAGGCGGCGCTGGGCCAGCCCGTCGACTTCACGGCGCACGTGAGCACGACCGAGCGCGGCGGCTCCTCCGAGGACCGCACCATCAAGGTCAACGACCCGCTCTCGATCGGCGGCACCAACGTCTACCTGCTCGGCAACGGCTACGCCCCCACGATCACCGTGCGCGATCCCTCCGGAACCGAGATCTTCACCGACTCGATCCCGTTCCTGCCCCAGGACGCCAACCTCACCTCCGTCGGCGTCGTCAAGATCCCGGACGGACTTTCGGAGCAGCTCGGTCTCACCGGCTTCTTCTACCCGACCCAGGACCAGCTGCCCTCCGGGGCCTCGACCTCGATCTTCCCCGACCTTCAGTACCCCGTGCTCTCGCTGAACGTCTTCGCGGGCGACCTCGGACTCGACGGTGGCGTGCCCACCTCCGTCTACGTGCTCAACACCGACTCGCTCACCCGGCTCACCGGCGGCGACACCGGAGTCGCGCCGCTCACCCTCAAGCCGGGTGACACGGCCGAACTGCCCAACGGGCTCGGCAGTGTGACCTTCGACAACGTCGGAGCCGACCAGACCCGCGTCGGAACAGACAGCGTCAAGCGCTTCGCCTCGTTCGACATCCACCACGACGCCACCCAGAGCTGGGTGCTGCTGTTCGCGATCCTCGTGCTGGCAGGCCTGCTCACCTCGCTGTTCGTCCCGCGCCGCCGCGTCTGGATGAAGGCGACGACCCGGGACGACGGCGGTCTGCTGCTCGAGTACGCAGGCCTCGCCCGCGGTGAGGACCCGCAACTGGTGCGCGCCGTCCGCGCGATCGCCGACCGGCACGCGCCGCTCGACCCCTGAGGCGGCCGCTGGGCAGCGCCCGAGTCTGTGCATCCGTGCAGGGGCGCCGGGGCCGAGGGTCGATTACCCTGAGGGGGTGATCGCGACCCTCTCGCAGTACTCGGTGCTGTGCCTCTCCTCCGCCATGGGCATCTACGCGCTGGCCTTCATTTTCTTCGCGGTCGACCTCGCCCGCCGCGCCTCCCTGGCCGACGGCGAGTCGATCGAGGTCGTGCAGGAGGCGGAGCGCGTCGCCTCCGCGGCCGCCGCCGACCGCGCCGCCAGCGGTAAGGCCACCGTCTCCTCCGCCGGATCGGGACGCACCGCCACCCTCTCCCGCCTGGGCACCCGCGTCGAGGACGAGGTCTACCGCGCCCCCGCCCGGTCCACGGCGATGCGCATCGGGTTCTCGCTCACCCTGCTCGGCTTCGTGCTCCACCTCGCCGCGACCGTCCTCCGCGGCGTCGCCGCAGGCCGCGTCCCCTGGGCCAACATGTACGAGTTCTCGATCACCGGGACGCTCATCATCATCGGCGTGTTCCTCGCCGTCCAACTGCGCTGGGACCTCCGCTTCCTCGGCGCGTTCATCACCGGACTCGTCCTCGTGCTGCTCGGCGTCGCGACTGTCAACTACTACGTCGCCGTCGTCCCCCTCCCGCCGGCACTCCAGTCGTACTGGCTCGTGATCCACGTGCTCGTCGCGATCCTCGGCACCGCCTTCTTCGCCCTCGGATTCGCGCTCTCCGTCACCCAGCTCCTCCAGTCACGGAGGGAGACGGCCGGCGACAGCCCCCGCTCCGTCCTGCGATTCCTGCGTACACTCCCGAGCTCGCTGACCCTCGAGAACCTCGCCTACCGCGTCACCATCATCGGATTCATCCTCTGGACCTTCACCCTCATCGCAGGCGCGGTCTGGGCCGAGAAGGCCTGGGGCCGCTACTGGGGCTGGGACACGAAGGAGGTCTGGACCTTCATCATCTGGACCATCTACGCCGGCTACATCCACGCCCGCGCCACCCGCGGCTGGCGCGGTACCCCCTCCGCCTGGCTCGCCATCGTCGGCTTCGCGGCCGTGATGTTCAACTTCGGCGTGGTCAATGTGTTCTTCAAGGGGCTCCACGCCTACTCCGGCCTAGACACCGGCATGTGATCGGCGGGGCCTGGTGGGGCCGCTCGCGGCGTTGTCGGCGACGGACGTAGCGTCGCTACGACCGACGCCTCCGCCTTGCGATCGACCCCACCAGGCCCCGCCGAGCCCGACGGAAGCCGGAGGGGGTGGGCTCCGCTTCGCGGTCGCGGAGACCGAGACAGGGGGTGGGCTCCGCTTCGCGGTTGC
>NZ_LIIN01000075.1 GCF_001634385.1 Rathayibacter tanaceti | reverse complement strand
ACCCGTCACCGCAGCGCACCGCACTCGCCCCGCTCCCCGGGCCCCACCGACCCCCGCAGCCCCCACGACTCCGCACCACCTCCGACACCCGCACCACCGACCATGCAAGGAGAGACACCATGGCTCAGAGACAGTCGATCTTCGGCCGCATCGCGCAACTCGCGAAGGCCAACATCAATGCGCTCCTCGACCAGGCGGAGGACCCGCAGAAGATGCTCGACCAGATGGTCCGCGACTACACCGAGAGCATCCGCGACGCGGAGGCCGCCATCGCGACCACGATCGGCAATCTGCGCCTGCTCGAGGACGACTACCGCGAGGACGTGCAGAACGCCGAGGAGTGGGGCGGCAAGGCGCTCGCCGCGAGCCGCAAGGCCGACGAGCTGCGCTCCTCCGGCAGTGCCGCCGACGCCGACAAGTTCGACGCGCTCGCGAAGGTCGCGCTCCAGCGCCAGATCCAGTCCGAGAAGGAGGCGAAGGACGCCGAGCCGACGATCGCCTCGCAGACCGAGGTCGTCGACAAGCTCAAGTCGGGCCTGAACCAGATGCGCGAGAAGCTGCAGCAGCTCTCGAGCAAGCGCGACGAGCTGATCGCCCGCGCGAAGACTGTCGAAGCGCAGAGCCAGGTCCAGGACGCCGTGAAGAGCATCGACCTCATGGACCCGACCAGCGAGGTGAGCCGCTTCGAGCAGAAGATCCGTCGCGAGGAGGCGCGCGTCCGCGGCGCAGAAGAGCTCGCCTCCTCGAGCCTGGACGCCCAGTTCGAGTCGCTGGAGGACCTCGGCGAGCTGACCGAGGTGGAGGCGCGCCTCGCCGCCCTGAAGTCGGGCCGCCCGCAGGACTCGATCGGCTCGTGAGCCCCGTGTGCCTCCGGTGGGCCCCCGTCGGAGGCACACGCGCGCCGCGTGGCGTGCCGCGAACGAAGGCTGGCAATCATCCGGATGCGCTGTCGGCCACCGCCCCGTAGTGTTCAGACAAGGTTGCCCCTGACCCCGGTCACCCCTATGCCACGTCCGGCCACTACCGACGTGGTGAACCATGAGCGGACCGCCCCCGTCGGGATCGCTCGCCGAGAGACCGCCGCTGCAGACGGTCACCACGAAGAGCGAGGCGCCGATGAGCACTCCCACCACCACCGGTACCGGCGCACCGCGCGTCGTCCGGACCCGCCCCCGCGCCGACGGCCGCATCAACCCGACGACCGAGTACTCCGGCCTGCTGAGCACCGTCCGCGACGCAGGCCTCCTCCGCCGACGAACCGGCTTCTACTACGCCATGTTCGGTGCGCTCCTCCTCGCGCTCGGCGGCATCGTGACCGGCTTCGTCCTGCTCGGCGACTCCTGGTTCCAGCTCCTGCTCGCCGCCGCGCTGGGCATCGTGCTGACGCAGTTCGCCTTCCTCGCGCACGAGGCCTCGCACCGCCAGGTCTTCGAGTCCGGCAAGGCCAACGACGTCGCGGGGCGCACCCTCGCCAACCTCTTCGTCGGCATCAGCTACTCGTGGTGGATGACCAAGCACAGCCGCCACCACGCGAACCCCAACGTCCTCGGCAAGGACCCGGACATCGAGCGCGACGTCATCTCGTTCACCAGCGAGGACGCCGCCCGCTCGCGAGGCCTGTACGCCTGGCTGACCCGGCGCCAGGCTACGCCTTCTTCCCGCTCCTCCTACTCGAGGGCATCAACCTGCACATCCACGGCTTCCGCACCGTCTTCGGCCGCGGCAAGGTCGACAAGCGGTGGGTGGAGATCTCGATGCTCGTCGCCCGCGTCGGCCTCTACCTCGCCGTGATCTTCTGGGCACTGCCGCTGGGCATGGCGTTCGCCTTCCTTGGCGTGCAGATGGGCGTCTTCGGCCTCTACATGGGCGCCTCGTTCGCCCCGAACCACAAGGGCATGCCGCTGCTGCCCAAGGAGGCGCGCGTCGACTTCCTGCGCCGCCAGGTCCTCACCTCGCGCAGCATCAAGAGCAACTGGCTCACCGACCTCTACATGGGCGGCCTCAACTACCAGGTCGAGCACCACCTCTTCCCGAACATGCCCCGCCCGGCCCTGCGCCGCGCGCAGGTCATCGCGAAGGAGTACTGCTCCACCCACCAGATCCCCTACACCGAGACCTCGCTCCTCGAGTCGTACGGCATCGTCGTCCGCTACCTGAACCGCGTCGGCCTCTCGGCCGGCGGCGATCCGTTCGACTGCCCGGCCGCCTCGGCGTACGGCCGCTGAGTACAGCGCTGCGAAGGCCCCCGCTCCGGTCAGGAGCGGGGGCCTTCGCCGTCCCGCTTCCTCCTCCGCGCCCGCGCGCAAGGGGGTGCCCTCGCGAGCTGCCCGACCTAGCGTGGACAGTATGAGCAGCTTCGACGACGACACCGAGCCCACCCTGTCCGAGGACACCGCAGAAGGAGCAGAACGCACGCCAGACCCCGCCACCGAGACCGGCACCGCCGCCGGCCTCGACGAGGTGGGCGGAGCCTCCGACGCCCTGGCCGACGGGGTCGGCGCCGACGGCGAGGAGCAGAACCCGCCACTGCCGGACTGGGCCCCACCGACGGCGTCCACGGCACCGACGCCGAGACCGACGCGTCCGGCACCGAGCAGCGCTGAGACTCCCTGCTCAGGGGCCTCCCCGGCCGCTCGGCGCACCCGCCGACCGCGTACCGAGGAGGTCCCTCCGTGTTCGCCCGGCCGTCGTTCGACGCTCGTCCGCTCAGCCCTACACTGGCGCAATGCAGTCGAATGAACGCGCCCTCCGGGTGATCTCCTACAACCTCCGGGAGCACCGCGCGCACGTCGAGATCGCTCCGCTCGCCGCCCGCCACGACGTCGACGTCCTCTGCCTCCAGGAGTGCGACACCACGAAGCTCCCGCAGGAGGTGGGCGAGCTCAGGCTCGCCTCGGTGACGGCCCGCAACCGCCTCGGGCTGGCGGTGTACTACTCGCAGACCCGATTCGAGCTGGCCGGCAGCGCCGCCTTCGAGTTGAGCAAGTCGATGCACGACCGCGTCATGTCGCCGGCGCACGAGCGCCTGCTGGCCGTGCGCCTCGACGACCGCGACGGAGGCTCGATCGTCGTCTCGTCGTTCCACGCCGCTCCGCTCTCGGCCGGCAACGCCCTGCGCCGCAAGCAGATCGACGAAGCACTCAACCGGCTGCGCGAGTACGCACCCGACACCCCCTCGCTGATGGTCGGCGACTACAACTACCCGTGGTTCTTCCGCGGTCTCGACCGCCGGATGACCCGCAACGGATACCTCGTCTCGCGCAGCGACTCCCCCACTTACGCCCGCTACCGCTACTTCAGCGGCCACTTCGACTTCGCCATCAGCGACGCTGTGAGGATCGAGCGCGTCTCGACCCTGCCGCAGGGACTCTCGGACCACCTCCCCGTCCTGGTCGACGCCCACTACGAAGTCCCCGTCGCCTGATCGATCCGCGCCCGCGGCGGGAGCAGCCTCCGCCGGTCGCTAGGCTCGAAGGGTGACGACCCTCATCCTCGCCCGGCACGGAGAGACCGTCTGGCACTCCGAGAACCGATTCGCCGGATCCTCCGACATCGCCCTGACTCCGCACGGACAGGACCAGGCAGCAACGCTCGCCTCCTGGGCCGTGGACGCCGACCTCGACGCCGTGTACTCGTCCACGCTCGTGCGTGCGGTGCGCACGGCGGTGCCCGCCGCCCGAGCCGCCCACCTCGAACTCCAGCCTGACCCTGCGCTGGTCGAGGTCGACTTCGGCCAGGGCGAGGGGCTCACCACCGCCGAGATGGAGGAGCGATTCCCCGACGCCTATCGGGCCTGGGTCGCCGCTCCCGCGATCCAGCCGATGCCCGGAGGCGAGTCGGGCCTGGACGCCGTCGCGCGCGCCAACACCGCCCTCGCCCGCATTCACCGCGAGCACCCCGAGGGCCGTGTCCTCGTCGTCGCGCACGGCACCCTGATCCGACTGCTGCTCTGCGCCTACCTCGGCATCAACCCCGAGACGTACCGGCACACCTTCCCCGTCGTCGACAACGTGGCTCTGACGACGCTGCGCTGGGACGCGACGGGCGTGGGCCTGCTCGGCTACAACGTCCCTCCCGTGCAGACCCAGCGACGCTCCAGCTGAGCGACGTGCCCCGGGCGCAGCGGTCGGCGAGCGCCGCCTCGATCGGCCTGGTGCTCGGCTCGGTCGCGAGCGTGCAGGTGGGCGCCTCCTTCGCCGTGCTGCTGTTCCCCGCCGCGGGGCCGATCGGCACGGTCACGCTACGCCTGGTGTTCTCGGCGGTGGTGCTGCTGCTGGTGTGCCGTCCGCGGCTGCGCGGCCACAGCCGGAGCGACTGGGCGACCGTCGCCGCCTACGGCCTGGCGCTCGGCGGGATGAACGCCTGCTACTACGAGGCCATCGCACGGATCCCGCAGGGAGCGGCGGTGACGCTGGAGGTGCTGGGGCCCCTGACGCTCTCGGTGATCGCCGGACGGAGCCTCTTGAGCCTCGTCTGGGCCGTGCTGGCCCTTGCGGGTGTGGTCACACTCTCGCAGGGCGGTTTCTCGTCGATGGATCCGGTGGGCGTGGGCTTCGCGCTGGGGGCGGCCGTGCTCTGGGCCGCGTACATCGTGTTCGCCGGGCGCACCGGCGGGCGGTTCCAGGGGATCGATGGGCTCGCGCTGGCGCTCGCGGCCGGAGCGGTCGTCTCGCTGCCGTTCGGCATCGCCTCCGCCGGGCCGGCCCTCGTGGTGCCGCCGGTGCTGCTGCTCGGACTGGCGGTGGCGGTGCTCTCCTCCGCGGTCCCCTACGCGCTCGAACTACTGGCGCTGCGGCGGCTGCGCTCCTCCACGTTCTCGATCCTGATGTCGCTCTCGCCCGGGGCGGCGGCGCTCTCGGGGTTCCTGGTGCTCGGACAGCGGCTCAGCGTCGTCGAGGCAGTCGGGATCGCACTCGTGGTGGCCGCGAGCATCGGAGCGGTGCTGACTGCGCGGTCCTCCGCCTGAGCGACAGGTCTTTTGTTAGGCTAACTATGTGCCATCGACCGAGACTCCGCAGACCGGATCAGCGCAGACCGGATCAGCACCGACCGAATCAGCGCAGACCGACCTCCCCCTGAGATCCCTCGCGGGCGAGGTGCGGGTGGCGGTCGGCCGCCTCGGGCGGCGGCTCCGCCAAGAGAAGGCCCATCACGAGCTCAGCGACCCGCAGTTCAGCGTGCTCGCCCTCCTGCACCGCGAGGGCGCGAAGACCCTGGGCGAGCTGGCCGACGCGGAGCGGGTCCGCCCGCCCTCGATGACCCGCACGGTCGGTTGCCTGGTCGACGAGGGCTGGTGGAGCGGCTCGCCGACCCCGCCGACGGACGTGTGACGCGCATCCGCGCCACCGAGGAGGGTGGCGCTCTGGTGCTCGACGTCCGCCGCAGCCGCGACGCCTGGCTGGTGGCGCGCCTGCTTGAGCTCCCTCCCGAGGACCTGCGCCTGCTGAACGACGCGGCGGCAGTGCTGCGCGCGATGGCCGACCGATGAGCGCGATGTTCCGCTCCCTGGCGGTGCCGAACTACCGGATCTGGTTCGCCGGCGCGACGGTCTCGAACATCGGCACCTGGATGCAGCGCACCGCCCAGGACTGGATCGTGATCAACGACCTCACCGACCACGACGCGACCGCGCTCGGCGTGACGATGGCGCTGCAGTTCGGTCCGCAGCTCTTGATGGTCCCCTTCTCCGGATTCATCGCCGACCGCTTCGACCGACGCACGCTGCTGATGGCCACCCAGGGCGCGATGGGGGCGCTCGGGCTCGGCCTGGGCCTCATCGTCGTGACCGGGGCCGTGCAGCTCTGGATGGTGTACCTCTTCGCCCTGCTCCTCGGCTTCGCCGCCGCGATCGATGCGCCCGTGCGCCAGACCTTCGTCTCGGCCCTGGTCGAGGAGCGCGACCTCAGCAACGCCGTCTCGCTCAACTCGGCCTCGTTCAACTCGGCGCGGATGATCGGGCCGGCCATCGCGGGAGTGCTCATCGCCGCGATCGGCTCCGGCTGGGTGTTCCTCCTCAACGCGGCGAGCTTCCTCGCCGTGCTGCTCTCACTCCGGGCGCTGCACCGCGACGAGCTGCGCAGCGCCCCGCGCGCGACCCGCCGGCCGGGCGCGCTGCTGGAGGGGTTCCGCTACGTCTCGACGCGGCCGGACATCCTGGTGGTGCTGGTGATCGTCTTCCTGATCGGCACGTTCGGTCTCAACTTCCCGATCTTCGCCTCGACGATGGCGACCGTCGTGTTCGACATGGGGGCGAGCGAGTTCGGTCTGCTCTCGTCGGCGATCGCGGTCGGCTCGGTGCTGGGTGCGCTGCTCTCGGCCCGTCGCGACCGTCCGAGGCTCCGACTCATCGTCGCGCCTCCGCCGCCTTCGGCGTCGCGCTCGCCCTCGCCGGCGTCATGCCGACCGTGTGGGCGTTCGCGATCCTGCTCCCCTTCGTCGGAGTGGCGGCGCAGACGCTGATGACCTCGGCCAACGGCTACGTGCAACTCTCGACCGCCCCCGAGATGCGGGGCCGGGTGATGGCGCTGTACATGGCGATCTTCGTCGGCGGCACTCCGATCGGCGCACCCGTGATCGGCTGGGTCGCGAACTCCTACGGACCGCGCCAGGCGATGCTGGTGGGCGCGGCCTCCGGCATCGCGGCGGCCGCTATCGGCCTCGGCTTCCACCTCCGCCTGCGCCGCGCCGCCCGGCTCGCGGCGGCCGAGGCCGTCACCGGAGACCGGGCCGTCCTCCGTCCGCGCGCCTGACAGCGTGCGGATCTGTACGGAGAACCACGAAGATCGTACAGTTGCCGCACGGTCACCATCTCCGTCACGGATGCGCGCGCGACCTTCTCGGACGTGGTCGAGCGCTCCCATACCGAGACCGTGATCGTCGAACGGCGAGGGCGAGCGGAGGCCGTCGTCGTCAGTCCCGAGCGCTACGAGCGGATGATGGACGCCCTCGAGGAGGTAGAGGACTTCCAGGCCTTCGACGCCGCGATGGCCGAGGGGGCGCGAACATCCAGCATCGATCTCCTCGAGATCGTAGGTACGGCCACGGACAATACGGGGCGCGAAATCCTCCTGCGCCAGCAACGTCTCATCCTCAGCGAAAAAGGCCATGCTGTTGAGGAGGACGCAGCCGATCTCCGGATCCTCGAACCGGGCCGTCGGACGGCGAAAATAGTGCTCAATCCGCTCCCGAAGCCGCTCGAGAGACACCACGCCATTCGCCGTCCAAGCAGATGCCAGACTTCGCTGATTCGCATACGGGCGAATCCAGAGAACAGGCCGACCCCAACGATGCGATTGCTAAACGCGGGCTGGGAGCGGTCGACGTGAGTCTTGAAGATGAAGGAGTGGCCTGGCGCCAGCGTCTTGAAGCCCTGTCGGGGACTCGGGAACCAGAAGTTGACCTCATCGTGCTGGGCGCCGGTGGCGAGGAGCAGGCGATACCAGTCCAGGTCCGCGACGCCGACGTACGCCTTCATCCGGCCTTCCCCAGGAAGCTGATGGCCGGAGCCTAGCGAACAGGACGCTACGAACAAGCGGGTTCCGTCCGTAACGATGAAGGCCCGCGCACGCTTCGAGTGATCCAGCGCGCCCTGGCCAATAGTCGCCGTCTACGAACGAACCACGGCGAGCAGGAAGATAATCCATCCGCCAACCGCAGCCAGCCCGACGACCAGCGAAACCAGAAGGCGCAGACGCTTCGCCCGCATGAGCAGAGCGACGCCCGCTCCTCCCAGACCCACAGCCGGCAGCGCCAGAGCCAACGCCCGTGTATTCGCCACGGCGTCCGTCACACCGCACGACAGCCAACTCGCAGCGATATCGGGCGTGAGCGCTGAGGATCCCAAGAAGTAAAGGATTCCCAGCGGGACGAGTGCCACGACGACGAACGCGATCGCGAACCACCCAGCGAGCTTCCGATCCGCAAATCGGGCGATCACCACAGAGCCCCCGACGGCGACGGTCATCCAGACAAACGACCACACGACGCGCTCAAGCGCACCATCGAGTGCCGTCGCCGGACAGTAGCTCCAGAGCAGAAGCGCATCTCGGATGATCCAGATGGACCAGCCAAAACTAAGAATCACTCCTACGGCGGTGATCCCCAGTCCCAGGATCGCGAGCCTCGAACGCATCTCAGCACGCTACCACTGCAGGGGCCACACCTTCGCAGCGTCGAGTGCTGCAGCGAAGCCGCCAACTCTCCCAAGCCACAAACCGTCTAGCTATTTACGACACGCACCACTAGCAAGTGCCTTCGCCGAGGATCGAGCGTGTACCCCACGCCGTGGCGCGGAGCACAACCGTCGCGGCGCCGACAGCGAGCGGTGACGCCGAGCGCGCTCAGGCCTCGCGCGTGATCTCGACGCGGACGAAGAGCTTGGACGAGCGCGGGCCCGCGAACACACCGCGCAGAGGCGCGATGTCGTTGTAGTCGCGCCCGCGGCCGACGATGACATGGCGGTCGCCGATGTCGATCAGGTTGGTCGGGTCGTAGCCGCGCCACGTGCCTCCGCAGAACCACTCGACCCAGGCGTGCGACTCGCCCACCACCGTCTCGCCGATCTCGGCGAGCGGTTGGGGGTGCAGATAGCCCGAGACGTAGCGCGCAGGGATACCGACGGAGCGCAGCGCCCCGAGGACGATGTGGGTGATGTCCTGGCAGACGCCCTCGCGCGCGGTCCACGACTCCGTCGCCGTGGAGTGCACGCCGGTGACACCCTGCCGGTAGGTCATCGCGCGGCCGATCGTCTCGGCGATCGAGAGAGCGGCCTCGCAGGGGCCCGCCGCCTCGTCGACGAGCGAGCGGGCCAGGACCGCGAGATCCTCCGGAGGCACGGTGCGCTGGGTCTGCTTCGACTGCTCCACGTACTCGGTGCGCGTCTCGACCTGCTCGACCAGCTGCTCCCAGCCGTAGGGGTGGTCGGGATGCTGCTTCGGCCGCACCTCGACGAGCGACGTCGCCGTCAGCGAGAGCTCACGGTGCGCGTCGAGCACATCGAACGACGAGACGCGGGTCCCCCAGTAGTCGGTGTAGGCGTGCACGGACGTGACCGGGCGGATGTCGAGGTTCGAGAACAGCACGAGCTGCCCGTCGGAGGAGGCGGGCAGCATCCGCGCCTCGTTGTAGGAGGCGACGACATCGCCCGCGTAGGTGAAGCCCGTGGTGTGCCTGATGCGCAGCCTGCTCACAGCGCCTCCCCGATCCAGCTCGGCATGACATTGGTGGGGAAGTACCGCTGGCGGATCGCCTCGGACGCGGCCGAGGTCGCCTCCTGCACGCTGTCCATGTGCCGCGGGAGGTCCACGAGGATGTCGGTGATGGGCCGGAACTCCAGCTCGCTGCGGATCCGCCCGAGCACGCGCTGCGCGTCGCCCGAGTGGCCGATGCGGCCGGTGCGCGGCTCGATGTCGCGCATGCACGCCTCCGCCCGGGAGACCGAGAAGAGGATCGAACGCGGGAACAGACGGTCGAGGAGGAGGAACTCGGCCGCATTGCGCGCGCTCGGCACTCCTCGGTAGGTGCGCAGGTAGGCCTCGTAGGCGCCGCAGGAGCGGAGGATCGTGGTCCAGGAGGGACCGCTCGCCTCGGTCAACGACCGGGTGGCGAGCAGTCGGGCCGTCATGTCGGCGCGCTCGATCGAGCGGCCGAGGGTGAAGAACTGCCAGGCCTCATCGCGCGAAGTCGCCGACTCGATGATCCCCACGGCGAGCGCCGAACGCTCGCGCACCCAGCCGAAGAACTCCGAGACGCGCTCTCCCGAGACGCGGCGCGGCATCCGGGTGCGCGTGGTGTTGAGGCACTCCCACAGCTCGGTCGAGACGATCTCGCGCGCCCGCCGGGCGTTCTCGCGGGCGGCGCCGAGCGAGTAGGCGATGGAGGCAGAGTTCGTGCGGTCGATCGCGAGGATCGCCAGCACGTCGGCGCGGGTGATCTCGCGCAGGTCGTCGGGCGGGGTCGAGCCCATCACCGACAGGAGGGAGCGGCAGGCGGTGTCCTCGTCGATCCACGGGTCCTCCAGCAGGAGCTGGAGGTGCACGTCGAGGATGCGGGCGGTGCCGTCGGAGCGCTCGATGTAGCGGCCGATCCAGAAGAGCGACTCGGCGATCCTGGAGAGCATCAGTCGTCCTCCCCCACCGCGCGCGCCTGCTGCTGCTGCTGGTCCTGGTCGGTGCTCGGTGCGTCCTGCGGCGAGTGGTCGGGGGTGTGGTTCAGCGGGTAGACGATCGGGATCGAGCTGGTCACCGCGGCCTGCTCGGCGACGAGCGCCTGGATGTCGCGCGACTCGGGCTCGGGCCGCTGATCGTCGAGACCGACCACCCAGGTGTCCTTCGAGCCGCCGCCCTGCGAGGAATTGACGACCAGCTGGCCCTCCGGCAGCGCCACCCGGGTGAGGCCCCCTGGCAGCACCCAGACGTCGGTGCCGTCGTTGACCGCGAAGGGCCGCAGATCGGCGTGGCGCGGGCGCATCCCGTCGTCGACGAGCGTGGGGATGGTCGAGAGCTGCACGACAGGCTGGGCGATCCAGCCCCGCGGATCGGCCTGGAGGCGCGAGCGCAGCTCGGCCAGCTCCTTGGCCGAGGCCGCGGGGCCGACGACCAGGCCCTTGCCGCCGGAGCCGTCGACCGGCTTGACGACGAGCTCGTCGAGCCGGTCGAGCACCTCCTCGAGCGCCCCCGGGTCCTCCAGGCGCCAGGTGTCGACGTTCTTGATCACCGGCTCCTCCGAGAGGTAGTAGCGGATGAGATCGGGCAGGTAGGTGTAGACGAGTTTGTCGTCGGCGACGCCGTTGCCGACCGCGTTCGCGATGGTGACGGTGCCCAGCCTCGCCGCGAGCATCAGACCCGGGGAGCCGAGCATCGAGTCGGCGCGGAACTGCAGCGGGTCGAGGAACTCGTCGTCGACACGGCGGTAGATCACGTCGACCCGCGTGGGGCCGGACGTGGTGCGCATGAACACCTTGCCGCCGGTGCAGAACAGGTCTCGGCCCTCGACCAGCTCGACTCCCATCAGGCGGGCGAGCAGGGTGTGCTCGAAGTAGGCGGAGTTGTAGACGCCGGGCGTGAGCACGACGACGGTCGGGTCGTCGACGCCCTCGGGGGCGGAGGCACGCAGGGCCTGCAGCAGCCGGTTCGGGTAGTCGCCGACCGGGCGCACGCGCATCGAGACGAACAGCTCGGGAAGGGTCTGCGCCATCACCCGGCGGTTCGAGATGACGTAGGAGACTCCCGACGGCACCCGCACGTTGTCCTCGAGGACCCGCCAACCGCCGACCTCGTCGCGGATCAGGTCGATGCCGGACACCTGGATCCGCACGCCGTTGGCCGGGACGATGCCCGCGGCCTGGCGGTGGAAGTGGCTCGAGCTCGAGATCAGGCCGGCCGGGATCACTCCGTCGGCGACCGCGTTCTGCGCACCGTAGACATCGGCGAGGAACGCCTCGAGGGCCCGGACCCGCTGCTTGATGCCGCTCTGCACCTCGTTCCACTCGGTGTGCTCGATGACCCGGGGCACTGCGTCGAGCGGGAAGGGCCGCTCCTCCCCCGCGAAGTCGAAGGTGACGCCCTGCGCGAGGTAGGAGGAGGCGAGCGCGTCGGTCCTGCCGCGCAGCTCCTCCTGGGTCATCCGCGCGAGCGACGAGTAGATGTCGCGGTAGGCGCCGCGGACGCCGTCGGGGCCGCCGGCCGCCGCGACATCGGCGAACATCTCGTCCCAGGGAGTGGCGCCCCCGGCGGGCCGCTCGACCTTCTGGGACCCGTATCCGTCGAAGAGGTCACCCATGGCACGACTCTAGTGCGGGCCGTATTGCGGGGATGTTTCGGGCGGCGGCGGGCTCGTCGAGACGCCTGCCTCGACCACATCGGGTCGCGCGTGCGGCACTCCGACACTCGGGTTGTAACCGTTCGATCACCCTGGATGGTGGGAACGTTCGGTTACGTCAGGGTGGTACTGATGGGTTACACTACTGCGAGTAGCCGAAGGGTTACCCTCGAGAAGGAGATGGCAGATGTTCAGTGGAGTCAACGACCTCCGGCAGTTGGTCGTCTCGATGCGGGAGGACGCCGGGCTCAGCCAGGCCGAGCTGGCTCGACGCGCAGGGCTCTCCCGCAAGTGGGTGAACGAGTTCGAGCGAGGTAATCCCAATGCGCGTGTCGGTGCGGTGCTCGACGTGCTCAGAGCACTGGGCTACGGCCTCGAAGAGACAGCGCTCGATGCCCACCGCGCGTGAGCTCGTCGCCTACCTCGACGGCAGAAAGGCTGGCACATTCCTCCAGGAGAGCACCGGGAACACAGTCTTCGTCTACGACAGAGACTACAGAAGTGACCCATTGAGCACTCCCCTTTCGTTATCGATGAGCAAAGCCGTGGAGCGGCACAACAAGCGCAAAGTGCTCCCCTGGCTCACCGGGCTCATTCCGGACAACGACGCGGCGCGAAGCGCCATTGCTCGACGTTTCGACGTCAATCCCAGAAATCCGTTCGCCATTCTTGAGCATACGGGATCCGACGCCCCGGGAGCCGTTCAGCTCCTTCCCCCCGGAGAAGCATCTACCGGCACGGACGCGACCGGAACGCGAGAAAGACTCTGAAAGACGAGGACGTCGCCGAACAGCTTCGCCTGGTCCTCGACGAATACCGAGACGGGACTCCGGACGCGCGCCTCGACCAGCGATTCTCGCTTCCCGGAGCACAACCCAAGATCGCGCTCGTTCGCTATCAAGGAGAGTGGGCCCGTGCGCTGGGTGCAACGCCGACGACCCACATCCTCAAGCCGGTTCCACCGGACGGGTTCAGGCGCGTCGACGTCGTCGAATACCTGACATCGACAGCAGCGAGCAGCCTGGGCCTCACCACTGCCACGTTCTGGATGCAGCAGATCGGGCCACACCGCGTCTTCGTCTCGGAACGCTACGACCGAGAGCACGGGGCGGATGGAATCGTTCGGCGATTGCATCAGGAGGACCTGGGACAGGCCTTGTCGACCGATCCCGCCAAGAAGTACCAGCGAAGAGAAGGCGGGCCCGGTATCGCCGCTGTAGCATCCCTTGTGCATTCTCTGGCACTCGATGAGGCAGAAAGAGCAGTGATCGCCTGGGACTTTTTCTGTGGCGTCGCTTTCAACAGCGTTGCATACTGTACCGACGCCCATATCAAGAATTATTCGATCATGCTCGAGGGATCTCGCGTGCGACTGGCCCCGTTGTACGACCTGAACACCATTGCTCCGTACCTCGACGATCAGTTGCGGTTCGGTGACAGGGGACAGCCTCCGCAGGCGGCGATGTCGGTGGATGGCGAGTACCGCTTCGACGCCATGTCGGAAACAGGGTTCGCCACAGAGGCGCGCAAGCTCGGAGTGGATGCCGGTCGGGCCATCGACGAAGTCCGTCGGCTTCGTCACGACATGGTCGGAGCCTTCGAGGATGCTCGCGACACTCTCGTCGCCCTCGACGACGAGACCACTGGATTCGCCCGAGACGTCGTGGATGGTGTCGCACGCATCCCGTCGCTGACGCATCCCTGAGCCGGGACCTGAGCCGGGAATAGATCCGGCCGCGCGTGGTTGTACCGCCATGTACATGCAAACGCATGGACCTGGCCCCGCGGGGCCGGAGGACAGAAGGAGCGCCCGATGCAGTTCGGCATCTTCACGGTGAGCGACATCACGACCGACCCCACGACCGGACGGACCCCGTCGGAGTCCGAGAAGATCCAGGCGACCCTCGCGATCGCACTGAAGGCCGAGGAGATCGGCCTCGACGTCTTCGCCCTGGGCGAGCACCACAACCCGCCGTTCTGGTCCTCCTCCCCCACCACCACTCTCGGCTACCTCGCCGCGAAGACCGAGCGCATCCAGCTCTCGACCGCGATGGCACTGATCACCACGAACGACCCGGTGAAGCTCGCCGAGGACTACGCGATGCTCCAGCACCTCGCCGGCGGCCGCGTCGACGTGATGCTCGGCCGCGGCAACACCGGCCCGGTCTACCCGTGGTTCGGCAAGGACATCCGCCAGGGCATCGAGCTGACGATCGAGAACTACGACCTGCTGCACCGGCTCTGGACGGAGGAGTACGTCGACTGGCAGGGGCAGTTCCGTACGCCGCTCCAGGGCTTCCAGTCGACGCCGCGCCCGCTCGACGGGGTCGCTCCGTTCGTCTGGCACGGCTCGATCCGCTCGCCGCAGATCGCCGAGCAGGCCGCCTACTACGGCGACGGCTTCTTCTCGAACCACATCTTCTGGCCGGCCTCGCACACGCAGAAGATGGTGCAGCTCTACCGACAGCGCTTCGAGCACTACGGGCACGGGTCCGCGGACCAGGCCATCGTCGGCCTCGGCGGCCAGATCTTCCTGGCCCGCAACTCCCAGGATGCGGTCGCCCAGTTCCGCCCCTACTTCGACAACGCGCCCGTCTACGGCCACGGCCCCTCGCTCGAGGAGTTCACCGAGCAGACCCCGCTCACGGTCGGCTCCCCGCAGGAGATCATCGACCGCACTCTGGGCTTCCGCGAGTACGTCGGCGACTACCAGCGCCAGCTGTTCCTGATGGACCACGCGGGACTCCCGCTGAAGACGGTCCTCGAGCAGATGGACATGCTCGGCGAGATCCTGCCCGCTCTGCGCGCCGGATTCGCCGAGGGCCGCCCGTCGCACGTGCCCGACGCCCCCACCCACTCCTCCCTCGTGGCCGCGCGCGACGCTCAGCCCGAGCCCGTCACCGTTTAGTCAGGAGACCCGCATGGACACCCGCAGGATCGCCGTCGTGTCGGCCGGCCTCAGCCAGCCGTCCTCGACCCGGCTGCTCGCCGACCGCCTGAGCGCAGCGACCGAGAGCGCCCTCGCCGAGCAGGGCTTCGCCGTCGAGCGGAGCGTCGTCGAGCTGCGCGACCTCGCGCACGACATCACCAACAACCTCCTCACCGGCTTCGCGAGCCCGGCGCTGCAGACCGCGCTCGACGCGGTCGCCGGCGCCGACGGGTTGATCGCCGTGACGCCGATCTTCACCACCAGCTACAGCGGCCTGTTCAAATCGTTCGTCGACGTACTCGACACGGAGGCGCTGCGCGGTCTGCCCGTGCTGCTCGCGGCCACCGGTGGCTCGCCCCGGCACTCCCTCGCCGTGGACTACGCGATGCGCCCGCTGTTCAGCTACCTGCACGCGGCTCCGCTCTCGACCACCGTGTTCGCCGCCTCCGACGACTGGGGCGGAGCCACGGAGGACGGGCGGGCACTCCCCTCCCGCATCGACCGCGCCGGACGAGAGCTGGCCG
>NZ_LIIN01000074.1 GCF_001634385.1 Rathayibacter tanaceti | reverse complement strand
GAGAGGCGGCCGGGGGTGTGGCCGGGCACGGGGTCGACGCGGAGGCGGGTGCCGTCGTCATCAGCGATCGCGCGGCCGTTCGCGGTGAGCGCGAGGCGCGCCTCCGCCACGAGGGCCTCGCGGGCGGCGGCGTGCTCACTGTCGGAGCCGGTGAAGAGGTCGAGGCCGTTCACGGCGTTGGCGAGCAGCTTGCGGGCTTTCCACGCGCCGATGTCGGCCACGGCTCGGGCGGCGAAGCCGGCGTCGCGGAACGTCGCGGCGAGCGCCTCGGCCCGGGGATCCTCGGAGTCGGGGTGGCGCCCGATCCACAGCACGCCGACCGTCGGGAACGACGGCGACACGACCTCTCCGGGCGTCAGGAAGCTGGCCGCGATGCCGATCGAGACGCCGAGCACGTCGGAGAAGCGGCGGAGCGCCAGGTCCTCGGCGGCGAGCCCGTTCTGGAAGGTGAGCACCGGCAGCTCGCTGGCCGCTCCCCCGCCGGCCAGCGGCGTCCACGCCCACTCGGCGAGCGCCGCCTCGGCGTCCTGCGCCTTCACGGTCAAAACGAGGACGTCCCCGCGCCGCGGTGCCGCCTCCGCGGGGGTGCCCGCGACCGGCACGCGCACGGTCTCGTCGCCCGCCGGCCGTCGGAGGCGCAGCCCGCGGTCCCGGACCAGGCGGAGGTGCTCACCGCGCGCGATCAGGACGACGTCCTGCCCCGCCAGGTGCAGCTGCGCCGCGACCACGGAGCCGACGGCGCCTCCGCCGATCACGAGGAAGCGCGCGCTCACGAGACCACCGCTGCAGCCCCGGGGATCGCCGCGAGCAGCGTCCTGGTGTACTCCGCCTCGGGCGAGCGGAAGACGCGGGAGGTGCTGCCCGCCTCCTCGACCCGGCCGCGGTTCAGCACCACGATCTCGTGGGAGACCTCGGCGACGACCGCGAGGTCGTGCGAGATGAAGAGGTAGGCGACGCCGAGGTCGCGCTGCAGCTCGACCAGCAGCTCGAGGATCTGCGCCTGCACCGACACATCGAGCGCCGACACCGGCTCGTCGAGCAGGACGAGGTCGGGGCCGAGCGCGAGCGCCCGGGCGATCGCCACCCGCTGCCGCTGACCTCCCGAGAGCTCGGCGGGCAGGCGGGAGAGGAAGGAGTCGGGCAGCCCGACCCGGTCGAGCAGCTCGTGCGCGCGCGCGAGTCGGGTGACGCGGTCGCCTACTCCGAAGGCACGAGCGGCTCGATTACCGACTCGAGAACCGTGAACCGCGGATCGAGCGCTGCGAACGGATTCTGGTGCACCAGCTGGATGCGGCGCCGGAGCGGCCGCCACTGCTTCTCGCGGGCGGCGGTGAGATCGGCTCCCTCGACGAGGACCCGACCGCTCGACGCGCGCTCGAGTCCGAGGGCGATCCGGAGCGCCGTCGTCTTGCCCGATCCCGACTCCCCCACCAGAGCGAGCGTCTGCCCGGCGCGCACCGAGAACGACACGTCGTCGACGCGCGGAAACCGCCGCCGCGCCTCCCGGGGAGCGCGAATTCCTTGACGACGTTCTCGATCCGCAGGATCTCGGGGGCCGGAGCGACGTGCTCGAAGCGCGGCACGACCCGCCCGCGACCGCGACCCAGACCGGGCGCCGCGGCGATCAGGGCGCGGGTGTACTCCTCGCGCGGCGCGACGAGGATCTCGGCGGGCGGACCCTGCTCGAGCACCCGGCCGGCGCGCATCACGAGCACGCGGTCGGCCCGGTCGGCCGCGACGGCGAGGTCGTGCGTGATGATCAGCAGCGCGATCCCCTGCTCGCGGACGAGCGACTGCAGGTGGTCCAGGATCCGCTTCTGCACCGTCACGTCGAGGGCGGAGGTGGGCTCGTCGGCGATGATCAGCCGCGGCTTCCCCGCGAGGGCGATCGCGATCAGCGCACGCTGGCGCAGGCCCCCGGAGAGCTCGTGCGGGTACTGCCTCGCCCGCAGCTCCGGATCGTCGATCCCCGCCTGCCGGAGCGCCTCGAGCACCTCGGCGTCGACAGACCGGCGGTCGACACCGCGCAGGCGCACGGCCTCGGCGACCTGCGCGCCGATCCGGAGGGTCGGGTCGAGCCCGACCATCGGGTCCTGCGGCACGAGACCCACGACCCGGCCGCGGAGGCGTCGCAGCTCCTTCTCGGAGGCGTGCGTCACGTCGTCCCCCGCGATCTCGATCGAGCCGCCGGTGATCCGGCCGTTCGCCGGCAGCAGACCGAGCACGGCGTTCGCGGTCGTCGACTTGCCCGACCCCGACTCGCCGACCACGGCCACGATCTCGCCCGGTGCGATCTCGAGCGAGACCTCGTGCACCACGGTCTGCTCGCCGTAGGCGACCGAGAGGCCCTCGAGCCGCACGAGCGCGCTCACGACCGCACCTCCTCGACGGTCTTCGCCACGTGGTTCAGCGAGAAGACCAGGAGTCCGACGAACAGTCCCGGGAGCAGCGAGAGCCAGGGGCTCGTCACCAGGTAGTTGCGGCCGCTCGAGATGAGGGTGCCCCACTCCGCCGCGGGAGGCGCCGCGCCGAAGCCGAGGAAGCTCAGCGCCGCCACCGCGATGATCGCGGTGCCGAGATCGAGCACCGCCAGCACGGCGACCGGGCCCCACGAGTTGGGCAGCACGTGCCGCACGAGGAGGCGGAGCCGGGTGGCGCCTCCGGTGCGCGCGGCCTCGACGTAGGGCAGCGTCTTCACCCGCAGCACCTCGGCGCGGGTGGTCCGCGCGAATCCCGGCAGGATCCCGATGCCCACGGCGAGCGCCACCGGCAGCGTGCCGAAGCCGATGGCGGTGACGATGGCGAGCGCCAGCAGCAGCCCGGGGATGGCGAGCAGCACGTCGACGATCCGCATGATGACGGCGTCGACGACTCCGCCCGCGTAGCCCGAGACGACCCCGAGTGCGAGACCGCCGACCAGGGCGATCGCGATCGCGATGACCGTGGCCTGGATGGTCAGGGCCCCGCCGTGCAGGACCCGCGCGAACAGGTCGCGGCCGAGCTCGTCGGTGCCGAAGAGGTGCGCGGCGCTGGGCGCCTGCAGCTTGTCGACCGGAGCCGTCGCGTACGGGTCGTAGCCGGTGAAGAGCGCAGGTGCGATCGCCGACGCCAGCACGAAGACGACGAAGGCGAGCGCGATGACGAATCCGGGGCGGCGGAGGAGGAGCCGGAGCGTCCGCAGGCGCCGGGCGCTCCTCCCGTGGGCGGCGCGCTCACGGGGTTCGGAGGCGACCGGGACGGCGGTCTCGGGTCGGGTCAGTTCGAGCGTCATGGCCGGCTCGCCTTCGCTGTCGTGGTGATGCGCGGATCGAGGAGGGGGTAGAGCAGGTCGACGAGGAGGTTGATCCCGACGAAGACGGCCGCGGCCAGCACCACGATCGCCTGGACCACCGGCACGTCCTGGGTGAGCACCGACTCCTGGGCGAGCGTGCCGATGCCCTGCCGGGCGAAGATCGTCTCGGCGACGATCGCGCCGGTGACGGTGTTGCCGGCCAGGATGCCGAGGATCGTCAGCGTCGGCAGCGAGGCGTTGCGGAACGCGTGCCGCCACTGCACCGCCGCGCGGGAGAGCCCGGTGGCGCGCGCGGTCGTGATGTACGCCTCCCGCTCGACGTCGGCGAAGCTGCGGGTCAGCACCTGGGCGAGCATCGCCGAGGTGGGGATCGCCATCGTCACCGCCGGCAGGATCAGGGACGCCGGAGTCGCGCTGCCCGTGGAGGGCAGCAGGTGCAGGGTGAAGGCGAAGAACTGGATGAGCAGCAGGCCGATCCAGAACCCGGGGAACGCGACTCCCGCGGACGGCAGGCGGCTGAGCACCACCTTGAGCGGCTTCCACTGGACGTACGCCGCCAGGTAGGCGAGCGCCGTGCCGCCGACCAGCGCGAGCCCGATGGCGAGGGCGCTGAGCTGCAGCGTGCCGGGCAGCTTCTCGCCGATCAGCTGCGTGACCGGGATCCCCTTCGTGATGGAGGTGCCGAAGTCGCCGCGGAGCGCGGTGCCGAGCATGTGCAGGTACTGCTGCCAGACCGGCTGGTCGAGTCCGTAGCGCGCCTGCGCCTCGGCGAGCTGCTGCGGAGTGAGGGAGTCGAGCTCGACGTTGTTGGCCGAGAGGAGCAGCGCCAGCGGGTCGCTCGGCAGCAGCCACAGCACCGCGAAGGTCACGGTGTACGCGGCCCACAGCACGAGGACCGCCTGGCCCAGCCGGCCTGCGAGGTAGCGGCCGAGGCCCGAGGGGGCCGAGCGGGTGCCCGGCCTCCCCGGTGCGGTGGGAGTGACGACGGTGGTCACGGCTGGATCCAGGTCCCGGCGAAGTCGCCGAACGCCTCCGAGGTGAAGCGGAAGCCGTGCACCGCCGACGAAACTCCGGCGAGCTGCACCCGCTCGGCGAAGGGGAACACCAGGCGTTCTCGAGCAGGTAGTCCTGGAGCTCGGCGTAGACGGCGGCCCGGGCCGCGGTGTCGACGGTCCGCACACCGCGGTCGAGCAGCGCCTGGACCTCGGTCGCCTGCTCGGTGGTGAAGTTGTTCACCGCCTGCGCCTTCGATCCGGCGTAGCGGGAGTCGATGATCCACTGGATCACTCCCGGGTCGGCGCGGGTGTAGTAGGTCGAGATCAGGTCGTAGTCGCCGCTGTTCAGCACGTCGGCGCGCTGCGCGTTCGTGATCACGTTCAGCTCGAGATCGATGCCGACCTGCTTGAGCTGGTCCTGGATCAGCTGGTCCCCCGCTCCGAACTGCGTCACGATCGGCACCGAGAGGGTGAGCTTCCGCCCGTCCCGGTAGCGGTAGCCGTCGTCGCCCAGCGCCCAGCCGGCCTCGTCGAGGAGCTCGCCCGCGCCTTCGGCGTCGAAGGCCAGCGTCGACGACTCGTCCTGATAGAACGGCGTGGTCGTGTTGTAGACGCTCGTGACGGCCGGATAGTCGGCGCCGAAGATCGTCGACGCGTAGGTCTCGCGGTCGATCGCCTTCTGCACGGCCTGCCGCACCTTCTCGTCCGAGAGGATCTTCCCCTCCGCGACGTTGGGGTAGTAGTTGCTCGCGGGGCCCGGCAGCGATCGGCTCTCGACGGTGTCGCCGTTGCCGGTGATCACCGCCTGGTCGTTCTCCGAGATCGGGTTCCGCGGCCAGGCGATGTCGATCTCGTCGCTCGTGAGCTGGCCGACGCGCACGCTGTCCTCGGCGACGTAGCTGACGTCGATCCCGTCGAGGTACGCCTCGCCGGTGTTCTCGCGGAGCGACGAGCCCCAGGCGTAGCCGGCGCGCTTGTCGAGGGTGATGCCGGTGCCCGGCGTGTAGTCGGTGAGGGTGAAGGGCCCGGAGCCGACCACGGCTCCGAGGCAGCGCTCCTCGGGCGTCCTCTCGTACGAGGAGGCGGCGAGGATCGCGAGGTTCGTGGTCGAGGTGCCCTGCAGGAACGCGGCGTTGGGAGTCGCGAAGGCGACCTTCACGGTGTCGGCGTCGACGACCTCCGTGCCCGAGTAGCCGGCGAGGTAGACGCCGCCGTAGGCCCCTGGCAGCTGCGCGAGGGTCGCCGCGTCGCTGTCGAAGGCCGTCTTCACGCTGTCGGCGGTGAACGCGGTGCCGTCCGAGAAGGTGACGTCGGTGCGCAGGTCGAAGGTGTACTCCGTGCCGGCGTCGTTCACGCTCCAGCCGGTCGCGAGCCACGGCCCGATCTCGCCCGTCTCCGGGTCCTGGTCGGTGAGGGAGTCGGCGACATTGCGGATGACGGTGCGGTGCTCGATCCAGTAGGTCTGGAACGGGTCGACGCACGAGAACGCGGCGTTGTCGGGGAAGAACGCGAGCGAGAGGCGGCCCCCGGAGACCGGGTCCGCGTCATCGGAGGCGGTGCCGGCCTCGGAGGTGCCGGAGCAGGCGGTCAGGGCGAGGGAGGCGGCGAGGGTGAGCGCGGCAACGCCGGCCCAGCGGGATCGTCGGTGAGTCATGGCTGTGGGTCCTCAGGGGTGACGGGGTCAGCGCGCGGCGAGGGTGCGCGTGCCGGCGATCAGGAGGGCGGCGTCGTCCTGCGGGGGGTGCACCCGCGAGGCCAGGACGTCGCGGAGGTGGCGCTCGAGCGGGTGGTGCCGCGTGAGCCCCGGGTTGCCGAGGGCGGCGACGGCGGTCTCGACGGCGGTGATCGCCGAGCGGGTGGCGAGCAGCTTCCCGACGACGACGCGGTCGGCGGCCTGCGGATCACCCGCGTCGACGCGGGCGGCGAGCGAGAGCAGCACCTCCTCGGCCTGGACGAGCTGCGCCTCGATCTCGCCGGCGACCGAGCGGATCCGCTCCGTCGTCGCGATCGGGCGACCGAGCGAGGTCGGGACCCGCTCGTTCGCGAACCGGACGAAGAAGCTCTGCGCCGCCCGCCCGATGCCCACGTAGAGCGCGGCGACCGCGAGGCCGAAGCCTCCGGCCGCCCACGCCTCGGGAGCGAGCTGCGAGCGCGGGGTGCCGCGGAAGTGCTCGAGCGGCAGGCGGACCTGCTCGTAGACCACGTCGTGCGTGCTCGAGGCGCGCTGGCCGAGGTGATCCCAGGTCTTCTCGATCCGCACGCCCGGAGCATCGCCGGGCACGATCGCGTGGCCGAGCTCGGGCTCGCCCGAGGCGCCCCGGAGGTCGACCGCCCAGACGAGGTGGTAGGCCAGGCCCTCGGAGCCGGTCGCGAAGCCCTTGCGCCCCTCCAGCACCCACTCGTCGCCGTCGCGGCGGATCGTGGTGGCGGGCAGTCCCCCGCGCGCGGGGCGCCCCACTCCGGCTCGGCCCGCACCGCGTTCAGCAGCACCGGCCGCTCGGCGGAGTCGGCGAGGACGGAGCGGTAGAGCTCCTCCGGCCAGGTCACCCCGCGGTCCTGCGCGGCGTGCTGCAGCACGGTCATCGCCGAGATCAGCGCGACCGCCGGGTCGCCCTGGCCGAGCGCCCCGAAGATCCGCACGAGATCGACCGTCGAGGGCGGAGTGCCACCGTAGCGGGAGCCGACTGCGACGGTGAGCAGCCCCGCGTCGTGGACGGCGCGGATCCCCTCCCACGGGAACTCGGCGGTGCGGTCGTAGTGCTCGGCGGTCTCGGCGAGACGGGCGGTCACCCGGGCCAGTGCCCGGTCGGAGAGATCCGGGACGAGGCGGGCGGGGGCGTCGAGGAGCGTCACGCGATCGCTCCGACCAGCTCGGTGCTCTCGAGCGGAGGCTGCGCGACGATCTCGCCGCGGCGCCCGGTGGCCTCGCGGTGCGCGAGCTCCTCCCGGACGAGCGGGATCACGTAGCGCCCGTAGTCGACCGCGTCGTTGAGGTTGTCGTAGCCGCGGATCGAGATCAGGTCGGCGCCGAGGTCGACGTAGTCGAGGATCGCGGCGGCCACGGTCTCGGGAGTGCCGACGAGAGCGGTGGAGGCGCCCTGCGCGCCGGTCGCGGTCGCGGTCGGCGTCCAGAGGGCGCGGTCGTGCAGATCCTTGCGGCCCGCGATGTCGAGCAGGCGCTGCGAGCCGACGTTCGCAGGTCCCTTCGCATCGGGGGTCTGCACCCAGAGCCCCTTCTCGCCCTTGCGCGGGTTCGCGGCCGCGGCGGAGCGGCCCTGCAGGATGCCGAGGATCCGGTGCGCCTTCTCCCACGCCAGCTCCTCGGTCGGCGCGATGATCGGCCGGAAGGTGACCCAGGTGCGCGGTGTGTCGGCGCGGCCGGCCCCGAGGGCGGCGTCGGCGATCCGGTCGATCTGCTGCTGCGTGTCGGCGAGCGGTTCGCCCCACAGCCCGAAGATGTCGGCGAGCGCGCCGCCCTGGCGGTAGGCCTCGTCGCTCGAGCCGCCGACCGAGACGGGGATGCTCCCGCGCACCGGCCGCACCCGCGAGACGAAGTCCTCGAAGCGGTAGTAGGTGCCCTCGTGATCGAAGGGCTCCGTGGCCGACCACACCCGGCGCAGGATCCGGATGTACTCCTCCTGGCGGGCGTAGCGCTCGAGCTTGCCGAGGCGGTCGCCCTCCCGCGCCTGCTCGTGGTCGTTCCCTCCGGCGATGAAGTGGACGACAGCGCGGCCGTTCGAGAGCTGGTCGAGCGTGGCGAGAGCCTTGGCGGCGACGGTCGGGTAAACCGTGTTCGGCCGCAGCGCCACGATCGGCTTCAGGTGCTCGGTGTACTGGGTGACCGCGGCGGCGATGGTGAAGGGGTCGTGCCCGGCCGAGCCGTAGGGCACGAGCGTGTAGTCGAAGCCGCCGTCCTCGAGGATGCGCGAGTAGCGGCGCAGGTGGGCGACGTCGATGCTCGAGTCGGCGAGGCCGTTGACCTCGTTGGAGCTGTTGACGTTGATGGCGGAGATGAACTCGACGGCCATGAGGGTGGTCCTTTCGAAGGAGGCGGGCGGAGGCGCGGAGAAGGTGCGCGGGCGCGGCGGAGCGGCGCGGCGGAGGAGGCGACGGCGCTGCTCGTGGAGCGCGGTCGCAGACTGCTGAGTGGAACGGGCGACCCAGAGGCGTCAGTGCCGGCGACGCACAGGCGTCAGCGCCGGGCTGTCAGAGAGAGACCGGACAGGAACATCCGCGCACCGACGCGAAGGGGTTCCCGCCCACGAGCATTCGGCGCATCCGCACGGCGGCCGTCGAGTCGACGCGCACCACCCGGACCGCGCCGGAGGGCACGGTCTGGACGAGGGCACGCGGAGAGGTCATGTCATCGACGCTACGGGCGGCGCGCCCCGGGCGTCCAACGATGATTCCGGATGCGTTCCGATCGGCGAACCCGATCGTTGGTAAGAAACCGTCATGTTCGCGGTGGCTCACGCGGGCACCTCGCGGAGCGGCGTGCGAAGGCGCGACGGGCCGAACAGCTCGGCGAGCGCCGCGAGCGCCGTGTCCTCGACATCGGGCGCGAGTCCGCGGCGCGAGACCAGGCGGAGGTTGACCGAGCCCAGGGCGGGCAGGTCGCGCCGCGCCTCGAGGCCGTCGGCGACGTGGCCCTGGTGCGAGGTCGGCAGCACCGAGACTCCGATCCCCGCTCTCGCCGCCGCGATCACACCCTCGAGACTCGCGGACTCGGCGACGACCCGCACCTCGTGCCCGAACGCGCCGAGCTGCTGCAGGGCGCGCTGGCGCATGCCGCACGGCTCGGAGTAGGCGACGAGCGGGATCGGCGCACCCTCCGGCGCCTGCCAGCCGGGCGCCGCGTACCAGTCGAGCGGCAGCGTGGCCACCTGGCGGCCCGGCAGATCGCCGCCGACTCCGAGGATGACCGCGAGGTCGACGACTCCGCGGACCACCGCCTCCGCGAGCTGGGTGGAGCGATCGAGGGTGACGGTGAGCGGCCGGTCGTCGAAGGCGCGGCGGAGCGTCTCGAGCAGCCGGGGCAGCAGCTGCTCGGCGGCCGGCTCGGTCAGTCCGACGGCGAGCGGGTTCTCACTGGCGGCGTCGAGGGTCTCGAGCGCGTCGTCGTGCACGGCGAGGATGCGGCGCGCCTGCACGAGGAGGCGCTCGCCGGCCGGCGTGAAGCGGGCCCGGCGCCCCACCTTCTCGATGAAGGTGCGCTCGAGCCGGCGCTCGAGGGTCCGGACGTGCTGCGAGACCGTCGGCTGGCTGATGTGCAGCGCCACGGCCGCCCGCCCGAAGCCGCCGCAGTCGGCGATCGCCACGAGCGTGCGCAGGTGGACGATGTCGAGGGTCTCGGGCATCCCCCGACGGTACCGAGGGGCCTGGAGCGTCTCGACCGCCGCCGCAACACGCCGACATGTCGCGGGAGACGACGGAACGGACGGGCCCCCGGAAGGTCCCGTCCGCTCCCGAGGTCTCAGTGCGCGATCACTGGCTCCGCTCCGGCCGTGGGCGCGACCGCGGCGGACGTCCGGCGGAAGAGCAGCACCGACAGCACCGCGCCGAGGGCGAAGAAGCCCGCGCCCCAGCCGTAGGCCACGGCGTAGCTCTGCACGGCGGCCTCCGCCGCCGTGGTCGCCGTGACAGGCGCGTGGGAGGCCAGATAGTCGGTGACCGCGGTCGCGGCGAGCGTGTTGAGCAGGGCCGTGCCGATCGAGCCGCCGACCTGCTGGCTGGTGTTGACCATCGCTGAGGCGACTCCGGCGAAGCGCCTGTCGACTCCGCGCGTGGCGGTCTGCATCGAGCCGGGCATGATCGTGCCCATGGCGAAGCCGAGCACCATCAGCGCCGGCAGCACATCGGCCGCATACCCGCTGTCGAGGGCGAGCCGGGTGAGCAGCAGCATGCCCACCACGCCGAGCACCATCCCGGACGGGACCATGATCTTGGGGCCCAGGCGCGGCAGCAGCAGGTTGGTGCCGAGCTGCGCGGCGAGCACGAGCATCGCGATCATGGGGAGGAACGAGAGGCCGGTCTGGATCGGCGAGTAGCCCAGCGACACCTGGAGGTAGTAGGTGACGAAGAGGAAGATCCCGAACATGCCGGCGCCGGCGATCAGCACCGAGAGGTAGGCGGCCCCGCGGTCGCGATCCAGCACGATCGGCAGCGGCAGCAGCGGATGCTCGGTGCTGCGCTGGCGCAGGACGAAGCCGACCAGCAGAACCACAGCGGCGGCGAGCGGCCCCCAGGTCGTCGGCGAGTCCCAGCCGTCGGTCTCGGCGTTGGCGAAGCCGAACACCAGGCCGAACAGAGCGGCCGAGACGAGGACCGTGCCGGGTACGTCGAGCTTCGGTCGCGGGCCGGTGCGCTCGATCGGCGGGACGAACACGATCGCACCGACGACCGCGACGACGGCGATGAGAACGTTGATGTACAGGTTCCAGCGCCAGTCGAAGCTCTCGGTGAGCACCCCGCCCAGGAGGAGGCCGACCGCGCCGCCGGCTCCCGCGATGGCTCCGAAGACGCCGAAGGCGCGCGCCCGCTCCTTCGGCACGGTGAAGGTGGTGGTCAGCACGGCGAGTGCCGTCGGGGCGAGCAGAGCGCCGAAGACGCCCTGCAACGCCCGGGCGGCGATGAGTGTCTCGAAGGTCGGCGCCGCTCCGCCCAGAGCGGAGGCGAGGGCGAAGCCGACCAGGCCGATCACGAAGGTGCGCTTGCGGCCGAGGAGGTCGGAGAGGCGCCCTCCGAGCAGGAGGAGGCTGCCGAAGGCGAGGGAGTAGGCGGTGACGACCCATTGGCGGTCACCGTCGGAGAAGCCGAGGTCGGCCTGCGCGGCCGGCAGGGCGATGTTCACCACGGTCGAGTCGAGGACGACCATCAGCTGGGCGAGGCCGACGGCCACGAGCGTCCACCAGCGGCGGGTCGAGGGAGCCGGTGCGGCGGGAGCGGCGATCACCGGCTGCGGGGAGGTCTGCGTCATGGGAGCGACCATATACGAGACCGTCTAGTTTCGGAACTAGTGAGTCTCTCAATTAGCATGGCAGGCACGCGCGCCCACGTCGGGCCGCCGGAGAACGACAGGAGCAGCCGCGATGACGCCGCCCACTCCCCCCAGCACAGCCGCCTGCGAGGCCGCCCGCCCCGGCCGCCGCCGCGACCCCGGCCGGGACGGCGAGATCCTCACCGCCGCGCTCGACGTGCTCGCCGAGACCGGCTACGAGGCATGACCATCGACATGGTCGCCGCGCGCGCGAAGGCCGGCAAGGCGACCGTCTATCGGCGCTGGGAGTCGAAGGCGGAGCTGGTCCTCGAAGCACTCTCCTGCCTCCGGGGCGCCGACCTGGCCGAGGACTCCCTCCCCGACACCGGCTCGCTCCGCGGAGACCTCGTCGCGCTCGTCAAGCCGCACGCGATCGTCGACGCCGAGCGCAAGCTCCGCATCATGTCCGGAGTGGTCGCCATGATCTCGAAGGCGCCCGAGCTTGCCGACGCGGTGCGGACGGCGATCGTCGAGCCGCGCGCCCGGGCGAACCGCCTGCTGCTGCGGCGCGCGATCGCCCGCGGCGAGGTCTCGGCCGACATCGACGTCGAGCAGCTCGCGCTGGTCACGCCGTCGATGGTGGCCTACCGCGTGCTGCTGCTGCGCGAGCCGGTGACCCGCGACTACCTCATCTCGCTGATCGACGGAGTCATGCTGCCTGCGGCGGGAGTGCGCGCGGACGGGTAGGACCGGCCCTCCCCGTCCGAACGGGAACGGCGAAGGCCCGCCTCCCTGGAGGGTGAGGCGGGCCTTCGGGTGCGATCAGTTCGCCTCGCAGGCGATCCGGTCATTGTCGTAGTCCAGCCGTGCAATGTCTCCGTAGGAGGGGTAGTAGGTGTCGAACCAGGCTGAGCTTCGGCCTGGGACCCGAAGTCGTCGCAGTTCTTCGAGTCACCCGGGTTTCCCGGAGGCGTGGGCGCCGGCCGGTTGCTCTGCCAGAGCGCGCGGTTCTGAGGCGAGTAGATCACCAGGTTGCCGTCGTTCTGCATCACCATGCGCGAGCCCGAGTTGTTGCCGGTGCCGGACTGCCAGAGGACGCGGCCCGAGGGCGCGTAGACCACCGCGTTGCCATCGGCCTGCATCTCGAGGCGGTTGCCTCCGCCCGAGGTCCCCGCGCTCCAGCGGACACCGCCGCCGGAGTACACGACGAAGTTGCCGTCGCCCTGCATGGCCGCCTCACTGCGTCCATCGGTCGAGCGCAGGCGCTGGTCGGCAGTGAGCCGGTTCGCGCCGAACAGCGTGTCGCCGAAGGTGGGCGCGGGCGGGGCCGGCGGCGTGTAGCTCGACCACAGCGCACGGCCCGAAGCCGAGTAGACGACGAGATTGCCGTCGTTCTGCATCACCAGGCGCGCACCCGGGTTACCCGCGGTGCCCGACTGCCACAGCGCGCGTCCCGAGGCCGAGTACACCACCGCGTTGCCGTCGGTTTGCACGGCCAGGCGCTCCCCCGCTCCCTGAGTGCCTGCACTCCAGCGCACGGCACCGCCGGACGAGACGACGAAGTTCCCGTCGCCCTGCAGGGCGGCGCGCGATCCGCCATCGGTCGAGGTGAGCTGCTGCCCGCGACGCAGCTCCGTGCCGCCGACGAGCACGTCGCGGACCACGGGTGCGATCGACGTGGAGCTCGACCAGAGCGGGCGCCCGGAGCTCGCGTAGACGACCAGATTGCCATCGTCCTGCATCACCATCCGCGCACCAGGGTTGCCCTGGGTGTTCGACGCCCAGCGGGAGCCTCCGCCCGGGGCGTAGACGACCGCGTTGCCGTCGGGCTGCATCTCGAGGCGGTTGCCGCCTCCGGAGGTGACCGAGCTCCAGCGCGCCGAGCCGTCGATGTACACGACGAAGTTGCCGTCGCCCTGCATCGCGGCGCGTGCGCGCCCGTTCGAGGACGTGAGCTGCTGACCTGCGAGCAGAGCGCCGCCTCCGGAGAGCACGTTCTGTGCCGCCAGGGCCTCGGCTGTGGCGGCGGGAAGGGCGGAGGCGGCGGGCGCGAAAGCGGCCGCACCTCCAGAAGCGAGGAGGCAGGCGAGGGTGATCGCCGCCAAGCGGCGAGTGGGAGACTGCGGCACGGAAGGCCCTTTCGAGAGGAACGGCGGGGCCGCTCGCCAGTGAGCGGCGGGCGGAGCCTGACACGGGCGGGATCGGCCGTCCAGAGGGTGTGAGCGGAACCACCCAGCGGCGATCGACGGTCGTCCGGCGATCCGCGCCAGCGATGCGACCTCTCGGCGGCGGGACGCGAGCGCGCCTCGGCATGCGGCGCGGATCTGCCGGACGAGACACCGCGGAGGCGCTGCTCCGGCGCACCGCGGCCGCGGCGCGAATCGACGGGACATCGGGTCCCGAGTTGCCGCGCCACCGGCGACGGGGCGCCCCTCGCCTCCGCTCGACGGCCCGACGGCGCGGAGCAGGTCCCCGAGTCTCCTAAAATCGGAGCCATGTCGAAAGTGTTGAGCAGTCTGCCCGTGGGCGAGCGTGTCGGAATCGCATTCTCGGGAGGCCTCGACACATCCGTCGCCGTCGCCTGGATGCGCGAGAAGGGTGCGGTTCCCTGCACCTACACGGCCGACATCGGCCAGTACGACGAGCCCGACATCGGGAGCGTCCCCTCGCGCGCCTCGCAGTACGGTGCCGAGATCTCGCGCCTGGTCGACGCCAAGAGCGCGCTGGTGGAGGAGGGGCTGGTCGCCCTCCAGTGCGGCGCCTTCCACATCCGATCGGGCGGCAAGACGTACTTCAACACCACCCCCCTGGGTCGCGCCGTCACCGGCACCCTGCTCGTGCGCGCGATGCGCGAGGACGGCGTGGACATCTGGGGCGACGGCTCCACCTACAAGGGCAACGACATCGAGCGCTTCTACCGCTACGGGCTGCTCGCCCACCCGCGCCTGCGGATCTACAAGCCGTGGCTCGACGTGCAGTTCGTGAACGAGCTCGGCGGCCGCACCGAGATGTCGGAGTGGCTCGTCGCCCGCGGCTTCCCCTACCGCGACGCCACCGAGAAGGCCTACTCGACCGACGCCAACATCTGGGGCGCCACCCACGAGGCGAAGCGCCTCGAGGAGCTCTCGAGCGGTCTCGAGCTCGTCGAGCCGATCATGGGAGTCGCCTCGTGGCGCGACGAGGTCGAGATCGCCTCCGAGGTCGTCTCGGTGCGCTTCGAGGCCGGCCGACCGGTCGCGCTCAACGGAGTGGAGTTCTCGGACGCCGTCGCACTCGTGCTCGAGGCCAACGCCATCGGCGGCCGCCACGGCCTGGGCGTCTCGGACCAGATCGAGAACCGCATCATCGAGGCGAAGAGCCGCGGCATCTATGAGGCACCGGGCATGGCCCTCCTGCACATCGCGTACGAGCGCCTGCTCAACGCGATCCACAACGAGGACACCGTCGCCCAGTACCACTCCGAAGGCCGACGCCTCGGCCGCCTCATGTACGAGGGCCGCTGGCTCGACCCGCAGTCGCTGATGCTGCGGGAGTCCATCCAGCGCTGGGTCGGCTCCGCCGTGACCGGCGAGGTCACCCTGCGTCTGCGCCGCGGAGACGACTACACGATCCTCGACACCACCGGACCGGCGCTGAGCTACCACCCCGACAAGCTCTCGATGGAGCGCGTCGCGACGCAGCCTTCGGCCCCGAGGACCGCATCGGGCAGCTGACGATGCGCAATCTCGACATCGCCGACTCCCGCTCGCGGCTCGAGCAGTACGCGGCCGCCGGACTGGTCGGCGGGCCCACCGCCGAGCTGGTCGGCACGCTCGAGATCGGCGAGGCCGACGCCATCACCGAGGGCGGCGGCTCGGCGGCCGCCGACGCGCTCGGCCGCGCGACCGACCTCGCCTCCGAGGGCGCCGCGTTCGACGCCGGCACGGACTGACCCGCTCGCTCGGATGCCGACGCTCCCGGCCCGGAACGCCGCCTCCGTCTCGGCGAAAGCCGCTCAGGGCGCCGCTCTGCGCACCTGAGTCAGCGCGGCGTCGACGGTCGCGAGCGACTGGACGGAG